>DASXJG010000149.1:0-8882 GCA_036497525.1 Gaiellaceae bacterium
AGGTAGTCGCCGAGCAGTAGCGCAGTGTCGTCGTCGGCCGGCACGAACAGGCGGGGCCGGCCGTAGTGGACGAGGTAGCCCTCGTAGATCGTCTCGAGCCCGAGCGCGTACCGGGCCTCGCCGAGCGGCGAGAAGACGGGATCCGGGTCGCGCTCGGCGTCGGGCAGCAGGCAGTCCTCCCAGAGCGTGCTCTCCGCGGCCGCGTCGCCGGCCATCGTCTCCCAGACGTCAGCGAGCAAAGCTTGCCACCGCGGCGACCGTCCGCTCGATCTCCTCCTCGCCGTGGGTGGTGGAGGGAAAGACCGCCTCGAACTGGGACGGTGGGAGGTAGACACCCTGGTCGAGCATGTGCCGGAAGAGCGCGCCGTACCGCTCGGTGTCGGAGGTTTGCGCGTCCTCGAAGTTGCGGATCGGGCCGTCCGCCATAAAAAGGGTGAGGAGAGCGCCGACCCGCTGCACGCGGCCATGCGGGGCCAGCCCTCCCTCGAGCCGCGCGGCTCGCAGCTCGAGCTCGTCGTAGACCGCCGGATCGTGCAAACGGCGCAGCACCGAGAGGCCCGCCGCAGTCGCGAGCGGGTTGCCGGCGAGCGTGCCGGCCTGGTAGACGGGGCCCGCCGGCGCGAGCAGGTCCATGATCTCCGCCCGGCCGCCGAACGCCGCGAGCGGCAGACCGCCGCCGACGATCTTCCCCAGCACCGTCAGGTCGGGAAGGACGCCGAAGCGCTCCTGTGCGCCGCCCCGCGCCACACGGAATCCGGTGATCACCTCGTCGAAGACGAGCAGCGCGCCCGAGACGTCGCAGAGACGGCGCAGCGTCTCGAGATAGCCCGGCTCTGGCGGGACGACGCCCATGTTCGCCGCGACCGGCTCCACGATGATCGCGGCCAGCCCCTCGCCGTAGCGCATGAACGCATCGGCGGCGGCGTGCAGGTCGTTGTACGGGACGACGACCGTGTCCGCGGCCGCTCCGGTGGGGACGCCGGGCGATGCGGGGATCCCGAGGGTCGCGAGCCCCGAGCCGGCGTCGGCGAGGAGCGCATCGGCGTGGCCGTGGTAGCCGCCCGCCGTCTTGAGGATCCGGTCCTTCCTCGTGAACGCGCGCGCGAGCCGGAGCGCGCTCATCGCGGCCTCCGTCCCGGAGGAGACGAGCCGCACCTTCTCGACCGACGGCACCGCGTCGACGATCTCCCCCGCGAGCTCGACCTCCGCCTCGGTCGCCGCGCCGAAGCTCGTGCCGCGCAGCGCTGCCTCGCGCACCGCGTCGACCGTCTCGGGGTCGGCGTGGCCGAACAGGAGCGGCCCCCAGGACATCACCCAGTCGAGCAGCCGGCGGTCGTCCTCGGTCTCGACATACGCGCCGTCGCCGCTGCGGACGAAGAGCGGCTCGTCGAGCCCCACCGCGCGCATGGCCCGCACCGGCGAGTCCACGCCGCCGGGGATCAGCTCGAGCGCGCGCCGATAGAGCTGCGAGCGCTCCGTCAGAGCCACGCGGGAAGCTCTCGCGTCCAGTAGCTGACGATCAGGTCGGCGCCGGCCCGCTTGATCGCGGTCAGCGACTCGAGTGCTGCTGCGCGCTCGTCGAGCCAGCCGGCGCGAGCGGCGGCCTTCACCATCGCGTACTCGCCCGAGACGTTGTAGGCGGCCAGCGGGGCCTGGAATGCCTCGCGCGCCGCGCGGATCACGTCGAGATACGGCAGGGCCGGCTTGATCATGATCGCGTCGGCTCCCTCCGCGAGGTCGATCTTGCACTCGCGCAGCGCCTCGCGAAGGTTGGCCGGATCCATCTGGTAGCCGCGCCTGTCGCCGAACGCGGGCGCGCTGTCGGCCGCCTCGCGGAACGGGCCGTAGAAGGCGGAGGCGTACTTTGCGGAGTACGCGAGGATCGGCGTCCTCTCCAGGCCGTGGTCGTCGAGCGCCTCGCGGATCGCGGCGACTCGGCCGTCCATCATGTCGCTCGGAGCGATGACGTCGGCGCCGGCCTCCGCGTGGCTGACCGCCGTGCGCGCGAGGAGCTCGAGGCTCCGGTCGTTGTCGACCTCGCCGTCGACGACTACGCCGCAATGGCCGTGCGACGTGTACTCGCAGAGGCAGACGTCGGTGAGCAGGACGAGGTCCGGGAAACGCGGCCGCAGCGCGCGCAGCGCGATCTGGACGATGCCGTCCTCCTCCCACGCGCCGGTCGCGTCCTCGTCCTTCACCTCGGGGACGCCGAACAGCATCACCGCGCCGACGCCGCCCGCCGTGAGCGCCTCCACCTCGCGCAGCAGCCCCTCGATGTCGAAGCGCGCCATCCCCGGCAGCGCCTCGTTGGCGAGCGGCTCGGGCGCGACGAAGAGCGGCATCACGAACTGGTCGAGCGAGAGCCGCGTCTCGCGCACGAGCCCGCGCAGCGAAGCGGTCCGGCGGAACCGCCTCAGCCGGGTGACCGGGAACGCGCTCATCTGCGGGAAGAGTACGCCGCTCGGGCTCAGGCAGCGGGCGCGGGGGGCGTTTTGGGCGGGACGGTCCCGCCGTCGTCGTCGAGGTCGATCTCGATCTCGTCGATCGACCCGTCCCCCGGCCACCTCTGCAGCACGACCCGCTCGGAGAAGAACTCCCACGCGGCGCGGCCGGCCGCGAGCAGCGGCAGCGCGACGAGAATCCCAGCGAACCCGTAGATCTCCCCGCCGGCGAGGAGGCCGAAGATCACGAGCAGCGGGTGGAGACGGAGCGAGCTTCCGAGCACGTTCGGCACGACGACATGCCCCTCGAACTGCTGGATGCCGAAGAACAGCGCGATCACCCAGAGGGCGGAGATCGGGTGTTGGACGAGCGCGTACACCACCGGCGGTGCGGCCCCGAGCCACGGCCCGAGATAGGGGATCAGCTCCGTCACGGCGGCCCACGCCCCGAACGCGGCCGCGTACTTCGCGCCGTTCGGGAAGAGGCCGACGAGGTCGAGGATCCAGAGACCCACCCCGACGCTGACGCCGATGATCAGCGAGACGAGGAACTGGCCGCGGACGTAGCTCGCCACCGCCCGCTCCATCCGGTGAATCAGCCCACCGCCGTCACCGTGCGGCGGGAAGCGCCGGTCGACCGCGTCGGTCAGCCTCTGCATCCCGAGCAGCATGTAGATAGAGACCACGACGACGAGGAAGGCGTCGAAGAGGAGGGTCACCACGGCGATCCCGGCACCCTCGGCCCAGCGCAGCGCCCTCGTCGTGTACTTCTGGACGTCCTTCGTCCCGACCTGGTTGAGGAACTTCTCGCCCTGCCGCTGGACGTGGACGTTGCTCAGGTGGTGGTGGTTCAGCCAGTGCTGGAGGCGGGCCAGATCCTGCTCGGCACCCGTGCGCCGGGGGTGTCCGGATTCGGTCGTAAAGTAGGTGTCCACTCGGTGGGCCGCGCTGCGCGTCTGCTGCACGACCACCGTGGCGAGAGCGAGGATCGCGAGTGCGACTACCGCTGCGAATGCGAGATAGACGAACGCAACCGCCGCTCCACGTGGGATCCACGCTCGTCCGAGACCCCGCACCAGCGGATTGAGGAGGAGGGCGATGAGCAGCGCCACGAGGAACAGGAAGACCACGTGACGCACCACTCCCGCCACCGTCCATACGAGCAGCAGCAGCAGTGGCAACAACACCAGCTGCGCCCAGCGTGGGATCACGATCCGCACGGGCTTGGGGGGCATCCCGGCGATGGTAAAGCTGGCATCGGCGATGGCTCGTCGCACGCCACCCGGGGCAATCTCGCGCTCGACTTCTCGGAAAGGCCTCGGAGGTGCGATAAGGTGCCGCGCGACATGCCGTCCTCGCGTCTCTCTGGGGGGAGGCGGCGGGTGGAACGCAGGCACACACGCTCGGCGCGCCACTCGCGCCGCATGGCGCTCCTCGTCCTCCTCGCCGCGGTCTTCCTCGTAACCCTCGGCCTGACCGCGTTCAGCGGACGGACGGTGCGCACGTCGGCTCTCATCCCGAGCCGCACCCTGGCCACTGCCGCCCAGACCCGGCCGACAACCGAGATCCTCGCGCAACGCGGCCCGGTCCGGCTGCAGCTTCCGGTCGCCCAGGCCGGCCTCACCGCGATCGGGTATCACGCCGCCCAGGACGGGGCGCTCGTGCTCAAGCCCGCCGGGCACCAGGCGAACGAGGGGCTCGTGCAGCGGGTGGTGCACGGGATCTTCGGCGGCGGCGGAGGCTCGCCTCGCTGGTACCAGCTGAGCGGAGGCGGGACGTCGGCGATCGACGTCGGTGCGGCCGTCGGCAGCGACGTCTACTCGCCCGTTGACGGGACGGTCGCTGCGATCCGGCCGTTCGTGGTCGAGGGCAAGCGCTACGGCTCCCAGATCGACATCGCGCCCCAGACGGCTCCGTCCCTCCTCGTCACCGTGACGCGGCTCGTCGCCGACCCGGCGTTGACGGTCGGGACGGCGGTCGTCAGCGGCGCCACCAAACTCGGCCGCGTCGCCGACCTCGCGGCGATCGAGCGGCAGGCACTCGCTCGCTATACGAACGACGCTGGCAACCACGTGACCATCGAAGTCCGCACCGCGCCGATCCTCCCGACCGGCTAGAGGGACCGCGGCCCTGAAGATCCTCTTCCTCGCGGACGTCTTCGGCGTCCCGGGTCGCCGCGCCGTGGAGGAGCACCTCACCTCGCTGCGCGAGCGCTACGACGCCGACCTCGCCATCGTTAACGGCGAGAACGCGGCCGACGGCGCGGGGATCACGGCAAAGCTGGCCGACAAGCTGCTCGCCTCCGGCGCGGACGTGGTCACGCTCGGGAACCACACCTACCGCCGCGGCGGGATCGCGTCCTACCTCGCCGGCAGCGAGCGCGTGATCCGGCCCGCGAACTCGGGCGCGCAGGCTCCGGGCCACGGCCTCGCAGTCGTCGAGGCGCGGAACGGCGTCCGGGTCGCCGTCCTCAACCTGCTCGGCCAGCTCTTTCTTTCGACCCCGGTCTCGCCGTGGGAGATGGTGGACGAGCTCGTCGACGAGGCTCGAGCCGCGGCGCCGGTCGTCGTCGTCGACTTCCACGCAGAGGCGACGAGCGAGAAGGTCGCGATGGCGACCTGGCTCGACGGCCGCGTCACCGCGGTGATCGGCACGCACACGCACATCCAGACGAACGACGCCCGCGTCCTGCCCGGCGGCACGGCAGCCGTGACCGACGCGGGGATGACGGGACCGCACGACTCGGTGATCGGTGTCCGCTCGGAGCTCGCGATCTCGCGGATGCGGACGCGCCTACCCGTCCGGTTCGAGCCCGCCGAAGGCGACGTGCGGCTGGAGGGCGTCCTCCTCGCGTGCACCGACACCGGGCGCGCCGAGGCGATCGAGCTCGTCCGGATCCAGGTCTGAGACGGACACGAGCCGGGCGAGCGGGACCGCCGGCGCGAGCAGGGCGAGCGCCGCGAAGGGATAGAACCACGGGATGTACGTGTAGAGCCAGTACGTCACGACGAGCTCGAAGCCGGCGAGCAACGCTGCGGTGAGCGCGGCGAGCTGGAGCGGCGACTTGCGGCGCGGGAAGAAGGCTGCGGCGATCGCACCGGCTACGAGCAGCACCTGCAGGACACGCTGGACGATGTGGAGGTCGGGGAGGCCGCGCGCGTGGTACTGGCGCCAGTCCCAGAGCGACCACGGCGCCGCGCGCCCGATCTGGAAGCCGACCGTGCGCGTCCAGAAGACGTGGGCCTCGTGGAAGGGGTCCGGCTGCAGGAGCAGGACCGAGAAGGCAGCGAGGGTGGCCGCGGCGAAGCCGAGCGCGAACCGCCGGCTCGGTCTCCTTCCCGGATACGTCAGCCACATGGGCGCGACCAGCAACGAGGCAAATTTCGTCCACCCCGAGAGCGCCGCGAAGACGCCACGGGCGGCGGGTTTCGAGACGAGCCAGAAGCCCCAGACGAGGAAGCACGGCATGAGCACGTCGTTCGTGTTCGAGTTGGACACGTACTGCGTGAACGGGTACGCCGCCCACGCGAACGCGAGCACGGCGGCGAGCCGCTGCCCGCCGAAGCGCCGTCCGACGAGCCAGAGCCCGAGGATCGTCAGGAGGTCGAAGGCGATCGAGGTGAAGTGCGCCGCCGGCAAGGTGTCCCACTTCCCGCTCCAGCCGAGGATGAGGTAGCCGGGGATGTACGACTCGTACGCGACCGGGCCGTACGTGTCGCCTTCCGGATTCGCGCTCTCGCAGCGGCCGTTGGTTTGCACCCGGTCGCGGATCTCGCCGGACGCGTCGGCCTTGCCGCACGGCCTGAGCGACTTGCCGCTCGGCAGCTTCTCGACCGGGAAGTTCCCCCACGGCGCCTCCCCCTTGACGATCCGCTCGGCTCCGATCACGCCCGAATAGCCGACGTCGATGACGTTGGAGCGCTCGATGTTGAGCCCGATCCGGAAGCCGGCGAGGAAGATCGTCGCGCCGAGCAGCACCCAGACCGGCCACGTCGGCATGCCCGGCGTGCCGCGGTTCCGGGTGCCGATCCACAGGCTGCGCAGCACCACCCAGACGAGGAGCGGATAGAAGAGCGGTACCGCCGTGAAGACGTCGCCGTGGTTGAAGAACCAGAGCGATGCCGTCGGCGAGAGGAGGAAGAGAAGGTCGAGGTTGCGGAGCGAGAGCAGCCGGCGAAAGTCCGCGAGCCCGACGAAGAAGACGAGACAGAACGCGCCCCAGACCCAGGGGTTGTTGATCGCCGTGCCGCCGAAGGCCCCGGGCGAGCCGCGCGCCATCCCCCACGCCACCTGCGGCCCGGTCCACGCGTCGTCCACGCTGCCGGTCGCGTCGATGACCGTCCCCTCGGCGATCTCCCCCGCGGCGCCCCACCAGATCTTCACCGTCCACTCGCCGGTCTTCGCGTCGTAGGTCTCCTCGTCGCTGCGCCCGGACTTCGGGTAGCGGGACAGCCACGACGCGACCTTGGGAAAGCGCTCGAAGTCCCGCAGCGCCTCGGCCTGCGTGAGGGAAGCGCCCGGCCGATGCGGGACGAACGGCGTCTGGACGAGGTGCCCCTTGCCGTCGAAGACGGGGGCGGTGTCGGTGCTCGTGCCGGCTGCGCGGGCAGTCGACGCGAAGACGGACGCGGCGAGCGCGACGAGAGCGAGTGCGAGGAGCCGACCCCTCACGGAGGGAAGGCTACTCAGGCCTTCGCCCTGCGGAACGACCAGAGCTTGTTGCCGACGAAGTTGAGCGGCGTCACGAGGACGATCGCGACGGCCTGCGCGAGGAGCTTCCCGAGGTTCCCGTACGTGACGAGGAGGTGGAGCACGACGAGGTTCGCGCCCAGCGCCGCCACCGAGACGAGGAAGAACCGCATCCCCTGGATGCCGATGTGGCCGCGGTGCTCGCGGAACGTCCAGATCCGGTTCCAGGTGTAGTTGCTCGTCACCGCGACGAGGAACGAGCACGTCGCAGCCACCAGATAGTGCAGCCCGGCGTGCAGCAGCGCGTCGTAGACGGCGAGGTTGATGAGGTAGCCGACGGCGCCGACCACGCAGAACTTCGCGAGCTGCTGCCAGTTCCGAAGCGAGCGCAGCGAGGAGAGCACGCGTGGCCGCGCCGGAGGGACGGTGGGAGCGGCCGGGCGTTCCACGGTCGCCGACGAGGGTAGCGCCTCCCGGAGCTCAGGCTGCGGCGACATACCCGATCCTCGCGCCGGCGGGCTCGATCCGCCGGATCTGCGCGTCCTGCGCGACGAGCAGAGCATCGACCGTTCCAGCGGCGGCAACGAGAACGTCGCGCAGCTCGCCCACCTCGTAGCCCATGCTCGCCACCGGGGCGCCGACCAGCGCGCGCATCGAGCGCGCCCGGCTGCGGTAGAAGTCCACGTCCTCCAGCAGCAGGAGCGCCGACGACACCGCGATCTCGTCCTCGTGCAGGTCGGCGGCGGCCGAGGGCAGAAAGCGCAGGATCTCGTCGCCGCAATGCACGACGAAGCCGAGCACGCGCCAGGCCGCCGGGTCGAGCAGCAGGTCCACCGGCCGGCCGAGGCCGATGCCGAAGAGCTGCACGGGGAGCTGCAGCAGCTCCGTGGCGGACCGCGACCCCATCGTCTTCATCGTTCCTCACCCGTCGGCGGGTGCGAGAAACGCCTCACAGGCCGGCGACGAGCGGGACGAAGCGGCAGGGGACGCTGCGCAGGACGGCCGGCCCCTCCGGTGTCCGCACGACGACCTCGAGCCACTGCCCGCCGGCGCCGCCGACCGGGACGACGAGGCGGCCGCGCGACTCGAGCTGCTCGTAGAGCGAGGGCGGCGGCTCGAGCGCGGCGGCAGCGACGGCGATCGCGGCGAACGGGGCGTGCTCCGGGACCCCCCGGGAGCCGTCCCCCACGTGGAGATGAACGCGCTCGCCGTACCCGGCCGCCGCGAGAGTCTCGCTCGCCCGCTCTGCCAGCTCCGGGATCCGCTCGATGGTGTGCACCTCGGCGGCCAGCTCGGCCAAGACCGCGGCCTGGTAGCCGGAGCCCGTGCCCACGTCGAGCACGCGCTCACTCCCGTGGAGCGCGAGCTGCTCGCAGATGAGCGCGACCATGTACGGCTGGGAGATGGTCTGCCCGTCCCCGATCGGAAGCGCGGCATCGGAGTAGGCTGCCGCGCGCAGCTCCGGCGGGACGAAGAGCTCTCGCGGCACGCGTCCCATCGCTGCGAGCACGCGCTCATCCGCGATCCCGCGCCGGTAGAGCTGGACGTCGACCATCCGGGCCCGCTCGTCAGCGAACACCTGCCGGCGCCTCCATTGCACCCGGCACCGCCACGCCGAAGTGCTCGAGCACGGCGGGAGCGACGTCCGTGATCCGCCGCAGCTCCGCCTCGAGGCCGACGGTCACGAGCGGGACGAGCGAGTCGCCCGCGACGAGCGAGCCGTGGCTCCCCCCGCCGGCGTGGTGGCGGCCT
>DASXJG010000150.1:0-4988 GCA_036497525.1 Gaiellaceae bacterium
GCTACTTCGTCGCCGTGGCCGAGAAGCTTCAGTGTTCGCGAAGATGCTCGCTTTAACCTGCAGCGAGTGCGGGTTCAGCGTCTGCCTTCCGGGTCGATTTCGACGGTCATGAGACTGTCGCCGTGGCGATGGATCACCTTCCAGGCGCCGTCCTCTCGGCGGTAGACGGTCGTCGCCCTCAGCGACATCTCCTCCGTCTCGCCGTCGATCTGCCGGGTGAGCCGCTCGAGCTCGACCGTGAACCCGAGCGACTGGTCGAAGCCCGTGGCGAGGTTCTCTGCATCCCAGGTTTCGTAGTTGAGCGTCTTGGCCGCTGCCGTCAGAAGCTCGGTCACGTCGTTGATACCGACCTGGTGGCCGCCGACTCCGCCCATGAGTGAAACGTCGTCCGCGCGTGACCACAGCTCGAGGTACGGCCGCGGGTTACCGCCGGTGTGCTGCCTGAGTGCGCGATGACACCGTTCGATGAACGCCTCGAGCTCTGCGTCCGGCCTATCTGTCGAAGGCTCCATCAAGTCTCCTCCTCTACCACCAGGATCGATGCTCACGCCGCCTTCGGCTGAGCCTAGCCTCAATGCCCAGCCGCCTGGCCACCGTCGATATGGAGGATCTCCCCGGTGACGAAGGTGGCCTGCTCCAGGTAGAGAACCCCGTCGACGACGTCGCCGATCTCGCCCGCGCGACCGAGCGGGTGGACGGCAGCGAGGCCGTCGTATGAAGCGGGGTCGTGCATCGGCGTCTTGATCACTCCGAGCGAGACCGCATTGACCCGAACGCCTCGCGCCGCATATTCGATGGCCAGCGAGCGCGTAACCGCGTCCAGTCCACCCTTCGTGAGGGACGCAAGCGCCGAGGGAGACGCGCTCCGAGCGTGTTCGACGAGACTGGTCGTCACGTTGACGATATGGCCACCGCCCTGATCGACCATCTGTCGGACGGCGCGCTGGGTGATGTAGAAGAACCCGCCGAGGTTGACGGCGGTCACCGCGGCATAGTCGTCAGGCGTGTAGTCGATGAACGGCTTGCCGATGAAGAGTCCGGCGTTGTTGACCAGCGTGTCGATGCGACCGAAGCGATCAAGTGCCTGCTCCGCCACGCGCTGAGCGGTCTCCGCATCGGTGATGTCGCCCGGTACCGCGAGGACGTCAGGTTCGGTGGAGGCGCCGATCGAACGAGAGGTCGCGACGACCGCGTAACCGGCGGCTACGAACGCCTTTGTGAGGCCGGCGCCGATCCCCCTCGAGGCACCGGTGACGATCGCGACCTTCTGCGCTTCGGATGCCGCCGGCGTCATGCGACCAGATAGGTCTCGTAGATCACGCTCTCAGGCCGGCGGCCGCCGACGCTGATGAAGACGCCTTTGTTCAGCCAGTCGAGCCGCGCGGACGCGGTCTCGATCCGGGTCCAAGTGCGGAACGTGTACTCGCTCGGGGCAACGTCCTCGCCGCGGCCGAGACGCGCGATGACTTCGGCGCTGCCGTGGCGGACACCTCGTGACCGAACATAGAGAAGTGCGCCGTCGTCGGTCAGGAGCGTGTGGCGGATGTCGCCGAGTGTGGTGCCGTCCGGAAGGACGATCTGCCAGTCGGCGCTCGCGCCCGGCAGGAGCTCCCCCTTGAGCTCGGGACCGGCGAACGTGCCCCCGCTCGCGGGCACGATGCGCCGGCGGCCCCGAGGGGTGTCGCCGAGATCGAGTGGCTCACCGAGAGTGGCCTCCAGGCGGAAGACTCGCGTCAGACGAGGGTCAGGAAGCCGGTTTTCCATTGACATTGCCGCGAACCGGATCGTTGGGATGCGGTTGGAGCGGCGTCACCGTGACCCTCAGCCAGTCGGCGAGCGGCAGCTCCGCGAGGAGAGCGTCGAGCTGAGCCGAGCTCTCGGCTCGGTAGAGGCCGACGGCGGCTACCCCGTCGTCGGTTCGCGGCCATCTCCACAGCCGGACGAGATGTCCCTCGTCCGCCAATCTTGTCGCAGCCGCCGACTCGGCCTGCTCACGCCCACTGACTTCGGACTCCGGCGTTCCCGCTGGGACTTGGAGATCGAACTCGACGAGGAACTCAGTCACGTCGGCCGGTCCGTCCCCGCCTGTTCGGCGACCATGTATGCGGCGTACCAGGAAGACCAGTCCTCGTCTTGGCCCGACCGCTGGTGGGCAGCCTCGGCCCGCCGAAGCGCGCTCTCCAGCTCCGCGGCGGACGCGTAGCCCGTCTCGGCGGCGTTCATGCGGCCTGGGAGCCGAGTCGTGACCTCCTGGGCCAGCCACGTATTGCCGTCGGGATCGGCGAAGGAGAAGAACGACCCGTAGCTGGTGCGCTCGGGGTCGGGACCCGGCTGCCGCGCTTCGACCGGGAACGGCGGGCCGTGCCAGATGTCGCTCACCTCGATGCCGCGCCCGACGAGCTCCGCATGGGCAGCCTCGATGTCGGAAACGACCAGCCCGCCTTCGGCAGAGCCGGGGGCGGCCGTCGTCAGTCCCAGGCCGAACGTGATCGACGTCCCGGAGCCGGGGGGCGTGAACTGGACGATCCGGAGCCCGTCCATCGGCGCGACGTCGTCGTCGAGCCTCCAGCCCAAGCGCTCGTAGAACCCTTTGGACTGATCGACGTCGGATACCGGAATGACGTCGATCTCGAGTCTCATGTCGACCTCCCCGACGCTCGTGCTGCGGACTGCGCCTGAGTCCGTAGCGGTCATAGCTGACACCTCCTGTATGTAGAAAGCCACCTCCATCCCAGACAGGGTGCGGGCCGCAGCTAGCTCTCCGCCACGACCGATTTCCTCACACTGGTAGGCGCTGCCTAACACCGGCGTATGGTGCGAACCATGGAGTTGCGGCAACTTCGCTACTTCGTCGCAGTGGCCGAGGAGCTTCACTTCGCCCGAGCGGCGGAGCGTCTACGGATCGCCGCACCGTCGCTCTCACAGCAGATCAAGTCGCTCGAGGTAGACCTAGGCACAGCGCTGTTTGTCCGCGACCGCCGACACGTCGAACTGACGGCGGCCGGGAGGATGCTCCTGCCCGACGCCCGCGAGATTCTTGACCTCGCAGCACGCGCGCAGCGCCGCGTCGCGGGAGCTTCAGGTCCGCTCCGCGTCGGCTACGTCAGCTGGCTTCCCGACCAGCTCGCGACCTCGCCGGAACTCGACATCCGCGTCGACGAGTGGATCATGCCGAGTCACGTCCAGATCGCGCGCGTCCTCGACGGCGGCCTCGACGCGGCGATCGCGTGGGCACCGGCGTATGACGAACATCTGGACCTCCGGCTGCTATGGCCCGAGCCGCTACTCGCCGTCACTCGTGCCGGCCGATCGGGAAAGACGGTCTCGGCGGGCAAGCTCCGCGTGCTCGTCGACGCCGATCTGTCGTCATGGCGAGCGTGGAACGACTACGCGACCGAGTTCGCCCAGGCGGCTGGCGCACGACTCGTGCACATCAACGACGGCGGGATTGCGGGCACGGCGTTCCACGACCACGTCCTCCGCCTCAACGCGCCCGTCCTTATGTCGCCGAAGCGGTACTTCGACAGGCTGCCCGCGAATCTACGTACACGGCCGGTCGTAAATCCATGTCCGCTCTGGTGCTGGTCGCTCGTCACCCGCGCAAACGACGAGCGCGAGGTCATCGCAGCCCTACGCGAGCACGCGAGCGAGGTGATCCGACCGGCGGCGTCGCGCACCGCCCCTAACGGGCCGATCTGGCTCCCCTCGGCGGACCCGCACCGAGACCAGATCCCCTCGCGCCAATCACTCTCGGCTGAGTCAAGCGGAGGGGGAGGGATTTGAACCCTCGATCCGCCTAACGACGGATAACGGTTTTCGAGACCGCCGCATTCGACCGCTCTGCCACCCCTCCGCGGGTGGGCGCAGACCCGCGGCGGGCGCTGCGCTAGCGGAGAAGGAGGGATTCGAACCCTCGATGGAGCCATTCAGCCCCATAACGCCTTAGCAGGGCGCCGCCTTCAGCCACTCGGCCACTTCTCCGAAGTCCGGACAGGTTAGCGACGGCGCTCCCCAGCGGCTATCCGAAAAAATTCACGGCCGCAAGCATCAGCACGAACATGACGATCGACGCGATCGCGAACACGCTCAGACCCGTGGGCCCCGGGAAATCCGGCTTGTAGCGGGGCACGACGAGCGCCGAGACGAGGGCGAAGGCGATGAAGGCGCCCGCGACCACGATCAGGCCGATCTCGTGTCCGACCGGGAGCTCTCCGCCGAGCAGCACGCCCGTATTCCAGCAGATCAGGTGGAGGCGAGTAGCCGCCTCTCGTCGCGCCGGCGGCGCTCGCGCAGGAACGCCCACGCGAGGCCGCCGAGCACGAGCAGCGGGCTGAGGACGACGAGCGCGTAGAGGACGATGATCCCCTCCAGCGCGAGGAAGCCCGCGGCTCCTCCGAGCAGCCGGTCGAAGCGGCCGCTCGAGTGGGTTCCGCCGCCGACGATCGAGCTCTTGCTCGTCGTCAGCGTGAGCGAGATGTCAGCCGTTGCACCGGATTGGATCGTGCCGGCGCGCGCCTTGCGCAGCAGCTTCACCGAGTGCCGGGCGTTGGCGAGCTTGATCTGGACGTCGATCCGCTGCGACGGGGAGAGCGATCCGCTCTTGAGCGCCTGCTCGTAGACGGCGATCGCTCGCCGGAGCGTGCCGATCCCGTTGTTCTGCCGGGTCAGCGTCTGCTGGAGATCCTGGGTGGAGACCTGCTGGGAGACGAGCGTGCCGAGCTCGGCGAGCCTTCCTATCGCGGTCTGCGCCTTGCCGACCGGCACCTTCAGCGCGAGGAACGAGCTTCCGCCGCCCTTGGTCTCGCTCTGGTACTGGACGCTCTGCGCGTAGCCGCCGAGCGACGAGGCGATCTGCGTCGCCTTGTTCGTGGCCGTCGTGAGCGCCGAGTGGCCGCCGACATGAACCTGGAGCGAGGCGTCGGCGTGGACGAGCCTGTCCTTCGGAATCACGACCGCGTTCGCGGCGGCTGCCGGGATGTCCCCGGTCA
>DASXJG010000151.1:0-15951 GCA_036497525.1 Gaiellaceae bacterium
AGGTCCGGGTACTCGAAGCCGACGGCCTTCGCGCGCTGCTGGATCTTGCGCGCGTAGAGCAGCCCGGGCAGCCCTTCGGCGACGTCGTGGAAGATGCCCTCGCGGCCCTCCTGCTCGACCTTGATCCGCTCCCAGTTCGAGCGGACACGGTCGGCTGTCTTGGCCTCGACGTCGCCGAAGACGTGGGGATGCCGCCGCACGAGCTTCTCGTGCACGCCGCGTGCCACCTGCGCGAGGTCGCCGGCTCCTCGCTCCTCGAGCAGTAGCGCGAGGAAGTAGACCTGGAAGAGCAGGTCGCCGAGCTCGTCGAGCAGCTTCTCGTCGTCGCCGGCGAGCGCTGCATCCGCGACCTCGTACGACTCCTCGACCGTGTGCGGGACGATCGTGGCCGCCGTCTGCTCCCGATCCCACGGGCACTCCCGGCGCAGGCGCTCGGTCAGGGCCTGAAGTTCGAGGAGGGCCTCGCTAAGGCTGGAAGCGCCGGCGGCAGAGCCGCCGACGCCCAGCGGGGACTCCCCGCCTTCGGCGGCGGGGCCCTCCACGTCAGCCAGTGGTCGTCGGTGCTGCAGGCGTCGTCGTCGTCGCGGTCGTCGCCGGCTGGTAGCCCGTCTGGTACGCGATCTTGTTATTGAAGTCCTTGTCCATCTTCGCGAGCCACGCCGTCCAGGCCGTCTGCTTCTGCTGCGAGGCGAGGTTCGCCTCGATCTGGGTCTTGACCTCGGTGAAGGTCTGCGTGTGGGCGGGCTTGACCGCGGCGAGCGCCTGAATGATGTGGTAGCCGTAGACGCTCTTCACCGGCTGCGAGATCTCGTTCGTCTTGAGCGAGAACGCGGCCTTGTCGAACGGCGGAACCGTCTGCTGGCAGGCCCCGCTCGTGCCGCCGTGGGCGACACAGAGCTTGCCGCCGTGGGCCGCGGAGCCGGTGTCCTTCGAGTACTTCTTGGCGAGCGCGGCGAAGCTGGCTCCGTTCTTCAGCTTCGTCTCGATCGTGTCGGCGAGGCCCTTGTCGCTGACGAGGATGTGCCGCACCTCGCGCGTCTTCGGCGTCGTGAACGACGACTTGTTCGCGTCGTAGTACTTCTGCGCCGCGGCGTCCGACACCTTGACGTTCGCCGTCACCTTGTTCTGGAGGTCCTGGCCGAGCAGGTTCGGCCGAAGCTCGTACTGCTCGAGCTGGGCGAGCGTGATGTCGTCCTTCTTCAGCGCGGCGTCAAGCTTCTTCTGGCTGCCCTGGTAGTACGACTTCTTGATCTGCGCGACCTGCTTGTCGAGGTCCTTCTGCGTCACCGACACGCCCAGCTTGTCTGCCTCCTGCTGCATCTCCTCTTGCTGCACGAGGAACTTGACGGCCGAGTCCCGGAGTGACGCATAGGTGGGGGTGCCGACCTTCGGGCAAGGCTGGCCCTGAGCCTTGTAGCGCGCACAGGCGACGGTCAGCAGGGAGGTGAAGCTCGCCTTCGTGATCGGCGTGCCGTTGACCGTGGCGATCGCGCTTGCGGGAACGTTGCCGTTGCCGCCGCCTCCGCCGCAAGCGGCGAGCAGCGCGACGAGCAGAAGAGACAAGAGCAGGAAGGGCAGGCGAGTCTTCATTTCCATCCAGTGAGGTCGATGTCGCGGGAAGCGCCGCAGCGGCGATAGGCGATCTCAGGCTGCTCGGCGCGCGTCCAAGATAGCATCGACAAGCTGCACCGCTTGGGCTATTTCTTCCTGCCCTCGCATGCTTACCTCCTGCTTAGAAGAGACGTAGACGGCGGTCTTCGCGCGGTCGCGGAGCTCGCGCAATTCGCCCGACCCGAGCACCAGCCTCCCCACGGTCGCTTTCCCGCTCTGGAACACGAGATAGTCGGCGCCGAGGAGCGCGATCTTGATCTTCGCCTCCTGGATCCGGAAGAGGTTCTCGACCGGCTCCGGCAACGGCCCGTAGCGGTCCTCGAGCGCAGCCTGTAGCTCGCGGAGCTCGTCCTCCGTCTCCGCGAGCGCGAGCCGGCGATGGACGTCGATGCGAAGCGCCTCGGAATCGACGTACGCAGCCGGCACGTACGCGTCGACGCGCGCGTCCACCCGCACCGGCCGGGCTGCAACGCGCTTCTGTCCCTGCAGCTCTGCGACCGCTTCGTTCAGGAGCTCCACGTAGAGCTCGAACCCGACGGCGGCGACATGGCCGGACTGCTCCGCGCCGAGCAACTCCCCCGCGCCGCGGATCTCGAGGTCGCGCATCGCGATCGCGAACCCGGCACCGAGCTCGGTGTGGTCGGCGAGCGTGGCGAGCCGCGCCCGTGCCTCAGGGGTCAGCTCGCGCGCGTCGGGATAGAAGAGGTACGCGAACGAGGTGGCGTCCGAGCGGCCGACGCGGCCGCGGATCTGGTAGAGCTGGGAGAGGCCGAGCGTGTCGGAGCGCTCGACGATCAGCGTGTTCGCCTGGGGGATGTCGATCCCCGACTCGATGATCGTCGTCGAGACGAGCACGTCGGCGTCGCCGCGCAGGAAGGAGTGCATCCGCTCCTCGAGCTCCTTCTCGCGCATCTGCCCGTGCGCGACGAGGAAGCGGAGCCCCGGACAGAGCTGCTGCAGCTGCGCCGCGCGCTCCTCGATCGTCTCGACCCGGTTGTGGAGGAAGAACGCCTGGCCCTCGCGGTCGGCCTCGCGCTCGAGCGCGAGCTTCACGAGCTCCTCGTCATACTCGCCCACCGTCGTGCGGATCGGCCGGCGGCCCTCCGGCGGTGTCTCGATGATCGAGATGTCGCGCATTCCCGCGAGCGAGAGGTGCAGCGTGCGCGGGATCGGCGTCGCGCTGAGCGTGAGCACGTCGACCTCGAGCCGCAGCGACTTGAGCAGCTCCTTCTGCGCGACCCCGAAGCGCTGCTCCTCGTCGAGGATCACGAGCCCCAGCTCCTTCGGGATCACGTCGCGGCTGAGGATCCGGTGTGTCCCGACCAGCACGTCGACCTTGCCCGCGCTGAAGTCGGCGAGGATCGCCTTCGTCTCCTTCGGCGCTACGAACCGGGAGACCATCTCCACGCGGACGGGAAAGTCGAGGAAGCGCTCCCGGAACGTGTTGTAGTGCTGCTCGGCGAGGATCGTCGTAGGCGCGAGGAGCAGCACCTGCCGGCTGTTCACTGCGACGGCAAACGCGGCGCGCACGGCGACCTCCGTCTTGCCGAAGCCGACGTCCCCGCAGACGAGCCTGTCCATCGGGCGCGGCGTCTCGAGGTCCTCCTTGACCGCCTCGATCGCCCCCTCCTGGTCCGGCGTCTCGCGGTACGGGAAGCTCGCCTCGAGCTGCGGCAGCCACTCACTCGAGAGGTCGTACGCGATTCCCTCGCGGGTCTGCCGCTGCGCGTAGAGCTGGATCAGGTCGCCGGCGAGCTCGCGGACGGACTCGCGGGCGCGTGACTTGAGCGTCTGCCAGGCCTTGCCGCCGAGCTTCGAGAGCGCCGGCGCCGAGGCGTCGGCGCCGACGTAGCGCGAGACCTTGCCGAGCTGCTCGTGCGGGACGTAGAGCCGGTCCTCGCCGCGGAAGGCGAGCTGGAGATAGTCGCGCGTGACGCCCGCGACGGTCTTGGTCTCGAAGCCGAGCAGGCGCCCGACGCCGTGATCCTCGTGCACGACGTAGTCGCCCGTGCGCAGGTCGGCGAAGGACTGGAGCGCGCGGCCGCCGAGACGCCGCTCCCGCGGCGCGCGGCGGCGGAAGACCTGGTGGTCGGGCAGGAGGACGAGGCCGAGGTCGCGCCAGACGAAGCCGCGGCGGGCCGGCGAGACGGCGAAGAGCAGCTCCGGCTCCTCCGGCAGCTCCTCCCCCGGCTCGAGCAGCCGCGCCTCGACCCGCCGCAGGAGGTTCTGGGTCCGCAGCGCCTCGCCTCGGTGCGGGAAGGCGACCACGACGCGCTGGCCCGAGCGGAGGAGCGCCGCGAGCTCGCTCTCGGCCTCGGCGAGCCCGCGGGCCGCGATCGCCGGCCGCTGCGTTTCGAAGGCGAAGGGCTGCGACTGCGGGAACGGGTCGAGCTCCGTCGCGCCGGCGAGGGACGGCGGGTCGCCGACTCCGTCCTCCTCCCAGACGCCGCGCACGTCGTCCGGCTGAAAGACGAGGTCGGGCGGACCTGCGAGCACCGGAACGAGGTCGTCCGGAGCTATGGGCTCGACCGGCTCCTCGCCCTCGTCCGCAAGTAACAGACTGTTACTAAGGCGGACAGTGTCCATTCGCCGCTCGGCGGCGGGATAGAGGGTCGCCTCGGCCACCGGGTGCAGGGCGCGCTGCGTGAAGGGCGAGAACGCGCGCACCGACTCGATCTCGTCGCCGAAGAACTCGACGCGGAGCGGCTCACGGCCGGTCGTCGGGAAGACGTCGACGAGCCCCCCGCGCACCGCGAACTGGCCACGGTCGTCCACGCGCTCCACCCGCTCGTAGCCGGCGAGCGCGAGGGACTCCGAGACGGCTTCGACTCCGAGCTCGAGTCCCGGACGCAGTTCGAGCGGCTCGGGCCGCGCCTCGGCCGGCGGCAGCCCTTCCGCGAGCGCCCGCGCCGACGCGCAGACGAGCCCGCCGCGGCCGAGCACATGGAGCGCCCGCGCCCGCTCGCCGACGAGATGCGGCGGCGGCGCCAGCCCGGATTCCCAGGAGACGCCCCGGCTCGGCAGCAGTCCGACTGCGTCGTCGCCGAGGAACCAGGCCGCCCCCTCCGCGGCGTCTCGCGCGTCCGCGTCCTCCGGGAGCAGGACGACGAGCTCCCCCTCGAGACGTTCGTGCAGCGTGGCGAGCAGGAGCGGCAGTGCAGATTCCGACACGCGGGCGCGCGTCGGCAGCGCGTCCGCGAGCTCGGCGACGCGCTCGCTCTGGACGAGCTCGGTGACGAAAGCGTGGAGTACGGGACGGTCCATGACGAGTGACGGAACTCGCGTTCCGCGGGGGTCATGGTATTCATGGGGGCATGTGCAGGAACATCCACACGCTCTTCAACTTCGAGCCGGCTGCGACCCCGGAAGAGGTGCGCCTGGCCTCCGAGCAGTACGTGCGCAAGGTGAGTGGCTACTCGAAGCCCTCGCGCGCGAACGAGGAGGCCTTCGCACGCGCGGTCGACGACGTTGCGACGGCGACCCAGCGGCTCCTCGACGCGCTCGTGACGACGGCCCCGTCGCGCGACCGCGAGGTCGAGGCGGAACGCGCTCGCGCCCGCGCGGCCAAGCGCTTCGCCACGGCCTAGGAGGGTTTGGCGGACAGCCGCCGCGCGGCGTACGCTCCGGGACGTGCGCGGGGTCGGTCGCTTCGGGCCTCTGAGAGAGCGCCCCTTCAGGCTGCTCTTCTTCGCGCGGACGGGCTCGTCGGTCGGCGACTCGCTGATCCCGGTCGGGCTCGCGTTCGCCGTGATCGGCATCCACGGCGGAGCCCTGGGTCTCGGCATCGTCCTCGCGTCCCGCACGGTCGCACTCGGCGTGTCCACGATCGCCGGCGGCGTCTGGGCCGACCGGCTGCCGCGCAGGGCGGTGATGATCACGGCCGACCTCCTACGCTTCGGCACCGAGGCGCTGACCGCGGTGCTTCTGCTCGAAGGCACAGCACATGTGTGGCAGCTCGCCGTCCTCCAGTCGGCGGCCGGCGTCGGCGCAGGCTTCTTCGGCCCCGCGTCGACGGCGTTGCTGCCACAGGCGGTCAGTGTCGGCAATCTGCAGAAGGCGAACGCGCTGCTCTCGATGACCGAGAGCGGGACACGAATCTTCGGGCCCGCCGTCTCGGCTCTGATCGTCGCCTCCGCCGGGGCGGGCTGGTGCTTCGCGGTCGATGCGGCGAGCTTCCTCGTCAGCGTGGGGTTCGTGACCGCGATGCAGGTCGCGGACCACGTGCGTCCGGTGCAGCAGCGCTTCTGGCGAGATGTCGGCGACGGCTGGCGCGAGGTGCGGCGGCACCGCTGGCTCACGGCCGGCTTCCTCGGCTTCGCCCTCGGCAACGTCGGGATCGGGATCTACCTCGTGCTCGGGCCGCTGGTGGCCAATGACCACCTCGGCGGCGCGGTGGCCTGGGGCCTGATCGTCGGCGCAATGCCCGTCGGCGGCCTGCTCGGAGGCGTCATCGCCTACCGGATCCGCCCCGAGCATCCGGTGGCGACGGCGTTCGCGATCTGGTCGTTGTGCGGCGTGCTGCCGTTCGCGCTCGTCCGGCCGTTCCCGCTCGCAGTGATCATGGTCGCCGCCGCCATCCTCGGCGCCTCCATCCTCATCGGGAACGCACTCTGGGAGACCGCGATGCAGCAGGAGGTGCGACCCGATCGGCTGGCCCGTGTCGCCTCGATCGACCAGCTTCTCTCCATCGGCCTGATGCCGATTGGCTCGGCGCTGGCGGGCGCCTTGGCGGCCGGGATCGGGATACCCGCGACTCTGCTCCTCGCCGGAACGCTGATGTGCGTGCCGAACCTCGTCGTCGTCGCGTTCGTGCGGGAGGTGCGGAGCGTGCGGCGCCGGGACGAGCCGAGCCCGGCGCTCGCCGCCCAAGAACTCCTAAGCCTCTAAAGCACGGCCTTCGGGCTTCGGGCTTCGTTCCTCGCTGAGGAACAGCGCCCGCCGCGTCCAGTCCGGCAGCCACCAGTTCGCGTCCCCGAGCAGCTTCATCAGCGCCGGCACGAGCAGCGCCCGGATCACGGTCGCGTCGAAGATGATCCCAGCCGCGAGCCCCACGCCGAACACCTTGATCTCGTAGCCCGGGCTCGACGAGAGGACGAGGAACGCGAACATCAGGATCAGCGCGGCGCTCGTGACGAGCTTGCCGGTGCGGGCGAGGCCGAGCTCGATCGCCCGGTCGGTCGAATGTGTCTCGTCGTACGCCTCCCGCATTCGCGTGAGCATGAAGACCTCGTAGTCCATGGAGAGGCCGTACAGGAAGGCGAAGATCATCAGCGGGATCCACGCGGTCACGGCACCTGTCGCGTGGATGTTCCAGAGCGACGAGCCGTGGCCCTTCTGGAAGATGAACACGATGATCCCGTACGCAGCGCCGAGCGAGATGAGGTTGAGGACCGCGGCCTTCACCGCCAGCACGATCGACCGGAACGCCCGTGTCAACAGGACGAGAGTGAGCACGAGGACGAACGCGAGGACGTAGGCGAAGTTCCCGTACACGGCGTGCACGAAGTCGCGGTCGACGGCAGGCACGCCGCCAAGCGTCCCGTCGGTCCCGCGCAGCGCGCCGTTCACGCGGTCGATGACGCCCTGGATCCCCGGCGACGCGCCGTCGACTGCCGGAAACGCCTCGACGAGGGTGTCCTGGCCCCGGTGCCAGCCGGAACCGGGCGGAACAGTTGCTCCGACGATGCCCTCGACGGGCCGCTCCTTCGCAGCGACCGCCTGCGCGTTTCCGCCGTGCTCGACCAGCGTCACGAACGGCTTCATCACGCCAGGAGAGATGCCGGCGTCCGTGAGCAGCGTCCGGCCGGCGACAGCCGTGCCGCTGCCCGGGAAGTTCTTCAGCTGCGACTCGTTCGGGTTGAGCTGGACTCCGTAGAAGATGAGGACGCCGACGATCGCGAGGCCGACGCCCGCAACGCCCCAGGGCCGGCGCAGGACGAAGCGGGCCCAGCGGCCCCAGGCACCGTCCTCCGGATGACCCTGGTCGACGAACCGCTTCGGCAGGACCCGCACGCTGTTGATCCGCTCGCCGAGCACGGCGAGCATCGCCGGCATCAGCGTGATCGCGGCGAGCACGGAGACCGCCGGGATCAGCATCCCGCCGATGCCGATCGAGCGAATGAACGGCAGCGGCAGGATGATCAGCGAGAGGAGGCCGACCGCGACGGTCGAGCCCGAGACGATCACCGAGCGGCCGGCGTGCGTCATCGTCTCAACGAGTGCCGTCTCGACGTCCTCTCCCTCTCGCAGCTCGTCGCGGAAGCGGAAGATCATCAGGAGCGCGTAGTCGATCGCCACGCCCAGGCCGACGAGCGCGATCAAGTACTGGACGATGATCGAGACGTTGGTGATGTACGTGAGCGCCCAGACGAGCGTGAACGTGTTGAGGATCGCGCCGATCGCGACGGCGACGGGCATCAGGATCGCGGGCAGCGTGCCGAAGACGAAGAGGAGGATCACGATCGCGCCGAGGCCGCCGATCACGGCCTCGACGAGGACGTTGCCACCGCCCCCGCCGTGCGTGCTCGCCTCTTCGAGCGGGTCGTGGCCGGTCACCTCGACCTGGATGCCGCTCGGTAGGCCCCGCGCGGCCGCCGCGCGCACCGCGTCGGCCCCGCTCGTGGTGGAAAACGTCGACGTGCCCGGCGGATAGATCTCCTCGAACGTCGTGTGCCGGTCCTTCGAGACGTACATGAGGTCGTGTGTCGAGAAGTACGAGCTCGTCCGTCCACCGGGCGTCGCTGCGGCCGCCCGCGTCATCGCGGCTTCGATGGCCGCGCTCTTCGTGGCGTCGCCCGACGTGTGGAAGACCACGACGTTCGGTGGCCGGATGCCGGTTCCGAAGGTCTTCAGGGTGCGCTGGTTCGCCTCGTACGCCGACTTGCCGGGGATCGAGAAGCTCTGGAACCAGCGCTTCGAGACCTGGCTCGCGCTGAAGACGCCGAAGAGCGTGAGGGCGACCCAGGCGAAGATGACCTTCCGGCGGTGCCGCGATACGACGTGAGCGAGACGAGCCAACATGCTTCTCCTAACGTTTGCTTCCTGCCAAATCGTTCCGTGACTGAATCGTTCATAAGCTGTATCATATGCGCGTGACTGCGCGCAACCCCGAATCGGTCGAACCGGTGACACCTCCGTTTCGGAGTGTCGCCTTCATGCTCTCGAGCCTCGGCTACGCGATCTCGCGGCGCTTCCACGACGTGCTCAGGCCGCTCGAGCTGGAGCCCGGCGAGTTCGCACTCCTCCGCGCCGTCGCGGCCAGTGACGGTGAGGCGCAGAACGCGCTTGCCGAGCGGCTGCACATATCCCCCAGCTGGATGGTGGCCGTCGTCGACGAGCTCGAGGAGCGCGACCTGCTCGAGCGGAAGCCGCACGCCCGCGACCGCCGTGTCCGCAATCTCCGCCTGACGACCGCCGGAAAGAAGCTCCTCAAGCAGGCCGAACGGCAGGCGGAGCAGTTCGACCGGGAAGTGGCAGACCAGCTCGACGAGGCAGAGCGCCGGCACCTGCTCGACCTGCTCGACCGGGTCGCTGCGGGCGTGGAGCTCCATCCAGGAGCCCACGCGGCGATGCGCGAACGGCCTTAGCGGCGGTTGACCTGGATCTGGGCGCGCTCGACGCCCTCCGCGTCGAGTGTCTCCACAGCGTCCGCCGCGCGCGCGACGAGCGCATTCGCGTCCTCGTGCGGCTCGAAGTTCGCAAGCACCCAGTCGGCGAGCGGCCGCCGGTCGCCCCGCTCCGGCCGGCCGATGCCGACCCGGAGCCGGAGGAAATCCTGCGTCTTCAGGTGCTGCGCGATCGAGCGAAGCCCGTTGTGCCCGGCCAGCCCGCCGCCTAGCCGGAGCTGGAGCCTCCCCAGCTCGAGGTCGCTCTCGTCGTGGACGACGAGTACCGCGTCGGGCGAGACCTTGAAGAAGGCTGCGGCAGCGCCGACCGAACGGCCGGATTCGTTCATGTAGGTCTCGGGCTTCAGGAGCGCAAGCTTGTGGCCGTCGAGCCGGATCTCGGCCACCCGGCCCGAGAACTTCGAGCGCCACGAGCCGCCGTGCCGGCGCGCCAGCTCGTCGACGACCATCGCGCCGACGTTGTGCCGGTTGCGCTCGTACTCGCGGCCGGGATTGCCGAGCCCGACCACGAGCAGGTCGAGCGACGAGCCCTGCCGGCGCGGCCAGAGCCGCATGAATCAGCCCTCGTCGCTGTTTTCGTCGCCGGAGGCTTCCGCGTCCTGCTCGCCGACAGCCTCACCGTCCTCGCCCTCGGCCGCCTCCTCGCCCTCGGCAAGCTCGCCCTCCTCGCCCTCGGCGAGCTCCTCCTCGGTGGGCTCGGGCTCGACGACCTTCGTCGGCGCGGTGACCGTGGCGATGACCAGCTCGGAATCGTCGAGAAGCGTGACGCCCTCGGGCGTCGTGAGGTCCGAGATCCGCAGCGTGTCGCCGAGATCCATGCTCGATACGTCGATGTCGAGATGCTCCGGCACCTCGAGCGGCAACGCCTCGACGTTCACCTCGCGCAGCGGCTGCGAGAGCACGCCGCCCTCGCGCACGCCCGGCGCGTCCTCGCCGCCGAGGAGCAGGACGGTGACCGAGGCGGTGATCGCCCGGTCGAGCCGCACTTCCTGGAGATCGACGTGCGTCACGCCCCCGCGCACCGGATCGACCTGGTACTCCTTGAGGATCGACGCGTGCGTCTCGCCCTTGCCGTCGATCTCGACGTCGAGGATCGAGTGCAGGCCCGACGCGCCCGTGAGCGCGCGGCGCAACTCGCGCTCGGCGATGCTGATCGAGATGGGCTCTCCGTTGCCGTAGAGGACGCCCGGGACGAGCCCCTCCTTGCGCAAGCGGCGCGACTCGGCCGAGCCGAGCTTGTCGCGCTGCGCGACTATGAGCTTCGTCCGTTCTCCGGCCATTCCGGCGCCGGAGTGTAGCCGAGAGGCGCTCCGGTACGGTCCGGAGCATGGACTTCGAGAGCGTCCTCGCAGGGTGGGACGGCGAGCACGCGGTCGTCCGGCACGACGCCGAGAGCGGAGCCTGGATGTTCGTGTGCGTCCATTCCACGGCGCGCGGGCCTGCCGGCGGCGGAACCCGGATGCGGGTCTATCCCGCCCCGGGCGGCGGCCTGGCCGACGCCATGCGCCTGTCGGCTGCGATGACGTGGAAGATGGCGGCCGCCGGGATGCCACGCGGCGGCGGCAAGGCCGTGCTTGCGGTTCCGGAGCTGCCGGCGGGCGAGCCTCGGCGCCGGCTGCTGCGTCGCTACGGCGAGCTCGTCGCGTCGCTCGGCGGCAGCTATCGGACCGCGGGCGACATGAACATCACGCCTGAGGATCTCGACGTCGTCGCCGAGACGTGCCCGTGGGTGTACGGAACGACGAGCGGCGGCGGAAACAGCGGCCGCGGCACCGCGCGAGGCTGTCTCTACGCGATCCGCGCGACGGTCGAGCACCTCTTCGGCTCGCCCGAGCTCGCCGGTCGCAGCGTCCTCGTGCAGGGCGCGGGCGCGGTCGGCGGCGTCCTCGCGGCGGAGCTGGCCGACGCGGGTGCGCGCGTTCTGGTCAGCGACGTCGACGAGTCGCGCGCCGCCGCGATGGGCCGCGAGACGGTCGCGCCGGAGCGCGTGGTGGAGACCGAGGTGGACGTCTACTCACCCTGCGCCGTCGGCGGCACCCTCAATGCCGAGTCGATCCCGCACCTGGCCTGCCGCGCGATCGCGGGCTGCGCGAACAATCAGCTCGCCGAGCCGGAGGACGCGGACCGGCTGCACGCGCGCGGCATCCTCTACGCCCCGGACTACGTCGTCAGCGCCGGCGGCATCATCCAGCTGATCGGCCTCGAGGACGAGGGCTGGGACGAGACGCAGCTCGAGGAACGGCTCGCGGGGATCGGCGACACGCTGTGCACCCTCTTCGCCGAGGCCGACGCGGAGAGCATCACTCCCGCCGAGGCCGCCGACCGGCTCGTGCGGCGCCGCCTCGCTGCGCCTTAGCCCGCGACGCAAAGGTGCCGACGGTCGTCCCGGAGCGGCAGACCGGCGACGGTGACCATCGAGAGGAAGTCCGAGACGACATAGGGATCGCACTGCGTCCCCGAGCACCGCTCGATCTCGGCGAGTGCGTCCTCGGAGGACACGGCCTCGCGGTAGAGACGGTCGTGCGTCATCGCGTCGAAGGCGTCGACGACGGAGAAGATGCCCGTCCCCGGGTGGCGGAGCTCGAGCGCGCCGAGCAGCGCGGCGACGGCGCAGTCTGCGTGCTCGGCCGAAACCGGCTCCGCAAAGGAGTCGTCCATCGGGGGAATCCTCGACGCCACGCGGCCCCGGGCGCCAGATGCATATTCGTCATCTCATCGCTACTCGAAGCATCTGTCCGCGCGGCTTTTCTGCGGGTCTCCGGAGGGATAGGATTGTGCGGATTCGCATGAACCGGCTCGCGGCCGAGCTCGACGATCTGGGTGGCGCCGACATCACAGGCGCGCTCGAGGATCTTCCCGTGCGCTCCTTCGTCATCGATGCCGACGGTGTTGTCCGCTGGCAGAACGCGGCCTCTCGGACGGCCATCGGCGACTGGGCCGGACGCAAGTGGGTCGAGCTGGTCTCGGAGAAGCAGACGGAGGAGCTCGAGGGCGTCGTCCGCCGGATGTTCTGCTCCGGCGATCCGGCGGAGGTCACGTTCGACGTCCGCGAGGCGGACGGCAAGATGGCCCGCCGCGAGGTCAGTGCAGCGCCGCTGCGCGACGGCGGCGCGGTCGTCGGCCTGTTCGGCGTTTCGGTTCCCGTTGGGACGCAGGGCACGCAGCCCGTCGCTTCGGGGAGCTCGCCGCTGACCGAGCGCCAGCTCGAGGTCCTCCAGCTCCTGGCGGAAGGAAAGTCGACGAGCCAGATCGCGGACGAGCTCGTCCTCAGCCCGACCACGGTGCGGAATCACATCGCCCACGTGCTCGCGAACCTGGGCGTCCACACCCGCGTTCAGGCGGTCATCGCCGGGGCCAGGGCCGGGCTCATCCGCCTACCGACGGCCGACGAGCCCGCCGACCCCGGCTGAGGCGTACCGGCTACGAGACCGTCGCCCGGCTCCTGACGAGCTTCGAGACGTACGTCGAGCTGCGCCGGCGCGCCGGGCTGTCAGAGATGCAGGTGGTCGCCCACCTTCAGCGCGCCGCGGCCGAGCTGCTTTGAGCTAGAACAGCTGGTTCTCGCCGCCGAAGATCGCCGAGACCGAGTCGTCGGCGAAGACGTTCATGATCGCCTCCGCGAGCAGGCCCGAGACGCTGAGGACGGTCATGTTGTCGGGCCGCTTGCGCGGGTCGACCGGCACGGTGTCCGTTACGACGATGCGGTCGATCTCCGAGTCGCCAATCTGCTCGAGGGCGGCGTCCGAGAGGAGCGCATGCGTCACGAACACGTTCACTTCGGTTGCGCCGTGCTCCTTCAACGCCCGCGCACCCGCGATGAGCGTGCCGCCGGTGGTCGAGACGTCGTCGCCGACGATCGCGACCTTGTCGTGCACCTTGCCGGTGACCTCGGTCACTTCGACCTGGTCGGCCGCGACGCGCATCTTGTGCATGATCGCGAAGCTCGCCTCGATCATCTCCGCGAACCGGACGCCGTGCTTCGCGCGGCCCGCATCAGGCGCGACCGCGACGACGCCGTCGCCGGTGAGACCTAGGTCGCGGAAGTGCGTCGCGAAGAGCTGGAGCGCCGTCATGTGGTCGACGGGGATGGTGAAGAAGCCCTGAACCTGGCCCGCGTGGAGGTCCATGGTCAGCACCCGGTCGGCACCGGCGAGCTGGAGCATGTCCGCCACCAGCCGGGCCGAGATCGGCTCGCGCGGCTTCGCCTTCCGGTCCTGCCGCGAGTACGGGAACCAGGGAATCACGGCCGTGATCCGCTTCGCCGAGGCGAGCTTCGCCGCCTGGATCATGAGCACGAGCTCCATGAGATTCTTGTCCACCGGCGGAGACCCGGTCTGGACGATGAAGACGTCGGCGCCGCGGATCGACTCGAGGTAGCGGCAGTACGTCTCGTCGTTCGGGAACGTGCTCAGCTGGACGTCACCGAGCTCCACGCCGAGCCTCTCGGCGATCGCCTGGGCCAGAGCGGGGTGCGAGCGGCCTGAGAAGACCATGAGCCGCTTCTCGGGGCCGCGCACGATGTAGTGCTGTGGCTGCGGCTCGCTCACGACGCCGCCTTCGAGCCCGGGCAGGGCCAGCTCAATCGTCGTCGGACTTTCCATGGTTCTCGTAGACCCACCCTTCCTTCGTGGTCTGCCGCGGGGCAAACCCGGCCAGCGAACCGGGAGGGACATCATCCGTGATGACCGACCCTGCTGCAATCCAAGCGTCGTCGCCAATCTCGACCGGGGCATCGAACACAGTGTCCACACCGGTCCTGACGTTGCTGCCGATCTTCGTCCGTTCCTTCGGCGCGCCCTGCTCGTGCTTGAAGTTCGCCGTGATGTTGCCGGCTGCCACGTTCGCTCCGTCCCCCACTTCGGCGTCTCCGATGTACGACAGGTGCGGGATCTTCGCAGATGCCCCGACGGCCGCGTTCTTGACCTCGACGAAGGTGCCGATCTTCGCGCCCTCGCCGATCACGCTCACCGCGCGGACGTACGCGAACGGGCCGATCTCCGCCCCGCTCTCGATCCGGACTCCGCCGCGGATCACGGTGTACGGATGGACCACGACGTCCGCCTCGATCTCGACGCCCACCTCGATCCATGTCGAGCCGGGGTCGACGATCGTCACGCCGGCGAGCATGTGTCCCTCGTTGATCCGGTCGCGGAGCGAGGCTGTGGCCAGCGCCAGCTCGGCGCGCGTGTTGACGCCCTCGGCCTCGAGCGGATCTTCGGCCAGAAGGACGGCGCAGTGCTCGCCGTCGGCGACGAGCAGCCCGAGCGTGTCGGTGACGTAGAGCTCGCCCTGGGCGTTGTGCGCGTCGAGTCGTTCGAGCGCCGGCCAGAGCTTCTCGGAGCGGAAGACGTAGATGCCGGAGTTGACCTCGCGCACGGCCGTCTCCTCGGCCGAGGCGTCTGCCGCCTCGACGATCCGCGCGAGCCGGCCGTCGCCGTCGCGGACGATCCGTCCGTAGGCGCCGGGATCCGCGGGCTCGAACGAGAGCACGGTCGCCGCCGCGACGGCCTCGCGATGGGCCTCGACGAGCGCGCGGATCGTCTCCGCCCGCAGCGCCGGGACGTCGCCGTTGAGGACGAGCACGTCGCCGCTGAAGTCCTCGAACGCGGCGCGCGCGCTGCGAACCGCGTCGCCGGTGCCGAGGGGCTTCTCCTGCACGGCGACCTCGACACCGTCGAGCAGGCCGCTCGTCTGCGGGGATGCGACGACGACGATCCGCTCGACGCCGCCGGCGCGCGCCGCCTCGACGACCCAGTCGACCATCCGCCGGCCGAGCAGCGGGTGCAGGTGCTTCGGCGTAGCGCTCTTCATGCGCGTACCGACTCCGGCGGCCATCACGACTGCTGCTAGCTCGTCTGCCATATCAGGAAGAGGTGGCTGGGGCGCCAGGATTCGAACCTGGGATCACGGGACCAAAACCCGTTGCCTTACCACTTGGCTACGCCCCACCGGGTATTCCATGGTTGTAAATCGTAAAAGCATCCGCTGAGCGCTGTTAGCAGGCGCTTCCTACAAAGAGTGTTGGCGCTGCGGACGCATGTCGCCCGCAATCGGCCTCGCACAAGACTCGCACAGCTCAGGGCTTGATTGAGCCGAATGAGGGACACCGCTCCCAATTGATCGACGCAAGCCTCGCCCATTTTCCGCACCCCGCATAGGGGAGAGAGGATAGTCCACGATGAGCCAGTCCAACCCTCCGGGTTTCGGAGTAACCATCCGAACCCTCCTGATCGACGCCGGCATCGTCACTCGCATGGGCAACCCAGACTGGACGAGTCTGGCCCGGCGAATGCACGGGGTGAACTACGAGTCACTTCGGAAGGCCGTAGTCGCGGAACGTGCGCCCTCCGAGAAAATCATGACTGCTGCTGCGCAAGCCCTTGGCGTCAAGCCGACCGTGTTTGTCGAGTACCGACTCCTCAAGGCCCGTCGCGCCCTCGACCCAGATCACGTCGGCTGGTCTGCGGCCACGAAGGCGCTGAACCGCTGGGAAGGGAAGGGCTAGCGGGCTTACGGGTAGCCCACGGCTGGGCAGAGGACGCTCGCCCAATCCAGCGATATGGGTACCTACACGCCGAGTTCGTTCCGGCGGGCTTGATCACTGTGGCAGTAGGCCGCCGACTCTGAGGTCTGCCTGATGACTGCGTCTGGCCGCGAAGGTGCTGGCCAGAACCAGAGGCTGGAGACCTCCGTCTCTGTACCGGCATGGCCAGCG
>DASXJG010000152.1:0-7783 GCA_036497525.1 Gaiellaceae bacterium
CGCGCTGCTGCGCGCCGCGGCCCTGGCGCGGCCCGACACGGACGCGATCGATCCGGTCGAGCTCGCGCCTGCGGAGGAGGCGGGGCTCGTGCGCGTCGAGGTGGATGGGCGGATCGAGTTCGTGCACCCGCTCTTCGCGTCGGCTGTGTACTCCGCAGCCCCGGCGGCTCGGCTCCGCGAGGCGCATCGCGCCGTCGCCGGGCTCGCGCGCGACCCGGAGGAGCGGGCGCGGCATCTCGCACTCGCGTCGGCCGGGCCGGACGCCGAGGTCGTGCGGGAGCTCCAGGCGGCCGCCCACCACGCGCGGATGCGCGGCTCCCCGGACTCCGCAGCCGAGTTGATCGGGCTAGCGCTGCGGCTGCTCCCGGCCAACGCTCCGGCGCGACCGGCGCTTCAGCTCGAGCTTGCCGAGCAACTACATCTCGCAAGCGACTTCCCGGCCGCGCGGGCGCTGCTCGAGGAGTTGGTCACGACGCTTCCGCCGGGTGACCTGCGCGCGCGAGCGCTGCTGACGCTCGTCGAGATCGACTACTGGCGCAGCGGCGAATCCGCGGCGACGGCGCTCGCAGAGGAGGCGCTCGCGGACGCCCGGGACCCCGTTCTCAAGGCTCGGTGCCACGCCGCCGTCGCTCTGTACGCCGGCACCGTCGACCTTCCGAAGGCGGCGGCCTCCGCGCGGGAGGCGCTGGCGCTGCTCGAGACCGTTCCGGACCCCGATCCCGGTCTCGTCGCGGCCGCGTTGAGCGCCCGCGTGCGCGCAGACCTCTTCCTCGGCGACGGCTTCGACCGGGAGACCGCGATGCGCGCGCTCGCGCTGGAGGAGAGCGGCCCACCGGCGACGGTCGACACGCGCGTCGTCTTCAAGCTCGGCCAGTGGCTTCGCTACATCGACGATTTCGACGGCGCGCGCGGGAGCCTCGAGCACGCGGAGCGGCAGGCGCGCGAGGAGGGCGACGAGTCGTCGCTCGCCAACATCCTGCTCAATCGCGTGATCGTCGCGACCTGGGCCGGCGACCTGGCCGGGGCGGCGGAGCTGGCGGAACGCATGCTCGACGCCTTCGGCCAGCAGGGGGTGGGCGCGGGGGCCGGAGACCTCTGGCGCGCGTACGTGGACGCCTATGCCGGGCGGGTCGAGTACGTCCGCGAGGCCGCTGCGAAGGCAGATCCGAGGGACCCGATGGGGACGGCGCTCTGGAGCCGTTGCCTGGGGCTGGCCGAGCTCGCCGCCGGCGAGACAGTCTCCGCCGACCGGCACCTGAAGGAGGCGCTCGAGGTGTTCGAGCGCGTCGCCTTCCGCGAGCCGGCGGTCTGGCGGGTCGACGGAGACGCGATCGAAGCGGCGCTCGCGGGCGGTGACGTGGACCGAGCGCAGGAACTGCTCGCCCGCTTCGAAGAGCGTGCCGCCCGTTGGCGCATCCCGTGGAGTCTCGCGGTCTCGGCGCGGTGCCGAGGTCTGGTGCTCGCGGCGCGGGGCGAGCTCGACGCGGCCGCGGAGGCTCTCGAGCACGCGCTCGCCGAGCACGACCGCTGTCCGATGCCCTTCGAGCGCGCACGGACCCTTCTCGTCCAGGGTCGGCTGCAGCGGCGGCTGAAGCGGAAGCGCCAGGCGCGGCTCTCTCTGGACGCGGCGCGTGAGCTCTTCGCCGGCCAGGGCGCCGAGGCCTGGCTCGCCCGCGTCGACGAGGAGCTGGCCCGGGTCGCAGTCCGGCGCGCACCCGAGGAGCTGAGCGCAACGGAGCTCCAGATCGCACGGCTCGCCGCCGACGGTCTGACCAATCAGGCGATCGCGGAGCAAGTGTTCGTGAGCGTCAAGACGGTCGAGTCGAACCTGAAGCGCGCCTATGGCAAGCTCGGCATCTCCTCGCGGGCGCAGCTCGCCCGCGCCCTCGACCGAGGGGACGCGCAGGCGATTTCGTAGGGTCTTCAGGTCTTTCTCCGATCCGTCCGAGGGGTCATGTTGGCCCCATGGCGGAACATGTCGCGAGCTTCGTCGCCGAGTGCTACTGGCCGGACGTGCGCGAGGAGGAAGTGCGCACGCTCGATCAACGGATCGCTGCCTCGCTCTCCGACGATGTTCGCTACCTCGGATCGGTGCTGATTCGCGAGGACGAGGTCGTCCTCTGCCACTTCGAGGGAACCGCCGAAGCGATCCGCCGGGTCGCGGAACGGGCGCACGTGCCGTACGAGCGCCTGCTCGCAGCCACCGTCCAGCTAGCCGAGGAAAGGACGCAGCGATGAAGGGAAAGCTCATCAGACCCGCGGTTATAGGTCTTGTGATCGTCGGGGCCTTGGTGGTGGTAGGCGGGATCGCCTACGCCACCATCCCCGACGGGAGCGCGACGATCCACGCGTGTTACCAGAAGAACCAGGGCGCGCTGCGCGTCATCGACACAGACAAGGCGCAGACTTGCTCGAGCTCTGAGACCCCGCTCAGCTGGAACCAGACCGGGCAGCAGGGGCCGCCCGGGCCGACCGGGCCCTCCGACATCTGGTCGGTCGACGGATACGGATCGAATGCGAGCCTTGCACCGGCGCAGACGTGGGTGACTCTGGCGACGACGTCGCTTCCCGCAGGGAGCTACTCCGTCCAGGCCGAGGCCGAAGCCAAGACCATCCTGGCCATCTCCACCGCCTACGCCTGCGACCTCGTGAACTCGTCGAACAATGAGTACCAGAGCAGCAGCGCCACCAACTCGGACTGGGTGACCATCCCCGTGCAGGCCGTCGTCACGCTCACGACCCCCGACACGATCTCGCTCCGGTGCATCGCCGACGTGCTCGGTTCGGCGGCCTACAACTGGAAGCTGGCCGCGATCAAGGTCGGGACGGTCCACTGATGAACGCAACTCGAACCTCACCGAAGAAGGAGCTCAGCATGACGCACGTTCAACCTCTACGCCGCAAGGTCACGGCTATGTGGATCGCCGCCCTTCTCGCTCTCGCCTGCAGCGGGGCGGCGCTCGCCGGGACAGCCTCTACCTCCCACGTCGCGACAGCGTCGGGACTCGCCGGCAAATGGACGGGCCACTACGGCGGCGCCGTCTCGGGCCACTTCACCATTCACTGGAGGAAGACCGGGTCGATGCTGCACGGGACCATCACGCTCTCACGTCCGCAGGGGAAGTACGGCATCAGCGGCAGCGTGACCAACGGGAAGATCAAGTTCGGCGCAGTCAGCGTCGGCGCCGAGTACAAGGGCAAGGTCAGGGGGACGTCGATGTCCGGCACCTGGACGAGCCCGCAGGGCGGCGGCAGCTGGAGCGCCACCAAGGCCTCCTGACGGCGCGAGGAACGAGGCGGCGCTCGTACGAGCGTCGCCTCGTGCGGTCTACGTGAAGAGCGTCGGGGCCGGCTCGGTGGCCTCGACCCCGCCGGCGAAGGTGCGCGCGTCCTCTGCGCTGACGAGATTTCCCTTCCGCTCGTAGAGCGCCTTCGCGGCATAGGCTGCCGCGGCGGCGTCTTCGAGACGCCGGCCGTGGCGGAGCACCGTCGCGAGATCCAGCAATGCGTTTCCGTGCAGGTTGAGGAAGTCGGTGCGCTCCGCGAGCGAGACGGCCTCGCGTGCGAGCCGCTCCGCCGTGTCGAGCTCGCCCCGCCGCGCGAGCGCCTTCGCCCGCGTCCCGCGCCACTGCACCTGGACCTGTAGATCCTCGGCGGCGGCGGCCCGTTCGCTCTGCGCGGTCAACTCGAGCGCCTCCTCGTCGCGGCCCTGCGAGAGCACCGCCTCGGCCAGGATGGCCGCGTTGCCCGAAAGGGCGCTGCGGTCGCCCATCTCCTCGATGATCGCGCGGCCGCGGCGCAGATGCGATTCTGCTGCTACCGGGTCGCCCGCCAGCAGCCCGACGATCGCGGCAACGTCGGTCGAGGACGAGACGACCACCTTCAGGCCGAGGTCGCGCAGGATCGCGCCGTCGCCCTCGACGCACGCCCACGCCTCCTCGAAGCGACCCTCCATCGCGTGCAGTCCGGCCAGCGCACGCAGAGCCGACGCAGCCACGCGGCCCTCTTCCTGCGCCTCGCGCAGAACCGCGCTGCAGCGCTCGATTGCGACGGTGACGCGCGTCGGCCCGAACAGCGCCACGCCGAGGAGGAAGTTGAGGATCTGCCCCTCCGTCCGCGTGTCTCCGGCGCTCCGTGCGTACGCGATCGCCTGGTCGAGCGCCTGCTGGGCGACCGCTCCCTCGCCGCGCAGCCAGGGAATCCAGGCGAGGCAGTGCCACGCCTTCGCGAGCAGCGCGTCGGCGTCCGTCTCCGACAGCCGTTCGATGACTGCGCGGATCGACGACTCCGCCTCGTCGAACGAGAGCTCCGGCTCGAGCTGCAGGCGCATGCGCCAGTGGACGATCGTGGCGTGGGCCTCGGCGCGCTCGTCGCCGAGAGCGCGGCCGGCCTCGATGGCCTCGACCAGGGTGGCGTCGGCCTGGGCGAGCTCGCCTGCGTCGCGGAGCGCCTCGCCGAGCTCCGCGCCGGTGGCCGGACGGCCTGACAGCTTCGCCGCTCGCGTCAGCAACGAGACCGCCGCCGGAATGTCGCCGGCGGCGTGCGCGCGTCGGCCTGCTGCCGCGAGCCTGTCGGCGCCACGCTCGGCGAGCTCCGCGCTGCTCTCGTCGAGCAGACCAAGCTCGCGCCGGTAGACGTACGCCTGCTCGAGGTGGTGCCCGACGAGCTCGTCGTCGCCGGCGTCGAGGAGCTCGGCGATCTCGGCGTGCAGCTCGGCTCGGAAACGCTTCGGTAGCGACTCGTACGCGGCGTCGCGCACGAGGCCGTGCGCGAACACGTACGCCGCCGGCTCGCGCCCGCGGAGAAGGCTCTTCCGCGCCAACGACTCGAGCAGCGCGTCCGCGAGCGGCCGCTGCTCCGCCGGCAGCAGCTCGGCTAGCGTCGCGGCGTCGAGCTCGACGCCGAGCACCGAAGCCCGCTCGAGCACCGTCCGCTCGTCGGCGGTCAGCCGGTCGATGCGCGCGCCGATCAGCGCCCGGATGCTCAGCGGCGAGGTCAGCTGCCCCGCGAAGAGCGGATCTTCGGCTTGCAGGGCGAGCAGCTGCTCGACCGCGAACGGGTTGCCGCCCGCGAAGTCCGCGATTCGCGACCGCGTCTCGTCCGAAAGCAGCTCCCCGCCGGGGAGCTGCTCGATCAGCGCCGAGCAGTCCGTCGTCGAGAGCGGCTCCAGCACGATCGTGGCTGCATTCGGACGCTCGGCGCACCAGTCCGGACGCTGCTCGACCAGCTCGGGCCGTGCCAGGCAGAGCAGCAGGATCGGCGCTCCCTGCGACCACTCGGCGACGTGCTCGACGAGGTCCAGGAGCGTCGGCTCGGCCCAGTGGACGTCGTCCAGGACGACCACGAGCGGCCGCTCGCCGGCCAGGCGCTCGAACTCGTGCCGGACCGCCCGGAAGGTCTCCTCGGTCGTCCCCGACGGGTCGGAGGGCAGGCCGCCGAGCGCGTCGGCGACCGGCGCAAACGTCACGCCCTCGCCGTACGAGCGGCAGGCGCCGTAGAGAACCGTTGCGTCGGCTCGCGACCGCAGCTCGAGCGCGAGCCGCGACTTGCCGATTCCGGCCTCGCCCAGAACGGTCAGGAGCACGCAGCACCGTTCGTCGGTGGCGAGCGCGAGCGCCTGCTCGACCTCCGCGAGCTCGGCTCCGCGGCCGACGAGCGGCGAGTCCAGCCGTCGCGCAACCCCGACCGCTCCGGGTACGAGCCCGGCGAACCTGAAGACGTCGTCGTCGAGAGGCTCGAGCTCGGCCGCGCCTGCGACCAGGGCGCACGCCGCCGCCCCGACGAGGACCTCGCCGCTCGGTGCCGCCCGCAGCGCGCGCTCGGTGTGCACGACCACGCCGCCGCTCACGTCGCCGCCCGCGCCGACGAGCACGAGTCCCGTGTCGACCACCGCGCGCAGCACCGGCCGGATTCCGACCGACGCCGCGAGCTCGTCACCGAGCACGGCGAGCTCGTCACGCGCCTCGGCTGCGGCACGCACCGCGCGGAGCGTGTCGTCCTCGTGCGCCTCGCCGGTGCCGAAGACCGCCATCGTCCGGCCGTCCGGAAGCCCACGCGCGACCCCGCCGTGCCGCGCGACTGCGGCGGCGACCAGCGCGAAGCAGCGCTCCGCGACACTCGCCAGGAGCTCCGGGTCGGCGTCGTCCGCAGCGCTCGCGTAGTCGATGAAGGCCACGGCGATCAGCTTGCGCCGACCGCCGTGCTCTGCCTGGGGCACGGCGGAGAAGACCTCTGCCCGCGGAGAGAGATCGAGCGACTGGTCGTGGCACAGGATCGCCTGCTGCAGCTGTTGGAGCTCAGGGCCGGGCTCGATTCCGAGCTCGTCGACGAGTGTCAGCCGCGCGCGCCGGTAGGCCTCGAGCGCGTCCGCCTGACGGCCGGAGCGGTAGAGAGCCAGCATCAGGTGCGCGCGGAGCGACTCCCGGTACGGATGCTCCTGGACGAGCGCCTCGAGCGTCGTCACGAGCGCGGCGTGGTGGCCGAGCGACAGCTCCACGAGGATCATGTCCTCCTGCACCGCCAGCCGCAGCTGCTCGAGCTGGTCGACCGCCGAGCGCGCGGAGCCATGAAGCTCGAGCTCGGCGAGACAGTCACCCCGCCAGAGCGCAAGCGCCTCGCGCAGGCGCGCCCCGGCCATCGCGGCGTCCTCGCTCAGCATGGCGCCGCGGCCCTGGTCGACGAGGCCCGCGAACAAGGTTGCGTCGAGCTGGCCAGCCTCGAGCTGCGCGACGTACCCGGGCGCCTGGGTCAGGAGCGTGCCGGCGCCAAGCGTCTTGCGCAGCTGCGAGACGTACACCTGCAGGGCGTTCGCAGCCGACTGCGGCGGCGCCTCGCCCCACAGGTCGTCGATCAGCCGCTCCACCGAGAGGACCTGGCCCGGGTACAGGAGCAGCGCTGCGAGCAGCGCCCGTTGCTTCGCGCCCCGGAGCGCAACGGGGCGGCCGTCGAGGCGCGCCTCCAGCGGTCCGAGGATCAGGAACTCGGGGTTCTCAGCAAGCGCGCGCATCCGGCGGTTTCTGGAGCCTGACTGCAGGAAAGCTGCTGGTCAAGCTGGCGTTTCAGCGGTTTTTAAGCGGGTCGCGTTAGAACTGCGTCGCAGTCAACAGAAAGAGGGAGGCAGTTCATGAACGGCAAGAACACGCAGGATGAGGCCGCCTGGGGCTCATCGCCCGTCCGCAGCGCCGCCTGGGGCTCGTCCCCGGTCACCAGCGCCGCTTGGGGCTCGTCCCCGGTCACCAGCGCCGCCTGGGGCTCGTAACCGACGAAACGCAAGACAGCTAAGCCGCAACGGCGCGGCGTAGCTCGAAGACGAATTCGGCCGCGCCGTCGCCACCGAGCTCGGCGTGCCCTGGCCGAGCGACGTACGTCCCTGCGCGGCCGGCTTCACAGACGTCCGCCCGCAGTTGCCGCGGGCTGGCTTTTGGTGAGGTCCGGTCAATTGCCCGCGATCGGTGGGGGATCGCGACGCCCGGGTCGACGCCGCGATCCCCTTCGCAGATCAGTGAATGGTGAACGGCGCCGATGCGGCGACGTTGTACGGGGTGGTGTCGTTCTTGTCCAACTGGACGATGTATGCCCCTGGGGCCACCTTCGGCGGTGCGGACGCGTTGATGTCACCCTGCGTCTCGGCCAGCGTGGAGACCGGGAACTGAACGTCCACGGTCGTGTGCTCGCCGGCGTCGAGCGTTACGCGCGTGAAGGCCACCAGGCGCTGCGGTGGCACGACGACACTGCTGACCGGCTGGGCCACGTACACGGGAACGATGTCCGTCCCGCTGCGGGA
>DASXJG010000153.1:0-5989 GCA_036497525.1 Gaiellaceae bacterium
CCCGTTGGGGGCATCTCGAGTGGGAGCGGGCTGCGCTATGACCCGAGAGCGTCGAACGCGCGCGGATAGACGATCTGACCGGCGAGGTCGGAGCTGTATCCAGGAAGCCGTTTGACCATGAAAGCCTCGTCGGGGATGCTCGGGTTCGGGGAGATGAAGCCGAGCGCGATCGCCGGCTCGAAGCCGAAACGCGGGTAGTAGCCGGGAATGCCCTCGACCATGACGGCGGGCTCGTCTACCCGCTCGGCGCGGCCGAGCGCGTCCCGGATCAGCCGTGTCCCCACCCCCATGCGCTGGCGGTCGGGCCGAACCGACATCGGCGTGAGATTGAGGATCCTTGGACGCGATCCGCCTTCGATGCCGACCCAGCTCAGCATCACGTGAGCGATCACGCCCGAGGAGTCCTCGGCCACCAGCGCCAGCTCCGGAATGAAGTGTTCCGACGCCCGAAGGGCCTCGACGAACGACGCGACCTCGTCGGGGTGTCGGACGAATGCAGCGCGCACCACGTCGGCGATCGCGGGATGGTCCGCCTCGCGCTCGGGACGGATGACGACGCCCTCGGCCACGGCTGGCAATGGTATGTCGGCCTGACTGTTCATCCGGGTTGGATGACGACCGAGCAGCAGCCGTCCGTTTGAGTAGCCGCAATGACGAAACTTGCGGGCCTCGCGGCGCTCTTCGTGGCCGGTCTGCTCCTTGCGGGCGGACTGGCGTCCGTCGGCGTGGCCGACATCACGACCACAACCACCGAGACGCAGCCGGTCACGACCACCGTCGAAGAGACGACGACCACCCCCGCGTCGACCGTGCTCACGACCGTCGAGCAGACGACAACGCGGAGGATCCCCACTCCGACCACCGGCACGACCACGAGCTCCAGCTCGTCGAGCACGACGCCGACCTGGGTCTGGGTGGTGCTCGCGATCCTCGCAGCCGCCGTGATCGGCCTCGTCGTCGCTCTCCTCACCCGCCGAGGCGGGGCCATTCCGGCCGAGGAGCGGCAGCGGCGCCTCGACGCGGCGGTCGCGAGCTGGGCAACCCAGGGATGGGCGCTCGAGAGCCAGACCCCCGGCTCCGCCGTCCTGCGGCGCGGATCCGACCTGATGATGGTCAACGTCGACGACCACGGCCAGGTCAGCACCCATACGCCTGCGAGCTAGGCTGAGGTCATGCCCAAGGTAGAGAGGTCCGAGCAGGAGTGGCAGCAGCAGCTGACGCCCGAGCAGTACCGCGTGCTGCGCGAGAAGGGAACCGAAGCGCCGTTCAGCGGCGAGTACGACCACGTCTTCGAGCCCGGCACGTACCGCTGTGCCGGCTGCGGCGCAGAACTGTTCGAGTCCGACGCGAAGTACGACTCCGGCTGCGGCTGGCCCGCCTTCTCGGCGCCGACCGGCGAGGACGCGATCGACGAGGAGAGCGACACGACCTACGGGATGGTGCGCACCGAGGTGCTGTGCGCGAGCTGCGGCGGCCACCTCGGCCACGTCTTCCCCGACGGCCCGCAGCCGACCGGGCTCCGCTACTGCATCAACTCCGCCGCGCTGAACCTCGACGAGAAGTAGCGGTACCCTCAGCCGTCGCGGGCGGTTAGCTCAGCTGGGAGAGCGCCTGCCTTACAAGCAGGAGGTCGGCGGTTCGAGACCGTCACCGCCCACTCACAGAGCGCGATCACGGACGATCGGCTCGTCGCGCGCAGCCAGTGGCCACCTCGACTTCGGCGGTGCAAACGACAGGGCCTCCAGCGGAACGGAGACGGCGTGGCTGTCTCCCCAGTAGCGGATGATCGCGGCGCCGCGGTTCATGTGAAGGAACGTGGCGCGACGACCGCCGTGGAGCACCGGCTGGTCGAGATACATGACTTCGAGCGAGTCCATGGCTCCGTCCATTTTTCGGTGCAGAAGAAGGTCTTCCTGGTTGTGGCCGCCGGGGAGAGAGTCGTAACCCGATTGGCCGTTCAATCACCTCAGCCCCAGGCCTCCGGCATACTCGTGGAAGGTCGGGCACCGGGTCCAGTCGAACTTCCAGGAGTGAGGGCCGCATGAAGAAGAGCGCAATCGTCTTTGCGGCTGCCGTTGTCGCACTCGCTGCAGCGTCGGCCGGGGCAGCAGCACCGACCCCTCGGCAGGCGAGCCAGCACGCCCGGATCGCGCACCTCACCCAACTCAACCACCAGCTGACAAAGCGTCTCCGCAACATGACCATCCTGCGGGACCGGGCGAACGCGGCGCTCGTCACCGCGAACGACCGGATCCACAACCTCGCCTCCGAGAACGCGATGCTCCAGTCCCAGAACGCCGAGCTCCAGGCATCGCTGACACAGCGCACGAGCGAGCGCGACGCCGCGCTCGCCAAGGTCGCATCGCTCCAGTCCGCCCTCGCGACAATCCCGACGCCGCTCTCGGTGGCCGTGGAGCAGGTGCGCCGCGAGGTCGTCTACAGCGAGAACGTGCTCGGCAACCTCGGCATCGCGTACTCGCACGGCCAGGTCGTCTCTCAGGCGGCAATGGACTACGTCGTCGCGCACGTGAGCGCGGCCGCGTACGGTTACATGGAGGTGAACGGCCAGAGCCTCCAGTCGACGCCGGACGCGATCCTCGGTGCGCAGGCGGGCATCTGCGGCCACGCCGCGCTCACCTTCGCAGCGATCGTGCAGCGATTCGGCTTCAACGTGCGAAGCGTCCAGTTCTACTACGGCCCCGACGGCACCTTCAACCACATCGCCGATGAGGTCTCCTACGACGGAACCTGGCACTACTTCGACCCGACCTACGGCTTCTACTACGAGCAGAACGGAATCGTGCTTTCGATCGCCGACGCCCGCGCGACCGCCGATCCCGCGTCGCTCCGCCGCGAGGACAATGCGAACTTCTGGGTCACGATCGAGGACGAGGCGAACGTCGACGTCGACACCTTCCAGACCGATCCGAACACCGTCGTCACGATCGACCAGCAACCGTTCCCCAGCTAGGCGGTGGAAGCGGCGCAGGTGAGCCTCCTCCGCTGGCTGCGACGGCAGCTGCGGCAGCCGATCCCCGCTCGCGAGCACCTGGAGGCCGCAGTCGAGAACGACGACGTCGCCGAGGCTCGCCGGCTCCTCGCCGGCTTCGAGTTCACCGACGACCAGCGGCGGAACGTGAACCAGCTACTCGACGCCTGGGAGCGCCAGGGCGGCTAGTAAAAGCCTTCGCGCCGCCGGTAGCGGGCGTTTCGCGCCTCTTCGTACTCGGCGACGTCGAGCTCCGGGTCGGCGATCGCGCGGAGGATCTCGCCCTGACTCGGCAGCTCCGAGCGCTCGATGTGCCGCTCCGGGTTCCACAGCTCAGAGCGGAGGAACGCCTTGGGGCATTGCGTGTACGCCTCCTCGACCTGGACGAGGATGCCGAGCTGCGGCACCTTCCCCTCGACCTCGCTGGCCACAAGCAGCTCAGGGTCGTCGACGATTCGCGCGCGGCCGTTGACGCGGAACGTGTCGTTGACTCCCGGGATCAGGAAGAGCAGCGCGATGCGGTCGTCGGCGAGGAGATTCGTCAGCGTGTCGGCGAGCTTGTTGCCAGGGCGGTCGGGCAGCAGGAGCGTCCGCTCGTCGAGGATGCGGACGAACCCGGCCGGGTCGCCGCGTGGCGAGACGTCGAGCCCGCCGTCCGGGCGTCCCGAGGCCACCACGACGAACGGCGAACGCTCTATGAACTGCCGCGTGAGCGGGTTGAGCCGGTCCGCGATCTTCTCGCGGATGAGCGGAGCCGGCTCACCGCCGAGCGTCTCGCGGAGCTGCGTCTCGTCCATCACGCGAACCTCGGCGGCCGCTTCTCGCGCACGGCGGCAACGCCCTCGCGCACGTCCGGACCGGTCATGTCCTGAAACTCGAGCGCGAGGGACGCGTCGAAGATCGGGCCTGCGGTCTTCAGCCACTCGTTGAGCGCGAGCTTCGTGTGGGAGATCGCGGAGCGCGAGCCGGCGGCGAGCCGGCGCGCGATCTCGAGTGCCCGCTCCTCGAGCCCCTCCTCCGGCACGCACAGCGAGACGAGCCCGATGCGCTCGGCCTCGGTCCCGTCGACCTCCTCGCAGAGCAGCAGAAGGTACTTCGCCTTGGCCATCCCGCAGAGGAGCGGCCAGACGATCGCGGCGTGGTCGCCGGCCGCGACGCCGAGCCTGGTGTGGCCGTCGACGATGCGTGCCTTCGGGCTCGCGAGCGAGACGTCCGCGAGAAGACCGACGACGAGGCCGGCGCCGACGGCGGGTCCCGTGATCGCGGAGACGATCGGCGTCGGGCAGTCGAGCATGTTGTAGACGAGGTCGCGCGCCTCGTGAAAGACGCGGAGGCGGGTCTCCTCGACGTCCGCGATCGCGAGCACGAGGTCGAGGTCGCCGCCGGAGCTGAACGCCCCGTCGGCACCGCGGACGAGGACAGCCCGCGTCTTCTCGTCCTGTCCGATCGCCTGCCAGACGCGCGCGAGCTCGCCGTGCTGCGCCTCGCTAACCGCGTTGAGGCGTCCCGGCGCGCGAAGCGTCAGCCGCAGGATCCCGGCCTCGGGCCGGTCGAGGTCGAGCGACGGGAACTCACTCTCGTATGGGTACGAGGTCACGAGCCAGATCCTACGGCGCGGCGCTACGCTCGCTGAGCAGCGGGCCGGTAGCTCAGTCGGTAGAGCAGCGGACTTTTAATCCGAAGGTCGCAGGTTCGATCCCTGCCCGGCCCATGCGATGGAAAGGGAAGGAGACAACGGCAGGCGGGTGGCTCTCGTGGCCGGCGCGACGCGCGGGGCCGGTCGCGCGATCGCGGTCGAGCTCGCCCGCGCTGGCTTCTTCGTCTACGCGACCGGGCGCAGCAGCCGCGTCTCCGGGCGATCCGAGATCGACCGGCCCGAGACGATCGAGGAGACCGGGGACCTGATGCGCACCACGGGCGGCGAGTGCTCCGCGCTCGTCGTGGACCACGAGGATCCCGCGGCGGTCGCCGAGCTCGTCGCCAAGATCGAGGGCGAGCGCGGCCGGCTCGACGTCCTCGTCAACGACATCTTCGGCGGCGACAGGTACATGGAGTGGGACAAGCCGCTGTGGGAGCACGACTGGGAGGGCGGCCTCCGCATGCTGCAGATGGGGGTACACACGCACCTGATCACGTCCCATGCGGCCATCCCGCTCATGCTGCGCGGCACGGAGGGGCTCGTCGTCGAGATGACCGACGGGACCGCCGAGGCGAACGCCGACTTCCGACGCAACGTCGGCTTCTACTACGACCTCGTCAAAGCGAACGTCGAGCGCATCGTGAAGGGGCTGAGCGCCGAGCTCGAGAATCATCCCGTGACGGCCGTCGGCGTCACTCCCGGCTGGCTGCGGTCCGAGCGGATGCTCGAGAACTTCGGCGTCACGGAGAGCAACTGGCGCGATGCGGTCGCGACGAGACCCGGCTTCGCGATCTCCGAGTCGCCCACGTACGTCGCGAGGGGGATCGCGGCGCTCGCGGGCGATCGGGACGCCGGCCGTTGGAGCGGCACGATCCTCAGCGCGCGGCAGCTCGCCGATGCCTACGGCGTCACCGACGTCGACGGCAGCAAGCCCGACTGCTGGGGCCACCTCGCGGCGTACGGATGGGAGCACTCGGGCGGCGAGGGGATCGACGACTTTCGCTGAGAGATCCGCCGTTGGGGGTCTGGACAATCCGAGTCCATCGGTACACAATCCAAACCGCTCCACAGGGGAGCGGGGTCTAGCGTCCATCTGAAACAGGAGGTATCGGGGAATGGCAGGTCGTACCTGGGCGAGCCTGAGCGGGCTCGTCTTCGTCGTACTGGCGGTCGTCGGATCGCTGCTGATCTTCGACGGGCCGAGCGACTCGTCGCCGGCAAAGATGACTGCGTACTACGGCAGCAACAGCAATCGCTGGCACATCAACCTGGGCTGGATCCTGACCGGCCTCGCGCTGTTCGCGCTGATCTGGTTCGTCGCTGCGCTCCGCGAGCGCATCCGCGCGAGCGAGCTCGCCGCG
>DASXJG010000154.1:0-22316 GCA_036497525.1 Gaiellaceae bacterium
CTTCGACCCCGAGGCCGAGCAGGAGGTCGACTTCGCGAAGTACGTGCGGCTGCTCGCCGTGCGCTGGTGGCTGCTCGTGGCCGGCCTCGTCGTGGGCGCCGTGATCGGCTACCTCATCTCGCTCGGCGGGACGCAGGTCTATTCGGCGACTGCGACGCTCTATCTCGGCCAGCCGACGTCCGCCAGCGGGAACAGCCAGCTGCAGACCGAGCAGACGAATCCGTCCGCGGTCGGCACGCTCTCCCACTCGCACCAGGTCGACCTCGCCGTCGCGGCCAAGTGCAAGGCGAAGGCGTCGGAGTTCCGCAAGGGGATCTCGACCAAGGCCGTCACGGGCTACCTCTCGAAAAACGGCCAGAGCCCGCTCGTCCAGCTGACCGTCCAGGCGAAGAAGGCGAAGGTCGCGCAGTGTGCCGCGAACCAGCTGGGACTGATCGTCGTAAGGAAGCTCGGCACCTACGCGGCGGGAAAGATCGCCAACTTCAGGTCGCAGATCTCCTTCGACGACCAGGACATCAAGTCGATCCAGGCGGCGATCGCGAACCCGAGCATCTCGACGACCGACAAGCTGATCCTCGGGCAGACGCTTCGCACCGACCAGCAGGACAAGCTCACCGCAACGCAACTGTTGCTCCAGGCGACCCAGGTCGAGGCGCCGCGCATGACCAGCGGCGCCGCCGCGGAGAAGATCACCGCACGCAGTCGTCGCAACACCGTCGTCATCGCGGCGCTGATCGGCCTCATCCTCGGGGCGCTCGTGGCGCTCCTCTGGGACACCGTCGTGCCTCGGCTCGTGCCGCGCAACGGCGAGTAGGCAGAGTTCCGAGCGACCGGCTACCGTTTCGGCAGTCGTCGGGTCGGCGGCTTCCGCCCAGACACGGATGAAGCACCCGCAACGAGCGATCGTTCTCCTGACGGTGCTGCTGCTCGTGGCCTTTGCAGCAACATCGGCGTTCGCCAGCGCCATCATCGGTCGCAACGTCGCGCGGCCGACACTGGCGATCGACCACCTCGGACGCGCGCATGTCAGCTACCACCTCGGCAGACGGAGGGTGTCGTTGGTTGCCTGGGGCGCGATCAACGCACGGGCGCCGAGCACGACCGTGCCCCAGGTGAAGTTTCAGCTCCGGTACGGACTTGGAGGCACGGGCCGTTGCCTTCCCTACGACGGACCGCCGCTCGCCTGGCTGGTCAAGGCATGCAAGGCCCCTGACGGCAGCTATTGGGCCCTCCAGTCGTGGCAGCGCCTGAAGCCGAATTACGGCGGCACCAGAGGAGCGTGGGAGCTGCATCTCTCACACTGGCGCGGTTCGCTCGCTCAGCTCGTCGTCTACCAGAACTGGGCCAATGGCCGTGTCCGCCACGTCTTCGGCAGGCTCACCTATGACGGCCGGGGCGTCTACGGCTTCAGCTCCACGCCGCTGGGCAATCCGCTCGACGGCTACGGCCGGAACGTCTACGTCGACACGTTCGACTCCGCCTACGGGAGGGGTTGGCATCGCGCGAACGGCTTTCTCACCCACCATCGGGGCCACACGCTGGGTGACTTCTGCTTCGCCTTCTACCCGCACGCGGGGCATCCCAGGGGCGATGGCACCAAGTACCGAGCAACGGTCGCAGGCCCCGGCGTGACGCCGGACGTGATGTGGGGAGCGAGCGACATCGGTCCGTTCGACCCCGCGGTCCAGCAGCAGATGCGTGCGCTGGAGCGAAGCTGGGGAGATCCGAAGTGCCGCGTCTGAGCGCCGCGTAGCTAGCCTCCCGGCGTGTTCGAGGGAAAGCGCGTGGGGGTCGTCGTTCCCGCGTACGACGAGGAGGCGCTGATCGCCGCGACGCTCGGCGGCATCCCGTCGCTCGTCGACCGGATCATCGTCGTGGACGACGGTTCCGCCGACCGCACAGGAGAGCGAGCGCTCGAGACCGGCGACCCGCGCGTCGAGGTGATCACGCACGAGCGGCGGAGCGGAGTTGGCGCGGCGACGATCACCGGCTACCGCCGGGCCCTCGCCGACGGGCTCGACGTCGTCGCCGTGATGAACGGCGACAACCAGATGGACGCGGCGGACCTGCCGAAGCTCGTCGGGCCGGTCGCGCGGGGCGAGCTCGACTACTCCAAGGCCAACCGGCTTGCCACCGGGCAGGCGTGGCAGCTGATCCCGAAGACGCGCTTCTTCGGCAACGCCGTCCTCTCCATGCTGACGAAGGTCGCCTCCGGCTACTGGCACGTCGCCGACTCGCAGTCGGGCTACACGGTCGTCTCCCGGGAGATGCTCGAGACGCTCGACCTCGACCGCGTCTACACGAACTACGGCTTCCCGAACGACATGCTCGTCCACCTCAACGTCTGGAACGCGCGGGTGCGCGACTTCCCGTCGCGCCCCATCTACGGCGTCGGCGAGCGCTCGAACATGCGCTACCGGCACGTCGTGCCGCGAATCGCGTGGCTGTTGCTGCGCGGCTTCTTCTGGCGGCTGTGGGAGAAGTACGTGAAGCGCGACTTCCACCCGCTCGTCTTCTTCTACTTCATGGGTGTCCTGGCCACCGTCGTGGGCGTACTGCTCGGGCTCGTCGTCGTCGGCTACCGGATCGCGGGCTACTCGATCCCCGTCGCGACCGTGGTCCTGGTCGCGGTGCTCGTGCTCGCCGGCCTCCAGTTCACGCTCTTCGCGATGTGGTTCGACATGGAGTCGAACAAAGACCTGAGGTAGCGAGCGGCGGCCGCCTCCGCGATGCGCGGACGTGTCCCGGCGCGACACGTCCCGGTGCCAGGCACGCGGCCATGTCCAAAGAAGACAGCACCGCACGCAAGCGCGCTCCGTCCCTTTGCGCGGTTGTCCTTTCCGGCCACGTCCCGGTGCCTGGCACCAGGACGTGGCCGTACCGGACAGGTTTCCGCCCAGCTAGCATCGCCTCGTGCCAACGGCGTTAGTGACAGGCGGAGCCGGCTTCCTCGGCTCGCACCTCTGCGACTACCTGCTCGAGCGAGGGAACCGCGTGATCTGCGTCGACAACCTCGTCAGCGGATCGCTGTCGAACATCGAGCACGTCCGGGACGACGCCTTCAGCTTCGTCCCGCATGACGTCTCGGAGCCGATGCGCGTCGACGAGCCGATCGACTTCGTCTACCACTTCGCCGCGCTCGCGAGCCCGGACGACTACCTCCGGATGCCCCTCGCATCGCTCAAGGTCGGCTCGTACGGGACCCATCACTCGCTCGGGCTCGCGAAGTTCAAGCGGGCTCGAGTCTTGATCGCTTCCACGAGCGAGGTCTACGGCGACCCGCAGGTGCACCCGCAACCGGAGACGTACTGGGGGCACGTGAACCCGATCGGGCCGCGCGGCGTGTACGACGAGGCGAAGCGATACGCCGAGGCGCTGACGATGGCCTATCACGGCCAGCAGGGAGTCGACACGGCGATCGTCCGGATCTTCAACACGTACGGCCCCCGGATGCGTCCGAACGACGGGCGCGCGGTCTCGAACTTCGTCCGCCAGGCAATCGCCGAGGAGCCGATCACGGTGTTCGGCGACGGCTCCCAGACGCGAAGCTTCTGTTACGTGGACGACCTGATCCGGGGCATCGTCCTCCTCGCCGAAAGCGGCGAGCACCTGCCGGTCAACCTCGGCAATCCCGACGAGCGGACGCTGCTCGAGCTCGCCGAGATCGTGAAGCGGATCACCGGCTCGTCGAGCGAGATCGTGTTCGAGGCGCTCCGGATCGACGACCCGATGCAGCGCAAGCCCGACATCACGCGCGCGCAGCAGCTGCTCGGCTGGGAGCCGGAGATCCCTCTCGAGGAGGGTCTCTCCCGGCTGCTCCGCGAGCAGGGCCGCGAGCCGATCAGGGTCTGAGCACGGAGCCGCTTCTCGTCCGCACTCTGCGGCGCGAGCCCGCCGAACGAACGCCCGTCTGGTTCATGCGACAGGCCGGCCGCTCGTTGCCCGAGTACCGTGCGCTGCGCGAGCGGCACGGCTTCTTCGAGATCGCAGGGACGCCGGAGCTCTGCGCGGAAGTGACGCTCCAGCCGGTGCGCCGTCACGGCGTGGACGCGGCGATCCTCTTCGCCGACATCATGTCGCCCGTTCTCGGCATGGGCGTGGACGTCGAGCTGGTCGAGGGCGTCGGGCCGGTGGTCGAGGAGCCGATCGGCTCGGCCGCAGCGGTCGAGCGGCTGCGGGTCGTCGAGGCGGAGGAGTGGGCTGCGCCGATCCTCGAGGCCGTGCGGCTGGTGCGCACCGAGCTCGAGCCCGAGCGCGCGCTGATCGGCTTCTGCGGCGGGCCGTTCACGGTTGCCGGCTACCTCGTCGAGGGCAAGCCGACGCGCGACTTCGTCCGGACGAAGTCGCTCATGTACCGCGAGCCGGCCGTCTGGCACGCGCTGCTCGAACGGTTGACCGACCAGTTCGCACGGTACGTCGCCGCGACGGCTGCGGCCGGCGCCGACGCGATCCAGCTGTTCGACTCCTGGGTCGGCGTCCTCTCGGTCGAGGACTACGAGGAGTTCGTCGCTCCGTACTCCGCGCGGGTTCTCGAAGCGGCCGGCGTCCCCACGATCCACTTTGGAACCGGCGCGTCGGCGCAGCTGCTGGCGGCGATGGCGCGCGCGGGCGGCAGCGCCGCCGGCGTCGACTGGCGGAACCCGCTCGACGACGGATGGGCGGTCGTCGGCGCCGACCGTGCGATCCAGGGAAACCTCGACCCGGCGCTGCTGCTCGGTCCGTGGGAGCGGGTGGAGGCCGGGGCGCTCGACGTTCTCGGCCGCGCCGGGGGCCGGCCGGGACACGTGTTCAACCTCGGGCACGGCGTGCTCCCGCAGACCGATCCGGACGTGCTGACGCGGCTCACGGAGCTCGTCCGCGGCTACCGTCACGCGGGATGAAGCAGGCGGTCGTTCTGATGGCGTACGGCTCGCCCGAGCGGCTCGCCGACGTCCCCGCCTACTACGCCGACATTCGCGGCGGCCGCCCGATCGCCCCCGAGCACCTCGCCGACCTCGTCGAGCGCTACCGGCGGTTGGGCGTCGAGGGCTCGTCGCCGCTCAACGCGATCACGGAAGAGACGCGGGCGGCGCTGGAGGACGAGCTCGGCCTCCCCGTCTTCACCGGGATGAAGCACTGGACGCCTCGCATCGCGGACGCGGCCGATCGTGCGATCTCCTCGGGGGCCGAGCAGATCGCAGGGCTCGTGCTCGCGCCCCACTATTCGGCGCTCTCGATCGCGGGTTACCGCGAGCAGCTCGAGGATGCGCTGGACGGCCGCGCGGAGCTCCGCTTCGTCGAGAGCTGGCACGACGAGCCCGGTTTCGTCGAGCTCCTCGCCGACCGCGTCCGCGGCACCGGCGCGCACGTAGTCTTCACCGCGCACTCGCTCCCGGAGCGGATTCTCGCTGCCGGGGACCCGTATCGCGACGAGCTGGTCGAGACGTCGAGGCTCGTCGCCAAGGCTGCCGATCTCGGTTCCTGGAGCTTCTCCTTCCAGAGCGAGTCCCCGACCGGCGAGCCGTGGCTCGGGCCCGACATCCTCGACCACCTCGAGTCGCTGCAGTGCCAGGGCGTCGAACACGTCCTCGTCTGCCCGGTCGGCTTCGTCTCGGACCATCTCGAGATCCGTTGGGACCTCGACGTCGAGGCCCGGGAAAAGGCGGCCGAGCTCGGCCTGCGGCTCGACCGGATCGACATGCCCAACGCCGACCCCCGTTTCGTGCGCACGCTCGGGGAGATTGTGAGACGCACGCTGTCGGTACCGTCACCTGCGTGAGCACCCGCGCGTGCCCAGACTGGCCCGAGCTGATGGAAATCGCTCCGGAGCTTCAGTTCAAGCACTACACCGTCGCCGAGGCGAGGCTGCCGGCCGACGCGCTGATGCACGTCGAGGAGATCTCGCTGTCCGAGGTCGCGATCTGCTGCGACCTCGACCGCCACGTCTTCCACGCGGAGCACACCGACGAGCGCGTAGCCGACGCGCTGCGCGCGAGCCACTGGTTCGAGGTGCGCGACTGGATCGCCGCAGGCCGCCCCGGCTCTCTCTAGAAGACCGGCGTCAGCAGCGGCTCGCCGCGGACGAAGGCGAGGACGTTGTCGACGAGCACGCGCGTCATTGCTGCGCGCGTCTCCACGGTCGCGCTTGCGATGTGCGGGGTCAGCACGACGTTCGGGAGCCCGAGCAGACGCTCCGGCACGTTCGGCTCGGCGGCGAACACGTCGAGCCCCGCGGAGATCCGGCCGGAGACGAGCTCGTCCACGAGCGCGTCCTCGTCCACGATCGTCCCGCGTGCCGTGTTGATCAGCGTGGAGCCGTCGCGCAGAAGTGCGAGCCGCTCACGCGAGACGCGGCCGCGCGTCTCGTCCGTCAGCGGGACGTGGAGGGAAACGACGTCGGCGGTGCGCAGGAGCTCGTCCAGAGGCAGCCCGCCGCTGCGGCGGTTGAAGACGACGCGCATTCCGAACGCCTCCGCTCGTTGCGCGACCTCCGAGCCGATCCGTCCCAGACCGACGAGACCGAGCGTCGACCCGGCCAGGTCGTGGCCGAGCAGCTCGGGTTGGGCCCACCGGCGCTGCCAGCGACACTCACGGACGAGGCGGTCGGCCGTGACGACGTGCCGGCGGCAAGCCAGCACCAGCGCGAGCGTGAGATCGGCGACGGCCGCATCGAGGACGCCGGGGGTGTTCGTCACAGAGATCCCGCGTTCGCGACACGCGGCGATGTCCACGGTGTCGTAGCCGGCGCCGTAGTTGGCGACGAGCCGCAGGTCGGGGAGGAGGTCGAGCTCCTCCGCGCCGACCCGCACGACGACCGCGACCAGTACCTCGACACCGGGCAGCGGCTGCGTCGGCGGCCATGTCTCGAGCAGCTCGAGATCCGGCAGCTCCGACCACGCCGGTCCGGGAAGCTGCTGCGTCGCCGCGATCCTCACCGCCGCAGTATCTCCGCCGGGCATAGGCTTGTTGGCGTGGTCACCGTCGTGATCCCGTTTGCGGGCGCGGAGGGCAAGACGCGCCTGCATGACTCGCGGCGGGTTCGCCGGGCTCTCGCGGAGGCGATGTTCTGCGACGTGCTGGCCGCGTCTGTCTCGGTGGGGCGCACGCGTGTCGTCACACCTGACGAGGACGCGGCGACCGCCGCGGTCGACGCCGGCGCGGAAGCGGTCTCCGATCCGGGCATGGGGCAGGGCGGCGCGGTTCAGGCGGGCCTGAAGGGCGTCGAGCCCGGCGGGATCCTCGTCGTCAATGCCGACGTCCCGTGCGTCGTGCCGCACGACCTCCGCTCGCTGCTCGCCGCGACGCCGGCCGGCTCGCTCGCGCTCGTCGAGGCGCTGGACGGGACGACGAATGCGCTCAGCCTTTCCGCACCCGAGGTCTTCGCGCCGCTCTACGGCCGCGACAGCGCCGACCGCTTCCGCGCGCATGCCGCGTCGCTCGGGCTCGACGCCGCCTCGGTCGCACTGCCGAACCTCGCAGACGACGTGGACACGATGGACGACCTGATCCGCCTGCAGCTGCGCGCCGGCCCCCGCACCCAGGCATGTCTCGCCGAGCTCGAGGGGAGCCTGGTCTGAACGTCGTCGTTCTGTCCGGCGGAGTGGGCGGCGCTCGGTTCGCCTGCGGCATGGTGGACGTCGCCGGCGCTGCGTCGACGACGGTGATCGGGAACGTCGGCGACGACGTCGAGGTGCTCGGGCTGCACGTCTCGCCGGACCTCGACTCGATCCTCTATGCGCTCGCGGGCCTCGCGGACGAGCGGCGAGGATGGGGCCGCAGCGACGAGACCTGGCGCGCACTCGAGACGGTCGGCGCGCTCGGCGGCGAGGATTGGTTCGCGCTCGGCGACCTCGACCTCGGCCTGCATCTCGTGCGGACCGAGGCGCTGCGGGCAGGGGAGCCGCTGTCCGCCGTGACCGCCCGGCTCGCGCAGGCGCTCGGGGTCGAGACGCGGCTGCTGCCGGCGACCGACGGCCGGCTGCGCACCTGGCTCGAGACTCCGGCCGGCACGTTCCCGTTCCAGGAGTGGTTCGTCGCGCGTGGTCACCTGGACGAGGTCGACGCCGTCCGCTTCGAGGGGGAGGACACGGCGCGGCCGGCGCCGGGGACGCTGGACGCGCTGTCCGGCGCCGACCTGATCTTGCTCGCGCCGAGCAACCCCTACGTTTCCCTCTCGCCGATCCTCGCGGTGCACGAGCTGCGCCAGGCGCTCGAACGACGGCGGGTTCCGTGCGTCGCCGTCAGTCCGCTGATCGGCGGTCGCGCGGTGAAGGGGCCGGCCGACCGGATGCTGCGACGTCTCGCCGGCGGTACCTCGCCGCGTCATGTCGCGGGCTGCTACCCGGGCCTAATCGACACCCTCGTCGTCGACGAGACGGACGCGGACGACCTCGACGGTCTCGGCGAGGTGCGCCCGATCGTCACTCGGACGCTGATGAGCGACGGCGACGCGCGCCGGCGGCTCGCCGAGGTCGTATTGGGAGCCGTGCCGGCGTGAGAGTCGCGATCGTGGGAGGAACGGGCGACTTCGGGCTCGCGCTCGCGCGCCGGCTCGTCGAGGCGGGCGACGAGGTCGTGATCGGATCGCGCGATCCCGACCGCGCCGAAGAGAAGGGCCGCGAGGTCGGCGCGTACGGCGGCGCTGCCAACGAGGAGGCCGTCCGGGACGTCGACCTCGCTGTGCTCGCGACCAGGGCCGACGCCGCGCTCACGACCGCTGCTGTGGTCGGCGAAGCCCTTGGCGCGACGCCGTTGCTGAGCGTCGCGAGCGAGCTGCACTTCTCTCCGGAGGGCGTGTTCCCCTACGCCGAGGCGCGCTCGCTCGCCGAGCGTACGCAGGACCTCCTGCGCGCGCCCGTCGTCGCCGGTCTCCACTCGCTTGCCGCCCGGCAACTCGCGCGTGGGCGTCCCGACGAGGACGCGTTCGTTTGCGGCGACGACGCCGATGCCAAGGCTCTGGCGCTCGAGCTCGCCGCGAAGGTCGTGACCGGGCGAGCGCTCGACGCCGGCCCGCTCGCGAGCGCAGGCGCGCTCGAGGGTATGACGGCCGTGATCGTCAACCTCAACAAGCGCTACAAGGGTCACGCCGGACTCCGCGTCACCGGCCTGCCGTGAGCGGGTTCTCAGTCGCGCCGGTCGAGGGGCTGCCGGAGCTCGCGGAAGGCGACGACCTCCCGGCGCTCATCGCAGAGCGGACGGAGCTCGAGGACGGTGACGTGGTTGTCGTCGCGCAGAAAGCGGTCTCGAAGGTCGAGGGCCGGGTCGTGGAGCTCGCCGGCATCGAACCGTCTGAACAGGCGCGCGAGCTCGCCGGCGACGAGGCCGACCCCCGCCGGATCCAGGTCATCCTCGACGAGTCGGTCGAGCTCGTCCGCGTCCGTCCGCCGCTCATCATCGCGCGGACCCGGCACGGCTTCGTCTGCGGTTCCGCGGGGGTCGACGCCTCGAACGCCCCGGCGCCGGAGACGGTCGTCCTTCTCCCGATCGACCCCGACGCCTCTGCGGCACGGCTACGAGAAGGCTTGCGCCAGCAGACGGGCGCCGACGTCGGTGTCGTCATCACGGACTCCTTCGGCAGACCGTGGCGCGCGGCGACGACGGACGTTGCTATCGGCGCCGCGGGAGTGGAGGTCGTCCGCGACCTCATGGGCGAGCGGGATCCCACCGGCTACGAGCTGCACGCGACGCGGATCGCCGTCGCCGATGAGATCGCCGGTGCAGCGCAGCTCGTCTTCGGCAAGCTCGACCGCGTTCCCGTAGCGGTCGTGCGCGGCCTCGACGTGCGCGGCGACGGCCGCGCCGCCGAGATCGTGATCCCGCCCGAGACGGATCTGTTCCGCTAGAACCCCGTGACGTGAGCGACGCAATCGAGCAGGCGAACGCCATTCTCCGCGAGCGCGGCTATGCGGAGCGCGACCTCGCCGTGCACGCCGGCCCTCGCGGGAAGGCGCTGCTCAAGGGCAACAAGATCCTCAGCCCGCTCAGCGACGAGGCGGAGGTCGTCCTGAGCGTCGTCCGCGAGCTGGTGCCCTCGGACGAGGACCTCGGCGGGAAGATCTTGCGCCCCGCAGAGCTGCGCGCGAAGCTCTGAGCGTGGAGCCGGAAGCCGAGCTCGGCCGGGAGGATCTCGCCGCCGACCCGCTCGAGCAGTTCCGGCGGTGGTTCGCCGAGGCGGCCGAGGCGCTCGAGGTTCCGGAGGCGGTGGCGCTCGCGACGGCTGCTCGCGACGGGGCTCCGTCGGCGCGGATGGTGCTTCTGAAGGGCTTCGACGCGCGCGGGCTCGTCTTCTTCTCGCACTACACGTCTCGGAAGGGAATCGACCTCGAGGCGAACCCGCAGGCGGCCCTCCTCTTCCACTGGTCGCCGCTCGGCCGGCAGGTGCGAGTCGAGGGACGGGTCGAGCGCCTGCCCGAGGCCGAATCGGACGCGTACTTCGCCACCCGCCCCCGCGATGCTCAGCTCGGCGCGCACGCCTCGCGGCAGAGCGAGCCGGTCGCGTCGCGGAGAGAGCTGGAGGAGAGGGTGGCCGAGCTCGAGAGCGACTTCGACGGCGGGCCGGTGCCGCGGCCGCCGACGTGGGGCGGCTACCTGGTCGCTCCGGACGCGTGGGAATTCTGGCAGCACCGCGCCAGCCGCCTCCACGACCGCTTTCGCTACGAGCGGGATCCGTCAGGCGGGTGGCGCGTCGCTCGCCTCTTCCCGTGACGCTCCCGTCACGGTGGCAGCCACCGCACGGATGCGTTACGGCTTCTTCGCGAGGCTGCGCCGGAGCGCTGCGAGCCGCTCGTCCCAGGACGAGCCGACCGAGACCATCCACTCGACTGCATCCTCGAGCGGCGCGGGCGTCACCTCGTAGCGCGTCTCGCGGCCGCGCCGGGTAGCGCGGAGCAGCCCCGCCTCCTCGAGGGCCGAAAGCTGCTTCGCCACCGCCTGGCGCGTAACGGGCCGCTCGGCGGCGAGCTCCGTGGCGGTTGCGCTTCCTCGCGTCGCCACCGCCTCGACGAGCGATCGCCGCCCGGCGTCGCCGAGCGCGGCGAAGACGCGGTCTACGCCGCTGCGAGCGCCGTCCACGCCAGCGCACGCAGCTCGAGCGCCGGGGCGAAGTCGGGAGACGACTCGACGACCCGAACCAGCGTGCCGGCCTCGACCGTCTCGAGCTCGATCGCGACGCTGCCGCCGTCGTCCCAGTCGAGGACGAGCCGCTCCGCTTCCTCCAGCTCGCGGACGACCGCGGCCCGCTCGTCGCCGTCTCCCCAGCGGAAGATGCCCTCGCCGCCGGGACGCGCGTCGAGCTCGACCTCCGTCGCGAACCACTCCTCGAGCCGTTCCGGCTCCGTCAGCGCCTCCCACACCTCGTCGGGCGGCTCCGGGACGACGATCTCGCGTTGGATCTCCATCGCTCCTCCGTTCGATCTCGATGCGCAACTCGTGGGTTGCGTGTAATGTGCAACCGATGAGTAGCGTATCGAACCACCTGGTGCCCATGGTGGTCGAGTCGGACGGCCGGTTCGAACGGTCGTTCGACATCTTCTCCCGGCTGTTGCGCGAGCGGATCGTGTTCCTCGGGACAGAGGTCGAGGCGTCGGCGGCGAACCTCGTGGTCGCGCAGCTGCTCTTCCTCGAGGCCGAAGACCCCGACGCCGACATCCGCTTCTACATCAACTCACCGGGTGGCGACGTCTACGCCGGGATGGCGATGTACGACGCGATGCAGTTCGTCAAGCCGGACGTGCAGACCTACTGCATCGGGATGGCGATGTCGATGGGCGCGCTGCTGCTCGCGGGCGGCGCCGCCGGCAAGCGCTTCGTCCTGCCGAACAGCAAGGTGATGATCCACCAGGGCTCGGGCGGCTTCCGCGGCACGCCGGCCGACATCCAGATTGCGGCCCGTGAGATCCTCTCTGTCACGCGGCGCTATGCCGAGGTGATTGCCCACCACTCGGGCCGCGACGTCGAGGAGGTCGTGCGGGACATCGACCGCGACCGCTTCCTCGCCCCGAACGAGACCGTCGAGTACGGGATCGCGGACTCCGTCCTCGTGGCGCGGAACGGAGACGCTGACGGCTAGGAGGCCGGGCCCTCCCACTCGACGCTGTCGCCGAGGATCTCGTCGATCCGCGCGAGTGTCTCATCGCTCAGCCCGATGCCCGAGGCCGCGGCGTTGTCCTCGACCTGCTCGGGGCGCGACGCGCCGATGATGGCCGAGGCGACGTTCGGCTCCCGCAACACCCAGGCGAGGGCGAGCTGCGCCATCGAGAGGCCGAGCTCGTCGGCAACCGGGCGCAGCTGCTGGACACGCTCGAGCAGCGTCTGGTCGAGGGCGCGCTCCATGAAGCCGCCCATCGAATTGGAGGTCGCCCGCGAGCCCTCGGGCAGCGGCGCGCCCGGCTCGTACTTTCCCGTCAGAACGCCCTGGCCGAGCGGCGACCAGACGATCTGGGAGATCCCGAGCTCTCGGCTCACGGGGATCACGTCGCGCTCCGGGCCGCGCCAGATCATCGAGTACTGCGGCTGGCTCGAGACGAAGTGCTCCACGCCTGCCATCGCCTGCGCCTCGCGGATCTTGTCCACCGGCCATTCGCTGATGCCGATGTACCGCACCTTCCCCTGGCGGACGACATCGGTCAGCGCATCCATCGTCTCCTCGAGTGGCGTGTTCCAGTCGTAGCGGTGGCACTGGTACAGGTCGACGTGATCGGTGCGAAGCCGCCGCAGCGAGGCATCGAGCTGCGTGAAGACCTGCTCCCGCGACAGGCCCCTGCCGCCGTCGGGCATCGGCCAGAAGAGCTTCGTCGCGAGGGTGTACGAGTCGCGCGGCCGGTCTGCGAGCACCTCGCCGAGGAACTCTTCCGCCTGGCCGCGCGAATAGACGTTGGCCGTGTCGATGAAATCGATCCCGAGCTCGAACGCCTTCGCCACGCACGCTTCGGCCCTCTCCCGCTCGACCCCGCCTCCGTAGGTGAGCCAGGAGCCGAGGCTGATCTCGGACACCTGAAGGTCGCTGGAGCCGAGTTGCCTGCGCCGCACGGAGCCGAGGCTAACGGTTAGCGTCCGGGCTGTGCCGCAGCTGAACGCAATCGGGATCGTCTGCTCCGACATGCGGCGCTCCGTCGCGTTCTACGGACAGCTCGGGATCGAGTTCCCCGAAGGAAACGGGCACGTCGAGGCGACGCTCCCGAACGGCGTGCGCCTGATGCTCGACACCGAGGAGGTCATCAACAGCTTCCGGCCCGAGTGGTCGCGCGCGGCCGGCAACCAGCTCTCGCTCGCCTTCGAGTGCGAGAGCCCGGACGACGTGGACGAGCTGTATTCGCGGGTCGTTGCAGCCGGCTTCGAGGGCGAGAAGGAGCCGTGGGACGCGTTCTGGGGACAGCGCTACGCGCAGCTGAGTGACCCCGACGGCGTCCCCGTCGACCTCTTCGCCGCGCTCTGATCGACGACCTCGTCGAGGAAGAGGTCGAGGTCGGGCCCGGCGTGCGACTGTCGATCCTTCGCCCGCCGAGCGCGGACGAGCTGATCGACGAGTCGGCGTTCGACGAGGAGGAGTTCCTGCCGTACTGGGCCGAGCTGTGGCCGAGCGGCGTCGCCCTGGCCCGGCACGTGGCGGCGCTCGACCTCGATGGCTGGAAGGTGCTCGAGCTGGGCTGCGGGCTCGGCCTTCCGGCGCTCGCGGCAGCGCTCCGCGGCGCCGAGGTTCTCGCGACCGACTGGGCCGAGGAGGCGATCGAGCTGCTCCAGCGCAACGCCGAGCGCAACGGCATCTTCTTGCGCACCGCCCGGGTTCGCTGGAGCGAGCCCGAGCCTCTGCTGCGCGCGGCGCCCTGGGATCTCGTCCTCGGCGCCGACCTCCTCTACGAGGGCCGCAACGCCGAGCAGCTTGCCGCTCTGCTCCCCGAGCTCTGCGGCGAGGTGCTGCTCGCGGAGCCCGGCCGCCCTCACGCGAAAGAGTTCCTCGAGCGGTTCGAGGCAGAGGCTGTCGGGGAGCGGATCTACCGGCTGCGCCAGACAGCCCGCTAGCCTGCTGGGCCGTGTTCGCCGCACTCGCCGTGACGATCGCGCTGGCGCTCGCGCCCGCCGGGCTGGAAGGTCACAGGACCGCGGCGCCTGTGGCGCCGCCCAGGCCACACGTTGTCTGGAAGCCGATCCCGTACGGCCCGCAGCGCAAGGCGGAGATGGCCGCCTACGCCGAGAAGCACTACGGGATCCACTCCTGGCGGCTGCACCCGAAGGTGATCGTCGAGCACTACACGGCGACCAACAGCTTCTCGTCGGCGTGGAACGAGTTCGCTGCGAACACGCCGGATCCGGAGCTCGGCGAGCTGCCGGGGACCTGTGCGCATTTCATCGTCGACCGGGACGGGACGATCTACCAGCTGGTGCGGCTCACCGTCATGTGCCGTCACACCGTCGGGCTCAACCACGTCGCGATCGGGATCGAGCATGTCGGCACGTCGGACGCCGAGATCCTCCACGACCCGGCCCAGCTCCGCGCCTCGCTCGCGCTGACCGCCTGGCTCGTCGGCCGGTTCCACATCAGGATCCGGAACGTGATCGGCCACAACGAGAGCCTCTCGAGCCCGTACCACAAGGAGCTCTACAAGCCGTGGGCGCACCAGACCCACGCCGACTGGAAGCACGCAGACATGCAGATCTACCGGGGAAAGCTTCGCGCCCTCCTCCGCGCCGACCGGCAACGTTAGACTCGCGGGCATGCCGCGCTACCTGATCGTCCGCAAGTTCGAGGTCGACGAGACGCAGATGCCTCCGATCGGCCGCCGCTCGCGCGAGCTCGTTGAGGGCGAGTTCCCGGAGATCACCTGGGAGCACAGCCACGTCGTGGTCGACGACGACGGCCTCGTGGTGACGTATTGCGTCTACGAGGCGCCGAACGAGGAGATGGTTCGGGAGCACTCGACGAGGCTCGGCCGGCACGAGATCGCCGGATTGCAAGAGATCGCCGGCGACGTGACGCCGGCTGACTTCCCGGCCGTCTAGCTCGGCTCGCCGCCAAGCTCCCCGACAACGCGCACATCGTCCAGGTGGAACATCGCCATCTGGGCGACGGCGAGCCGCCTCCGGAGGAAGCGGAGGCGGTCGGCTTCCTCTGGCGGCGTCATGTCGAGCGCCTCCTTGTACAGGGTGACCGCGTAGTCCTTTGCCCAGCCGCGCTCCGCTTCTTCCGCCGCCGCGATGAAGTGGTGGACTGCGCGCTCGAGCTCGCCGGCGCCGCGCCAGTGGCGGGCGAGCGCCGCGACGGCCTCGCCGACCTCGGGCGCCGACTCTTCGATGAACTCCGCGATGTGGCGATGACCCTCGCGTCGGCGGGCTCGCGGCTGGAGGTCGTACGCGACGTCGCGGATGAGGACGTGCTTGAACGACCACTGCTCGTCTTTCTCGATCCGTGAGACCGTGTCTCGGTGGATGAGATCGCGCCGCTCGAGCGCCGCGAGCGCCACGGCCAGGCAGTCGGGATCGTTCGTGATGCGCTCGAGCCCTCCCCTCCAGAAGATCCGGCCGGAGATCGACGCATCGAGAATCACCTGGCGCTCGTCGGCGGGCAGCGCATCGAGGCGCGCCGAGACGAGGCCGCGGATCGTCGTCGGCAGGCCCCCAGACTGATCGCCGCGTTCGTTCAGAACCGCGGCCAGCTGCTCGATGAAGAGTGGGTTCCCCTCCGCCGCCCCCGCGACTTCGGCTGCTCTCACGTCCAGGCCGAGAAGATGAAGTGCCAGCTCCGACGCGTCTTCCTCTCTGAGGGGCTCCAGCGGGAGCGCGTTGTACGCGAGCATGCCGCCGCCCCACGCGGGTCGCGCGTCGAGTAGCTCCGGCCGGGCGAGCGTCAGGAGGAGGACCGGAAGATCCTGCAGGCGCGTTGCCAGCTGCTCGATCAGGTCGAGCAGGGCCGGGTCGGCCCAGTGGATGTCCTCGAACACGAACGTCGTCGGCTCGTCCCGGGCGCCCGCCTCGATGAAGACGCGGACCGAGTGGAAGAGGCTGTCGCGGTCGGGCGCGGTGGCGTGCGTCTCGTAGCCGAGGAGGATCGCGAGGTGGCCCACCACGACTGCGGCTTCGTCCCTGCCGACGAGCCGCTCGACCAGCTCGCGCAACTTCCCCGTCGCCAGGTCGATTCCGTCGCTGTCGAAGATGTCGGCGAGCTCCTTGACCTGCATCGCGAAGGCTCCGTACGCGCTGCGCTCGCGATACGGGAGGCAACGACCGCGGACGACGCGGCCCTCGCGCGCCGAGATGCGCTCCGTGAACTCCGCCGTCAGCCGCGACTTCCCGACGCCGGACGGCCCGAGGACGGTGATGAGGTGAGGGCGGCGCTCGAGCTCGACGCGCTCCCACGTCGCTTCGAGGAGGCCGAGCTCCCGGTCACGGCCGACGAACGGCGTGGTCGACAGATGTCGTTCGCCCGTTGCGGAAGCCGCCGTCACCGCGCGCCAGGCCGCGATCGGCGCCGACTTCCCTTTCGCGGTTACCGCCTCGAGCGACTCGTACTCGATCGCGCTGCGAGTCGCACGGTACGTCTCCTCCCCGACGACGATCTCGCCGACCGGAGCGTGCTGCTGCAGCCGGGAGGCGGTGTTCACGACGTCGCCGGCGACCATTGCCTCGCCGAGCGCCGGGCGCGCGGAGAGCGTGACGACGGCCTCGCCGGTGTTCACCGCGCCACGGATGCGGAGCTCCAGCTCGGGCTGCTCGGTGTTGAGCGCCGCCACTGCCTCGCGGATGGCGAGAGCAGCGCGGACGGCTCGCTCGGGATCGTCGCCGTGGGCGGTGGGGGCGCCGAAGACCGCCATCACGGCGTCGCCGACGAACTTCTCCACGACGCCGCCGAAGGACTCGAGCTCGTCGCGCACCGTCCCGTGGTACGGGGTGAGGATCGCACGGACGTCCTCGGGGTCGAGCTGCTCCGAGCGCGACGTGAAGCCGACGAGGTCGACGAAGACGACGCTGACGATCCGGCGCTCCTCGCGCCGCGCGGGCTCCTCCCCGAGCGTCGCTCCGCACGCGAGGCAGAAGCGCGCGATCTCGGGGTTGTCCTGGCCACAGGCACTACAGCTGGGCATTCCCGCATCCTGGCAGCGTTTCGGCTCCACAGCAACGGATTCGGGGCGTCGGCCCCGGTCGGATTGGCGCCAACGGCCGAGGACCCGCTCCCGCGGGCCCTCAATCACCTGTCCGAGGGCCGGACGGATCCGGCCCTCGGGTTCAGAGTTCGAGTGGGAGCCGGGCCTACTACGAGCAGCCGGTGTTCGTACCGCAGTCGCGGCACGTGTAGCAGCTGCCGGTGCGGATCATCCGGCCGCCGCAACGGGCGCACTCGACAGCGTCTTCCCAGCTGTTGAACAGCGCCGTCTGGCCGGGCGGCGGCGCCTCGCCGGGCTCGGCGGGTGCAGCGCTCTCGCCGTTTGCGTAGCGCTCGGCGAGTCGCGCCTTCACCTCGGCCGAGAGGATCCCCGCCTCCTCCTGCTGCTCGGGGGTGAGGAACGTCTTTCCGAACCAGCGGAAGATGTAGTCCACGATCGACTTCGCGGCACGGATGTCCGCGTCGTTCGTCAGCCCGCTCGGCTCGAAGCGCTGGTGCGAGAGCTTCGAGACGTACACCTCCGGCGGCACGCCGTACTGGAGGCCCATCGAGACGGCGATGCAGAGCGAGTTCATGAGGCCGGCCATCGTCGTGCCGTCCTTCGCGATGTCGACGAAGATGTCGCCCGGGCTTCCGTCGTCGTAGAGGCCGACGTGGATGTAGCCCTCGTGGTCGCCGACCTGGAACTTGCGGCCGATCTCGGTGCGGTCGAGCGGCAGGCGCTTCCGCTCGTGCACCTGGATCGGAGGCGTGGCGACGGCCGTCTGGCCGTCCTTGCCGGAGCTCGAGAGCGGCTGCGCGACCTTGCAGTTGTCGCGGTAGATCGCGATCGCCTTGACGCCGAGCTTCCAGGCGTCGACGTAGAGACCCATCACGTCCTCGACCGTGGCCTCCTCCGGCAGGTTCACCGTCTTGGAGATCGCGCCGGAGATGAAGGGCTGGACGGCTCCCATCATCTTGACGTGGCCGAGGTAGTGGATGGCGCGGTCGCCGACCGCGCAGTCGAAGACCGGGTAGTGCTCCGTCTTGATGTACGGCGCACCGACGACGCCGTTCCGCTCGTCGACGAAGGCGACTGTCTCCTCGATCTCACGCGGTGCGTAGCCGAGCCGCTCGAGCGCCATCGGGACGGTCTTGTTCACGATCGTGATCTCACCGCCGCCGACGAGCTTCTTCGACTTGACGAGGGAGAAGTCGGGCTCGACGCCGGTCGTGTCGCAATCCATCATGAAGCTGATCGTCCCAGTGGGCGCGAGCACGGTCGCCTGCGCGTTGCGGAAGCCGTGGATCTCGCCGAGGTCGAGCGCGTCGTCCCAGGCCTTGCGGCAGTGGCCCAGGAGATCGGCCGGCACGGAGTCGGCGTGCTCGATGTTGCCGACCGCCGCCCGGTGCTTCGCGATCACGCCGATCATCGGCGCCCGGTTGACCTGGTAGCCGTCGAACGACCCCATCCGCGCGGCGATCTCCGCCGACTTGCGGTACGCGCGGCCCGTCATCAGCCCGGTGATCGCCGCCGCGTACGCGCGCCCCTCGTCGGAGTCGTACGGCAGGCCGCGCGCCATCAGGAGCGCGCCGAGGTTCGCGTAGCCCAGCCCGAGCTGCCGGAACCGCTTGGCGTTCCGCCCGATCTCGGCCGTCGGATATGACGAGTAGCCGACGAGGATCTCCTGCGCCAGGAAGACGACGTCGACCGCATGCTCGAACGCGTCGACGTCGAGCTCGCCGTCCTCCCGCCGGAACTTCATCAGGTTGAGCGACGCGAGGTTGCAGGCCGAGTCGTCGATCGACATGTACTCGGAGCACGGGTTCGAGGCGTTGATGCGACTCGTGTTCGGGAGGGTGTGCCACGAGTTGATCGTCGTGTCGTACTGGACGCCCGGATCGGCGCACTCCCACGCCGCGGCTGCGATCTGGCGCAGCAGGTCGCGCGCGTCGACCGTCTCGAGGACGGTGCCGTCGGTGCGGGCGGTGAGGTTGAACTCGTCGCCCTTTGTCGCCGCCTCCATGAACGCCTCGCTGACGCGGACCGAGTTGTTGGCGTTCTGGTACTGGATCGAGGCCCAGTCGGGCGAGTCGAGCGACATGTCGTAGCCGTTCGATTCGAGAACCCGAGCCTTCTTCTCCTCCTTGGCCTTGCACCAGATGAACTCCTCGACGTCGGGATGGTCGACGTCGAGGACGACCATCTTCGCGGCGCGCCGGGTCTTGCCGCCCGACTTGATCGTGCCGGCGGAGGCGTCGGCCCCGCGCATGAACGAGACGGGGCCCGACGCGTAGCCGCCCTTCGACAGCTGCTCCTTCGACGAGCGCAGGCGGGAGAGGTTGACGCCCGAGCCCGAGCCGCCGCGGAAGATGACGCCCTCGCGCCGGATCCAGTCGAGGATCGACTCCATCGAGTCGTCGATCGAGAGGATGAAGCAGGCCGAGCACTGCGGCGCCGCCTCGAAGCCGACGTTGAACCAGACGGGGCTGTTGAAGGAGGCGAGCTGGTTGACGAGGATCGCCTTCAGCTCTGCTTCGAACGTGTCGGCCTCGTCGGTGTCGGCGAAGTAACCGCCTTCCTTGCCCCAGGCGACGACGGTGTCGACGACGCGGCCGATCATCTGCTTCACGCTCGCCTCGCGCTCCGGCGAGGAGAGGCGGCCGCGGAAGTACTTCTGGGCGACGATGTTCGTGGCCGTCTGCGACCAGAACTTCGGGAACTCGACCGCGCGCTGCTCGAACGCCGGCCCGTCGCGGCCGGGGATGATCGCGTCGCGCGTCTCCCATTCGATCTCGTCGAACGGGTCGCGCCCGGGGATGGTGAAGAAGCGCTTGACGCCGAGGCGCGCACCCTCCTCGACGACGGTGTTGACGACCTCTGCGGCCGTCTCTTCGGTGCCTGGAACTTGCTCGACGCTAGCCATCTTCCCTCCCGGAACTTTAGTCTGCGACTGCTTCTCGACCGAGCCGCCGGACCGCGATTCCGCCGACGGGGAACGGGACCGTAGACCCCGCATCGGACGGAACAGAAAGCAGCCTGCGGAGCTAGTTTGCGCCGAGAATCAGGACGAGCGGATAGCTCGCGTTCGACCGCGCGAGCCGGCCGTCGAGCGGAGCCACGGTGAGGATTCCCGCATCGTGCGCGAGGCGATGCGCCTCGGCCTGCCAGCCGGGCCGGAAGAGGACGAGCGAGCGGGCATAGCCCTGCGGCGCGTCGGCCGGGGTCGCGTGCCGGTAGCCGGTGGAGAGAAGCGTCGAGGCTTCGGTTCCGGCGACACCTGCGAGCCCGTTGCCGTTGAGCACGAGCACCGAGACGCGAGAGCGGGGCCGGGGCGGTACGGCATGTTCCTTCGAGACACGTCCGGTAGCAGCTACCGGACGTGTCCGGTCGAGACCTGTCTGCGCCTGGTGGGCTCCGAACACGTGGGCGCCGGCCACGGCGAGCAGCACCGTGAGCTCGGCGAGTGCGATCGCGGCCGCGACGAGGGCTGCGACGCGCCACGGGAAGGGGCGACCGAAGGGCTGGACATGCTCCACGGCCGTCTCGGTTCGCCGGAGCGTCGGCTGCTCCTCCTCCGCTCGCCGTATCGTGCCCGCCGTGTTCGTGAGCTTCGAGGGAACCGACGGCTCGGGCAAGTCCACGCAGGCCGAGCTGCTGCGCGCGGCCCTCGCCGCCGAGGGGCGCGACGTCGTGCTCACGCGGGAGCCGGGCGGCACCGAGCTCGGCGAGTCGGTGCGCACGCTGGTGCTCAACGGGCCGGTCATGGGCGCGTGGGCGGAAGCGGCGCTCTTCGCCGCATCGCGGGCCGAGCACGTCGAAGAGGTGATCCGGCCGGCACTCGATCGCGGCGCGGACGTCGTCTGCGACCGCTACGTCGACTCGTCACTCGCCTACCAGGGAATCGCGCGCGGGCTCGGGGTCGATGCGGTGCTGCAGCTCAACCTCGCCGTGACGGGCGGTCTGCTCCCGGACGTGACTTTTCTGCTCCTCCTGGATCCCGGGGTTGCCACTCGCCGCCACGTCGATCCCGACCGGCTCGAGCGGGAGGGAACGCAGCTTCAGGCGAAGGTCGACGCCGCCTACCGCGAGCTCGCGGAGCGCTTCCCGGAGAGAATCGTCACGATCGACGCGACCGGATCACCCGAGGCGATTGCGAGGGAGGTGCATGAGCGGCTTCGAGACCGTTCCTGAGCAGCACGAGGCAAAGCGTCTGCTCGCGGCGGCCCTGCAGGAAGGCCCGGTCCACGCCTACCTCTTCCACGGGCCGGCCGGCGTCGGCAAGCGCGAGCTTGCGCGGCGCTTCGCGGCCGAGCTGCTCGGCGACCATGCGCGCGTCGAGCGCGGCACTCATCCCGACCTCTACGTGCTCGAGCCGCTCGGGGAGCAGATCCGGATCGACGACATCCGGGAGCTCCGGCGCGACTTGCACATGCGGCCGTTCGAGGCCGATCGGCGCGTCTATCTCGTCTTCGGCGCCGACTCGCTGAACGAGGACGCGGCCGACGCGTTGCTCAAGGATCTCGAAGAGCCGCCGCCGTACGCCGTCGTGGTCCTCGTCGCGGAGCGGGTCGGGCCGCTGCCGGAGACGATCCGCTCACGCTGCCAGCTCGTGCCCTTCCGGCGTCTCTCGGAGCCCGCCGTGCGGCAGGCGATCCAGGAGCATGCACCGGACCTCGGCGAGGAAGAGGTGACAACGCTCGCCCGGGTGGCCGGCGGACGGCTCGGCCGCGCGCTCCAGCTTCTCGACCCCGCCGCAGCCCGTCGGCGCGAGGCGCTGATCGGCGTGGCGCGCGCGGTCTATTCCGAGCCTGGGTTCGAGCCCGCAGACGGCGTCGAGACGCTCCTCGCGGGCATCGGCGAGCGCGGGACCGAGGCGAAGGAGATCGCCGAGGCGCAGGTGGAGACTCTCGAGCTGACGGGGCGGGAAGCCGAGCAGCGCGTCCGCCGCGCCCAGCGCGGGGCGGAGCGCGAAGAGCTGCTCGCGCTGCTCGAGGAGCTCGAGTCCTGGTATCGCGACCTCGTCGTCGTCGCCGCCGGCGCCGAGGCTGCTGCCGTCCACGTCGACCGCCTCGCGGAGCTGCGGGAGGACGCGACCCTCGAGCGGATGCACGCCGCCGAGGAGGCGTGCGAGCTCGTCCGGGCGGCCTGGCGCGAGGCCGAGGAGCTCCAGGTTTCGACGCCGCTTGCGCTCGAGGCGCTGCTGATCCGCCTGCGCGGCGAGCTCGGCGCGACTGCCGCATTGGCGTAGGCACATGGAGGGGG
>DASXJG010000155.1:0-5313 GCA_036497525.1 Gaiellaceae bacterium
TCCCGAACGGCTCCGGCCGGGACAGAAGGTCATGCACCCCGGGCCGATGAACCGCGGCGTCGAGATCGACCCGCGCGTCGCCGACTCGCCCGATTCGCTGATCACGAAGCAAGTGCGTTCCGGGCTCGTGGTGCGCATGGCCGTCCTCTACGACGTGCTCACCGGCGGCCCGGTCGGAGTCCAGGCGCTGACCGCGGTGGAGGTGCCCGATGCTGTGGCGTAAGGATCTTCCGAATGCCGACCTCGTGATCCGCGGCGCCCGCGTGCTCGACCCCAACGAAGGGATCGATGCGCGGCTCGACGTCCGGATCGACGGCGGGACGATCGCTGCGGTCGCCGAGCAGGTCGATGCGAACGAGCATCGCGTGGTCGAGGCGGAGGGACTCGTGCTCGCGCCGGCTTTCGTCGACCCGCACGTCCACCTGCGCACGCCCGGACGCGAGGACGAGGAGACCGTCGCGAGTGGCACGGCCGCTGCGGCGGCCGGCGGCCACTGCGCGATCCTCGCCATGCCGAACACGGATCCGGTCGTCGACTCGGCGGCGACGCTCGGCGCGCTCGTCGACGCCGCGCGACGCGAGGCCGAGGTTCCGGTCGCGTTTCTCGCGGCCATCACGCGCGGGCAGCGCGGGGAGGAGTTGACCGAGATGGGGGAGCTCGCCGACACCGGCGCGATCGCCTTCTCCGACGACGGCGTACCGGTCGCCTCCGCGGGCCTGATGCGGCGCGCGCTCCAGTACGCGTCCACCACCGACCGGCCACTCGCGCTCCACTGCGAGGAGCCGACGCTCTCCCGCGGCGGGCACGTTCACGAGGGACGCGTCGCGGCCGAGCTCGGCTTCGCCGGCTACCCGTCCGTCGCGGAGTCGGTGGCGGTCGAGCGCGACCTCGCGCTCGCGGACTACGAGCAAGGCCGCGTCCACGTCCTCCACCTGTCGGCCGCCGAGTCGGTCCACGCGCTGCGCCGGGCGAGGGAAGCAGGCGTCGCGGCGAGCGGGGAAGCGACGCCGCACCACCTCGTCCTCACCGACGACGCGGTGCGGTCGCTCGACTCCAACGTGAAGATGAACCCGCCGCTGCGGGCCGAGGGCGACCGGCAGGCGCTGCTCGAGGCGGTGCGGGACGGGACGATCGAGGCGATCGCGACCGACCATGCGCCGCATGCCGCCCACGAGAAGGAGGTGCCGTTCGAGGCGGCGCCGTTCGGCGTCACCGGCCTCGAGACCGCGTTTGCGGCGCTCTACACGCATCTCGTCGAGCCGGGTCTGCTGCCGCTCGCAACGCTGCTCGAGCGCATGTCGGCCGGGCCGGCGCGGATCTTCGGTCTCGATCGGCCGCGCGTGGCCGCGGGCGCGCAGGCGAACCTCGTCCTCCTCGACCTCGAGCGGGAGTGGACGGTCGGCGAGCAGCCCTTCCGCTCGCGGTCGGGAAACTCGTGGCTGCTCGGCTCGACGCTGAGAGGCGGAGTTCGGATGACACTGGCGGGAGGCGCGACCGCCTTTGAAGCAGGCAGAGCGCGCGGATGAGCTACCTCGCTTTAGCGGACGGAACGGTGTGGCCCGGCGAGTCGGTCGGCGCCGAAGGCCACGTCCTCGGCGAGGCCGTCTTCACGACCGGAATGTCCGGCTACCAGGAGGCCGTCACCGACCCGAGCTTCGAGGACCAGCTCGTCTGCTTCACCGCGCCGATGATCGGCAACTACGGCGTGGCCGAGGAGCGGAGCGAATCGGCCCGCACACACGCCCTCGCGGTGCTGATGCGCGAGGCGCGCGGGCCGGAATGGACGGACTGGCTCCGCGAGCGCGGCGTCGTCGCGCTGACGGGCATCGACACGCGGAGCCTCGTCCTCCACCTCCGCGACGCAGGTTGCGCGCCCGGCATCGCAGTCGCGTCCGATCTTCCGGTCGAGGAGGCCATCGAGCTCGCGGCGCGGCAGACGCCGATGCTCGGCCGCGCGCTCGTCGAAGAGGTGTCGACGGACGAGCCATACGTCTATGCGGCGGAAGGCCGCGTGCGAGTCGCGGTCGTGGACTACGGCGTGAAGAGCTCTGTCCTGCGCCGGCTTGCGAAAGCCGGCGCAGCGGTCACCGTCTATCCGCACGACACCGATGCCGACGAACTGGCGGGCCACGACGGCGTCCTTCTCTCGCCCGGGCCGGGGGACCCGGAACCGCTCGAGGCAGAGACGAACACCGTCCGTGACCTCCTCGGCAGGACGCACGTGCTCGGCATCTGCCTCGGCCACCAGCTGATCGCGCGTGCGACGGGCCACGAGACGTACAAGCTCCCGTTCGGCCACCGCGGCGCGAACCACCCGGTACACGAGCGGCTGACGGGCCGGGTGCTCGTGACGAGCCAGAACCACGGCTTCGCCGTCGAGCCGAGCGAGGGAGCCGAGGTGTCGCACGTCTCGCTCTACGACGGGACGGTGGAGGGTCTCGACCTGCCCCTCCTGCGCGCCCGCTCGCTCCAGTTCCATCCCGAGGCCGGGCCCGGCCCGCACGACGCGTGGCCGCTGCTCGACGCCTGGGTGGAGGAGATTGCGAATGCCTAGGCGCAGCGACCTCGAGAGCATCTGCATCGTCGGCTCCGGGCCGATCGTGATCGGCCAGGCGGCGGAGTTCGACTACGCGGGCTGCCAGGCGCTGAAGGTGCTGCGGGAGGACGGCTTCCGCACGATCGTCGTCAACTCGAACCCCGCGACGATCATGACCGACCCCGGCTTCGCCGACCGCACGTATCTGGAGCCGCTCGACGCCGAGTCGGTCGCCGAGGTGCTGCGGCTCGAGCGCCCCGACGCGCTCCTGCCGACGATGGGTGGCCAGACGGCGCTCAACCTCGCACGCGAGCTGGCGACCGACGGCATCCTCGACGAGCTCGGGATCGAGCTGATCGGCGCCCGCCTCGAAGCGATCGAACGGGCCGAGGACAGGCTTCTTTTCAAGGAGGCGGTCGAGTCGTGCGGGTTGAAGGTTCCGGCTTCGAGCATCGTCACGAGCATCGACCAGGTAACGGGGCTGACGACGCCTTGTGTCGTCAGACCCGCATTCACGCTCGGCGGCCACGGCGGCGGCTTCGCCCACACCGAGGAGGAGCTCTACCGCCAGGTCGAGCGCGGCCTCTCCGAGTCCCCGATCGGACAGGTGCTCGTCGAGGAGTCGGTGCGCGGCTGGGACGAGTTCGAGCTCGAGGTGGTGCGCGACCGGCTCGACAACGTCGTCATCGTCTGCTCGATCGAGAACCTCGACCCGATGGGTGTCCACACCGGCGACTCCGTCACGGTCGCGCCGCAGATGACGCTGCCGGACGAGGCGTATCAGGAGCTGCGCGACGCGGCCGCGGCCGTGATTCGCGCGGTCGGCGTCGACACCGGCGGCTCCAACATCCAGTTCGCCCGCAGTCGCGAGACGGGCGAGATGCGCGTGATCGAGATGAACCCGCGCGTCTCGCGCTCCTCCGCGCTCGCCTCCAAGGCGACCGGCTACCCGATCGCAAAGGTCGCCGCGCGGCTCGCCGTCGGCTACACGCTCGACGAGATCCCGAACGACCTGACCGGGACGACGCCCGCAAGCTTCGAGCCGACGCTCGACTACGTCGTCGTCAAGTTCCCGCGCTTCGCCTTCGAGAAGTTCCCGGGCGCGGACCGGACTCTGGGGACGCAGATGAAGTCGGTCGGCGAGACGATGGGCATCGGGCGCACGTTCGCGGAGGCGTTCCTCAAGGCGTACCGCTCGCGGGAGCTCGACGCGGGCGCCGCGACACCGTGGCACGCGCTCGAGGAGGTTCCGGAGGACGTCCACCCGTTCTTCCAGCGTGAGCTCGACCAGATCCGAGCCGCGCTCGGCGGCATTGGTGACGCGGAGGCGCTCGTCGCGGGCGACTGGGTGCGCCTCAAGCGCCTCGGCCTGTCCGATGCGGACATCGCCACCGCCTCCGGTACGACCGAGACCGCGGTGCGGCAGCGCCGGCGCGACTGTGGCGTGAAGCCCAGCTACCGCCGGGTCGACTCGTGCGCGGGCGAGGTCGAAGCTGCCTCGAACTACTACTACTCGACCTGGGGCGAGGCCGACGAGGCGGCGCCGACCGGCGACCGGCCACGTGTCGTCATCCTCGGCTCCGGCCCGAACCGGATCGGGCAGGGGATCGAGTTCGACTATTGCTGTGTCCATGCGGTGACCACGTACCGCGAGCTCGGCTATGAGGCCGTGATGGTCAACTGCAATCCCGAGACGGTCTCGACCGACTACGACACGTCCGACCGGCTCTACTTCGAGCCGCTCGACACCGAGTCGGTGCTCGCGATCTGCGAGCGGGAGAAGCCCGACGGCGTCGTGATCCAGTTCGGCGGCCAGACACCGCTCAAGCTGGCCCGCGCGATCGAGGAAGCCGGCTACCGGATCCTCGGCACTCCGTTCGACGCCGTTGACCTCGCCGAGGACCGCGAGCGCTTCGCCGGCCTGCTGCTTGCGCATGGTCTGCGGTCGCCGGAGTGGGGTATCGCCGCGTCGCCGGACGAGGCGGTCGAGATCGCCGAGCGGATCGGCTACCCGGTGCTCGTCCGGCCGTCCTACGTCCTCGGCGGCCGCGCGATGCGCGTCTGCTACACGGCCGACGATGTGCGGGAGATGCCGCCGTTCGAGCGGATCCTCGTCGACCGCTTCGTCGAGCACGCAGTCGAGGTCGACGTGGATGCGCTCTGCGACGGCGTCGACACCTATGTCGCCGCCGTCATGCAGCACGTCGAGGAGGCCGGAGTTCACTCGGGCGACTCGGCCTGCGTGCTGCCCGCGCCGAGCCTCTCGTTCGCGCAGAGCCAGGAGATTGCGCGGATCGTTCGCATCCTCGGGCGCGGGCTCGGGGCGGTCGGCCTGCTCAACGTCCAACTCGCGGTGACCGGCGACGGCGAGGTGTACGTCATCGAGGCGAATCCGCGCGCGTCGCGGACGGTGCCGTTCGTGAGCAAGTCGACCGGAGTCGAGCTCGTCAAGGCGGCGTGCCGCCTCGCGCTCGGGGCGACGGTTCCGGAGCTCGGTCTGCCGCCCGAGCGGCCGCCGCGCCAGTGGAGCGTCAAGGCCGCCGTGCTCCCGTTCGCGCGCTTCCCCGGCAGCGATCCGGTGCTCGGACCGGAGATGCGCTCGACCGGGGAGGTGATGGCGAGCGCCGCGGACCTCTCGACCGCGCTCGACAAGGCCGAGCGCGCGGCAGGGCGGAGGCTCCCGCGCTCCGGCTCCGTCTTCATCTCCATCCGCGAGCCCGACCACCAGCAGGCCGTGCCGATCGCGGCGACGCTCGTCGGCCTCGGCTTCGAGCTCT
>DASXJG010000156.1:0-8952 GCA_036497525.1 Gaiellaceae bacterium
GACGAGCAGCTCGGCGGCCACCCGCTGACACGGTTGCAGCCGGCCGTCGACGTCGCGGACATCGAGACGATGAGCGCCGCCGTGCGCGACGTCTTCGTGCACGAGGCGGTGGCGCGGTGGATTGTGGAGCTCGTGCGTGCAACGCGCCGGCTCGACCTCGTCGCCATCGGCAGCTCGGTGCGCGGGTCGCTCGCGCTCAACCGCGCGGCGCGCGCGTGGGCGATGCTGAACGGCCGCAAGTTCGTGACCCCGGAGGACGTCGAGCGGTTGTTCGTCCCGGTGCTGATGCACCGGCTGCTCTTCCGGCCGAGCTTCCTCGCCGAGATCCGGGACCGCGGCTGGGAAGCCGCGGCCACGGACGTCCAGCAGCGCTGCCTCGGGCAAGCGCCGAAGCCGGGTTTCGACATCGACCTCGACGTCCCCGCCTCGGTGGTGTAGCGCTCGCCCGGCGAGCGGGACGACGATGGCAGCCGCGGTCTTTCCACTCGTCCCGCGCAGGCGCGTAGTCGGGCTCGCCTTCGGCGGCATCCACAGCGTGCGCCGGGGCAACGGCTCCGACATTGCGGGCTCACGCCGGTACCTGCCGGGAGACGACGTCGCCTGGATCGACTGGGCGGCGTCCGCGCGCCTCTCGGCCGCTCACGACACCGACGAGTTCATCGTCCACGAGCTGTTCGCGGACGAGGCTCCTCGGGTCATCATGCTCGCCGACCGGAGATCCTCCATGGGGATTCGGCCGTCACCGCTGCGGCACCTCGACAAGCCCGAGGCGCTGCTGGGAAGCCTGCGGCTGATCTCCGAGAGCGCTCGCGTCGCGCGCAGCCTCAGGGGATACCTAGACCATGCCGACGGAGAGACGTACTGGCGCCCGCCCCGGAGCGAGCGCTACACGGCAGAGGACCCGTTCGATGACCGGCCGTTCGACGCGCCGGCCGACACCGTCTCTCGTGGCCTCGAGCACCTCGTGCAACACCGGCGTGAGCTGCCGACGCAGACGTTCATCTTCGTCCTCTCGGACTTCCTCTCCCTGCCGGACGAGAGCGCATTGACGGCGGCGCTGGAGCACCGCTGGGAGGTCGTGCCGGTGATCATCCAGGATCCCGTCTGGGAGCGGTCGTTCCCGGACGTCGCCGGCGTGACGGTGCCATATGCCGACCCGGGTTCCAAGTCGGTCGTGCCGGTCTACCTGACCCGTGCCGAGGCACAGAGGCTACGCGACGAGCACGAGGAGCGAAGCGCAGCGCTGTTCCACCTCTTCCGCACGCTGGGAATCGAGCCGGTGGTGGTCGACTCGCACGACCCGGGAGCGATTCTCGGCGCCTTCCTGCGGTGGGCCGACCTCCGGATGATGGTGCGCGGAGCGGTCGCGTGAAGCGCGCCGTCGTCCTCGCCGTGCTCGCCGTGCTGATGGTGGTCGCCGTCGCGACCCCGGCATATGCAGGCGCTCCCGCCGTCACCGGCGGCTCGGCGATCGGCCGCAACCAGCCCATGGTGGCCTTCGGCACCCTGAGCCCACCCGTGCAGCTCTTCGGTGATCCCATCACGGCGAAGGTCGCGGTGGTCGCGGATCGGAAGTGGGTCGATCCGGCGAACCTGCGGGTCCTCGTCCACTTCGCCCCGTACGAGCCGGTCGGGCCGCCGACCAGGGTGCAAACCGGTCACGGGCGCGTGCAGCAGATCACCTGGACGTGGACGCTCCGCTGCCTGACGGCGAAGTGTGTCCCGGAGACGTTCAGCGGCCCGCTCTCGCGGGTCTTCCACTTCGGCCCGGCACAGGTCCAGTACCTGTCGCCGAGCGGCAAGATCCGCTACGCGTTCAATGCGCGCTTCCAGCGGATCCAGGTCGGGTCTCAGCTCAGCCCCAACATCGTCCGCGACGTCCTCAAGCAGGAGACATACAAGGCGTGGCAGTTCCACCTCGGCCCCGTGCCGGCGCCCGACTACCGGCTGTCTCCGGATCTCGCCTACTGGCTCGCCATTGCGCTCGCGTTCCTGCTCGGGGCGGCCGGACTGGCTCTGGCGACCCGCTGGGCCCTGCAGTTCCGCTCCCCCGCCGTCGCGCAGGGGCCGGTGCTTCCGGATTCGCCACTCGAGCGTGCGCTCACGCTCTTCTTCTGGGCGCGGGCGAACGACGACGACACCCTGCAGCGGAAGGCGCTCGAGCGCGTCGCCGACGAGCTCCCCTTCGACGTCCACGACCTGTCCGAGACGGCGCACGCGCTCGCCTGGTCGCCCGAGACGCCGGGCGAGGACGACGTGGAGGCGATCTCCGAGCAGGCCGGCGTCCACCGTCGCAACGGGGAGCAGGCGCCGTGAGAGGGACGACGCTTGCGCGCCGTGGCGCGACCCGCCTCGGTGACCTCCCCCGGCTCGCGCTACCGGCCGAGCGCACGACGCTCCTGCGGCTCGGCCTTGCCCTCGCCCTCGCCGCGACCCTCTCCGCCGCGGTCCTCCTCGCACGCACCGCCGGCAGCGGGCGGGCGGCCGTGCTCCCCGCAGGCACGAACACCGGCGTCGTAGTCCTCGACATGTCCGCGAGCGTCGCCGGCCCGGCGTTCGTGCGGATCGGGAACGTGGTGCGCGGCCTCGTTGCGACGAACCAGACCATCGGCCTCGTCATGTTCAGCGACGTCGCCTACGAGCTGCTGCCGCCGAACTCCCCGCCGAGCTCGCTCCAGCAGTTCCTGCGCTTCTTCGCTCCGCGGCGCGTCAACGGCGGCTCGCCCGTGTTCGGGCAGAGCCCCTGGGACCAGTTCACCGGCGGAACCAGAATTGCGAAAGGCCTGATCGAGGGCGTGGCTGCCCTCCGCCGCGGAGGCATCACGAATGGGTCGCTCCTACTCGTGAGCGACCTCAACGACTCGAACGCCGACAGAGAGCCGCTCATCGCGGAGGCGCTTGCGCTCCGGCGAGCGCATATCCCGGTCCGCATCGTGCCCCTCCTCGCCACCGCCGGGAACGTCCAGCTCTTCAGCAGGCTCTTCGGAGCCAACTCGATCGTCGACCCGAAGGTGTTCAAGAGCACGGCCAAGGAGCAAGTCCAGCCGATCGCAGCCTCCGCGCCCTGGGCCCTGCTCGGCGTCGGCGTCATCCTCATCCTGCTCCTCGCCGCGAATGAGCGCTTCAACACCCGCCTCGTTCCGGAGTCGGTCACATGAGCTACACCCGCCGCGCCTTCCCACTCATCGCCGCGGTCGTGCTGGTCTGCCTGGCGGTCGTTCTCGGGCTGCTCGCGCTCGACGTCCGCTCCTGGCAGGGCCGGATGACGCGCGACGACCTGCGGTTCCGTGCCCACCAGTCCCACCTCGGCCTCTGGCGTACCCCGACGACGCTGCCGGGCGACCCGGCGCGCTCGCTACTCGGCATCGACGACGCGATCTCGTATCGAAGAGGGCTACAGCTCTTCTGGTACAGCCGTGTCGGGGTGAGCACCGGCGGCCAGCCGGACTTTGCGGCGGAACGCGTCGTGACCGAGCAGAAGCTGCAGTCCCTCCTGCAGACGGCGTCCACGCGGGAGGAACGCTCCAACGCAGCGAACCTGCTCGGGATCATGACGGTGACCGCGCCGGCCGCCGATACGGCGACCGAGCTGGAGGGACTCGATCGCGCCAGGCTCCTCTTCACGCAGGCCGTCCGCGAGAATCCCTCGAACTACGCCGCGAAGGTCAACCTCGAGCTGGTGCTCCGAATCGGAGCTCCTCAAAGGGTCAAGATCGACCAGGACGCTCGCGGCGGCTTCGGCTCCGGCGGCTCGAGCGGCGTCGGCGCCATCGGCGGCGGCTATTGATGGGCTTTTCGTTCCTCACGCCGCTGAACGCGCTGTTCGCGCTCGCCGCCGCGGTCCCACTCGCCGCCCTGTGGCTGACCCAGGCCAACGTCCAACGGGTGCGGAGCCTCTTCTCGCTGACGCCTACCCGGCGGCGCGAGCTCACCGGTGTGGTCGCGGCGCTGGCCGGCCTGCCCTTGCTCGTCGGCGTGGCGGCGGCGCAACCGGTCGTGGTCCGCCACCACTCGTTCGGAGAGCGCTCGGACGCCCAGGTGTTCTTCGTCTTCGACACCTCCCGCTCGATGTCGGCGAGAGAGAACGCGGACGCACCGACTCGGCTCAAGCGCGCGATCGACGAGGCGGACGGGATGCTCCCCAAGCTCGGCGACATCCCGGTAGGCATCGCGACGATGACCGACCGGGTGCTCCCGAACCTGATGCCGACTCCGGACTCCGCCCTCGTCCGGCGCACGCTCCAGCAGTCCGTGGGTGTCGACCAACCGCCGCCGAGCCGCTTCTACCACGGCCGGGCGACCACCTTCCTGGCGCTCGTCCCGATTGCGAACTCCAATCTCTTCAACCCGGGCGTGCGACATCCCATCCTCGTCGTGTTCACAGACGGAGAGGCGTCGCCGGTGCAGGGTGAAGTCAGGACGGCGCAGGTCCACGCCATGCAGGTACCGCCGTTCTTCGTGCACGTGTGGGCACCCACCGAACGCGTCTACAAGCACGGCCGGCTCGATCCCCGCTACGTGCCTGACCCCAACAGCGGCCAGGTGCTGGCCCAGTTCGCCTCCATCAGTCGCGGGCGCGTGTTCCAGGAGGACTCCATCGACTCGCTCGTGCAGACGATCCGCGCGGACGCCGGTGACGCGCCCACGAAGGCGGCCGTGCTCGGGTATGCACGAATCGCCCTCGCCCCGTGGTTCCTGCTGGCCGGGATCTTCCCGCTCGGCTTCCTGCTCTATCGCCGGAACTTCTAGGCGAGCGCTTCTAGCTCGACTTCCCCTCGTTCGACCCGCGCCGTCCAGCGTCGGCCGAATGCGTGGATGCCTGTGAGCGATGTCCCCTCGAGCCACTCCGGCAAGCCTTGCACCTCGGAGCGCAGCACTCGTCCTGCGCGATCGGGCACGAGGCCGAGGACCACCTGCAGCAGCAGCACCGGAGTCGCCGCGGCCCAGGCCTGGGGCGACGAGGCGGTCGGGTACTCGACGGGGAAGCGCGTGTCGTTCCGCGCAAATCCCGCGAAGACCTCCGGCAGCCTGTAGTCGAAGTACGTCGCTGCGTCGACGATCGCTCGCAGGATCCGAGCTGCATCGTGCGAGCGGCCACTCCGTGCGAGGCCCCAGGCGATGAGGGAATTGTCGTGCGGCCAGACAGTGCCGTCGTGGTAGACGAGCGGGTTGTACGCGCCCTCGCCGACCGCCATGGTGCGCACTCCCCAGCCGGACCAGAGAGCGTCCTCCATGAGCAGGTCGGAGATTGCGCTGCAGCGCGGCTCGGGGACGATGCCGCTCCACAGGAGATGGCCGAGATTGGACGTCACCGAGTCGACCCGACGCTTCTCGCGGTCGAGCCCGAGTGCGTAGAAGCCCCGATCCTCGAGCCAGAAAGCCTCGTCGAAGCGGCGTTGTAGCTCGGCCGCGTCGTGCTGCAGCTGCTTGGCCAGCGCGTCGTCCTTCCAGATCTCACGCGCGATCTCGGCGATCCGCAGCTTGGCGTCATAGACGTAGCCCTGCACCTCCATGGGCGCGATCGGCGGCCGAGCCAGCGTGCCGTCGTGGAAGGCCATCGAGTCCTCCGAGTCCTTCCAGGTCTGGTTGCGGATCCCGTGCGAGCTGCGACGGTCGTACTCCACGAAGCCGTCTCCATCGGCGTCCGCCGAGCCGTCGATCCATGCGAGCGCACGCCGGGCCGCATCCTCGAGCTCGAGCGGGAGGCTTGGGTCGTCGGTCCAGCGCCAGACCTCGGAGAGCAGAATGAGGAAGAGCGGCGTCGCGTCGACCGTCCCGTAGTAGCGATCGGTCCAGGCAAGCGCGGCCTTGCCGCGCCGCAGCTCGTGGATGATCTTCCCGGGCTGGGCATCGCGCTCCGGGTCCTCGGCGGTCGCCTGCGTCGCCGCCAGGACCCGCAACGTCCCCGCTGCAAGCTCGGGGCCGAGCAAGAGCGTCTGGAGCGACGAGATGAGCGTGTCCCGCCCGAACACGGTCATGAACCAGGGCGCGCCGGCCGCGAGCAGGTGCCCGTCGGCGAGCTCGGGCACGCTCATCCGGAGCGACGCGAGGTCCGCGAGCGATCGGTTCCACGTGTGGACGAGATCGTCCCAGCGTGCGCTCAGCACCGGGGCGGAGCACTGCCAGTCGGTCATCGACTGCTCGGCCCGGCGTCGCTCCTCGTCGAGCTCGTGCGCGAACGACGCTGCCGTCAGAGGCGCCACTCCCTCGAGCTCCGCCTGAACGCCGACGACCAGCCGCCAACAGGCCCCTGGCTCGAGCGAGAGCGCGAACCGGGCAACGCCCTTCGACTCGTCGAAGGGCTCCGAGAAGTGAACGACGGTGCGCCCGGCAAACGACGCGTCCGAGAAGACGAGTGTTCCGTTACCGGCACGCTCCGGCCGGCGTGTCGGAGGGAGCGTTACGTCCACCGGCCGCCCGAAACCGGGCTCGAGGTCCTTGACGACGAAGATGTCGGCGAAGTCGGCGGCCAGCTCCAGCCCGAGTTCGACGTCGATGCGACGGTGGCTGTGGTTCTGGACGACGATCCGCTCCTCCATGCAGTCGCCGACGAAGCGCTCCCGTTCGATGACGAGCTCGTTCGGCTGGAGGCCGCCGGCCAGCGGATTGCGCAGGACGAAAGAAGCGAGGTGCGGCGCCGAGTGGTCGTGTGACAGGGGGTCGAGGCGCACGCCTCCGAGCGTCAGCAGCGAGCGAGACAGGAAGCGCGTGTCGGACGCGAAGAAGCCGGAAGCAGTGGCGAGTCCGTCCACGTCGCCGCGCTCGTCGCAGACGCAGAACGTCGACCCGTCGAGAACCGTGAGGGACAACGGCTAGGCGGCTGTTCCGAGGGCCTGGCTGCTCTCCTCATCGAAGAGCATCACCTTGTCGAGTGGCACCGAGAGCGTCTCGCGCTCCCCCGCGCGCAAGCGCGGCTCGACCGGAAGCTTGACGACGATCTCGTGTTCTCCGACCCGAAGGTGAGCGAGCTGCTCGTCGCCGAGGTACTCGACCACCTCGACCGACGCCTCGAGGCTGCCCGATCCGGCATGCCCGTTGCCGCCGAGCCGCACGTGCTCTGGCCGGAAGCCGGCGAGCTGTCCGGTACCGCCGACGCCGAGCACGGCCGTCGGCAGCATGTTCATCGCGGGCGAGCCAATGAACTGCGCGACGAACGTGTTGGCGGGGTGCTCGTACAGCTCCTCCGGCGTGCCGAGTTGCTGCAGCTCGCCCTTGTTCATGACCGCAATTCGGTCGCCCATCGTCATCGCCTCGACCTGGTCGTGCGTGACGTAGATGGTGGTCGTGCCGAGGCGCTGCTGCAGCCTGAGGATCTCGGCGCGGGTCTGGACGCGGAGCGCTGCGTCGAGGTTGGAGAGCGGCTCGTCCATCAGGAACCCCTGCGGCTCCCGGATGATCGCCCGCCCGAGCGCAACCCGCTGACGCTGACCGCCGGAGAGCTGCCTCGGCTTGCGCTTCAGAAGGTCGGCGAGCTCCAGCACGTCGGCCGTCCGACGCACGCGCTCGTCGATCTGGCTCCTCGGCACCCGGTGGTTCCGGAGGCTGAATGCGAGGTTGTCGTAGACCGTCATGTGCGGGTAGAGTGCGTAGGACTGGAAGACCATGGCCACGTCACGCGAGCCCGGGGCGACGTTGTTGACGACGCGGTCGCCGATGAGGATCCGGCCGCTCGTGATGTCCTCCAGCCCAGCGAGCATCCGCAGGGCGGTCGTCTTCCCGCAGCCGGACGGGCCGACGAGGACGAGGAACTCACCGTCGGCCACCTCGATGTCCAGGTCGGCGACGGCGGTCGTCTCGTCGAAGCGCTTGGTGACGTGCTCGAACGTGATCGGGGCCATCAGACCTCCCGGGCTTCCGGTGGCAGCACGAAGTGCGCCACGGCGACGAAAGAGTAGGCAAGCGTGATCGTGAGGAACGGCATGACCGCGGCGGCGATCCCGGCCAGGTTGACGAGGAGCAGCGCGAGCCCGATCAGGAGGGTCGCACCGGGCCGCCGAGCCGCAAGCACGGCCGCGTTGCGGGCTGCGAGCCCGATCGGCAGCCCGGGGTCGGCGACGGCCACCGTGGTGAGCACGGCGGCGTAGATGCCGAGGAGCACGACGAGATAGAGCGTGACGAAGGCCAACGGCCAGCCGACGCTCGACCTCGTATAGAAGTGGACGGCGACTCCGGCGAGCACGCCGAGCGCCACGCCGGCGGCGCCCAGCGCGAGCCCGCGGCGCCAGTGCAGGCGCAGCCCGTTCCAGGCGTCCGCGAGCACGAGGTTGCCTGTGCGCACGAGGGTCACCGAGCAATGGGCGAGGGCAGCCGCCAGCGGACCGGCGAGCACGGCGAGCACAAGCAGGGCGTGCACCGCCACCGCGGCGACCGTGGCGAAGACGAGCAGCGCTCCGAGCAGGGCGTTGACGGGGACGAGGCGCCACGAGTTCCGGTACAGGTCGATGCAAGCGAGGCCGAGAGCACGGCGGGGGCTCATCCCTTGACTCCCGCCGAGACCGCGCCCGAGACGAAATAGCGCTGGAAGGCGAGGAAGATCACGAGCACCGGGAGGATGGCGATCAGGCTGCCGGCCGAGACCGACGGCCATTGCTGCTGGTACTGGGAGTGCAGCTGCGCCAGCCCGAGCTGAATGGTGTAGTGGTCCTGGTTTCCCTGACCGAAGAGGATCAGCGGCCAGAAGAAGTCGTTCCACGTGCCCTGGAACTGGAGGATCGCCAGCGCCGCCATCGCCGGCAGCGCGAGCGGCAGCATGACGCGCCAGAAGATCTTGAAGTAGCCGGCGCCGTCGAGCTTCGCCGCCTCCTCGAAGTCCCTCGGGATCGTGAGGAAGTACTGCCGCATGAAGAAGAGGTTCACGGCGGAGACGAGGTTGATCAGGATGTAGCTCGAGAAGCTCCCGTACAGCCCCCAGTGCACCATCATCAGGAAGATGGGAAGCAGGCGCAGCTGGTC
>DASXJG010000157.1:0-2158 GCA_036497525.1 Gaiellaceae bacterium
GCGATCGACGACGAGACCGCCATCAAGGTGACCGACGGCACGGTCGAGGTCGTCTCCGAGGGGGACTGGAGACGGTTCACCCCCTAAGGCTGAGCTTTAGCCCGGGCGACTGCCTCCGTCGCGGCGTTCATAGTTACCTCTCTGAGGCCGAAGCTGGGATTGAGGTTCCACGCGGTGCTCGCCACGCTGGCGATCGCCGCAGCGGCGGCGCCGGCCGTCGCGCACGCCGCCGACGCGTCGCGCCGGCTTGCCGTCAGGTACGCGCCGGTCGTCCGCCTCGTCGAGCAGAGCAAGCCATGCGCCCACGGCGAGCCGTTCGTACCGACGAACGTGAGCCTGCTGCTCGGGAATCCGGACGTCGCGCTGCGCGGGCCATGGGGCGGCACCAATCTGATCAAGGTCGGTCCGACCGGCGGAGAGCTCGGCCGGGGGCTCTGGGGCTACCACCTCGACTTCCCGGGGAGTGCCCTGACGCCGAACTGCTCCTACGACAAGTGGTCACGACGGCTGAACCAGGGCCATCGCCCGCTCGCATACGCGCGGGTTGCGACCGACTCGCTCCATCCCGGCCAGATAGCGCTGCAGTACTGGTTCTTCTACGTCTTCAACAACTTCAACGACAAGCACGAAGGCGACTGGGAGATGATCCAGCTCGACTTCGACGCCGCGACTGCCGCGCAGGCGCTCGACAAGGCGCCGGCCATCGTGGGCTACAGCCAGCACCAGGGCGCGGAGAGCGCGGACTGGGGCGACGAGAAGCTCGAGCTGATCGGCGGGACGCACCCGGTCGTCTACGCCGCGCTCGGCTCGCACGCGAACTACTTCACGTCCGCCCTCCACCTCGGCCGCAGCGCCGCCCAGGGGGTCGGCTGCGACGACACCTCGGGGCCGTCCCAGCAGGTACGGCCCGAGGTCGACGTCGTCCCGACCAGGAAAGCCGCCTACATGCGCGGCTACCCGTGGCTCGGCTTCGAGGGCCACTGGGGCGAGGATCACAGCGGCTTCTACAACGGCCCGACCGGCCCCAACACGAAGCTGCAGTGGAGACATCCGATCACCTGGGCGAACAAGGACTGGCGCGACAAGAGCTTCACGGTGCCGATCGGGACCTTCGCCGGAGGCGGCGCCACCGGGTTCTTCTGCGGCGTCGTCGGGACGGGATCGAGCCTGCTCACGGCCGTCGCCGGGAACCCGTCGCCGGTCCTGATCGTGTGCTTCGTCATCATCGCCTTCCTGATCTGGCTCGTCTCGAGAACCACGTGGCGACCCTCGGCGCCGCTTCGGGTCGGCCGCCGCCGCCCGTGGGGCTGCATCGTCGCCTCGTCGAGGCGGATGTACTTCTCCCACCTGCGCCTGTTCCTCGGCATCGGCCTGCTCTTCCTGCCGCTCGGCGCGCTGGTCGCCGGCCTCCAGTACCTCACGTTCCACGCCGGGGGCCTGAGCGGGCTCGTGGCGGCCGCGGGAAGGAGGAATGCGGTCGTCGACCTCCTCGTCATCGGGCTGGGCCTGCTGGTGATGGTGTTCGCTCTCGCGGTCGTCCAGAGCGCGACGGCCCTGGCGATGGTGGAGATCGACGAGGGACGCCCGGTTACCGCGCTCGGCGCCTACCGGAAGGCCTTGCCGACGCTGCCTTCGCTCCTGACGGCGGTGCTCCTCATCGTCGTCGCACTCATACTCGTCAGCCTCACGGCTTTCGGGACTCTTCTCGGCTTCTACCTGGCCGTGCGCTGGTCGATGCTGGCCCAGGTACACGCGCTCGAGAAGACCTCCGGCTTCGCCGCCCTGCGCCGGAGCGCGCAACTCGTGCGGGGCAACTGGTGGCGTGCGGCGTCGCTGATCCTCTTCGTCACGCTGGTCGCGCTCGTGCTGGGGCCGCTCTGCGGGACGCTCCTGCTCTTCGTGACCAACCAGTCGTTCGACTTCATCAACTTCGCGGCGAGCGTCATCGACGCGCTCGTGGTCCCATACGCGGCGATCGCCACCACGTACCTCTACTTCGACCTCCGGATCGAGACGCAAGACGAGCCCGCGGACGCGGGAGTGCTGCCGGCCGAGACGGCACCGGCACCCTCGTAGAAGACTCAGCCGCCGCCGCAGGCGCCGGCGACGTCGATGCCGGCGGCATAGAGACCGCCCGCGAGGACGAGGGCGCCGACCG
>DASXJG010000158.1:0-7230 GCA_036497525.1 Gaiellaceae bacterium
AGCGGCCGCGCGACCGTCCCGGTCGGATCGGAGACGGCGACTCCCGTGCGCGCGGAGCCGTAGTCCAGCGCCATCACCTTCACGTTCCCATCCTTACGGGGCGACGAGCTCCTTCGCGGCAGCGAGCGCGTCGGCGATGCCGTCGGGATTCTTGCCGCCTGCCTCCGCGAGCGTCGGCTTGCCGCCTCCTCCGCCGCCGATGTGCTTGCCGAGCTCGCGCACGACCTGCACGGCGTCGAGCCCGCGCGCGACTAGCGACTCGTCGAAGTTGACGACGAGGAACACGCGGCCGTCGTCGCGGGAGGCGACGATCGCGCCGTCTGCCTTCTCCTGCTGGCGCAGGCGGTCGGAGAGGTCGCGGAGCGGCCCCCCTTTCACGGCAGTTGCCTCGACGAGGATCACGTCGCCCTCGCGGCCCACGATCGTGAAGTCGGCTTCCTGCTGGGCCGCAGGCCGCTTGGACTCCTTCCGGACCCGTTCGAGCTCGCCGCGGAGTGCATCCGCCTCTCGTGCCCGTTCGTGCAGCAGAGCGAACGCCTCGCCCGCGGTGACGGCCTCGATCCGCCGCGAGCCGGCTCCGACCGAGCCCTCGGAGACGACCGCGAACGGGCCGATCTCCGCGGTCGACCGGACATGCGTGCCGCCGCAGAGCTCGATCGACCAGCCGTCGATGTCGACGACCCGTACGACCTCGCCGTACTTCTCCCCGAACAGCATGGTCGCGCCGAGCTTGCTCGCCTCGTCGAGCGGCGTCTCGAAGATCCGCACGGGCATGTTCGCCCACACGCGGTCGTTGACCCGGCTCTCCACCTCCGTGCGCTCCTCCGGCGTGAGCGCCGCGGGATGCGTGAAGTCGAAGCGGAGCTTGTCGGGCCGCACGGCCGATCCCGCCTGGCGGACGTGGTCGCCGAGCACCTCCTGCAGCACCTTGTGCAGGAGATGCGTCGCCGTGTGGTTCGCCATCGTTGGATAGCGCACCGCCCACGGCACGACCGCGCGGACACGGTCGCCCTCCGCGAAGCCCGTGCCCTCAAACACCAGCTCCTGGTCGTTCTCCAGCCGCAACGCTTCAACGAGGTCGGCGCCCGAGCCGTCCTCCTTCTCCAGCCGGCCGGCGTCGGTGACCTGGCCGCCGCCCGCGGGATAGAACGGCGACTCGCTGAGCTTGATCTGGAAGAAGCCGTCGGCGAGGTCGGCGTACGCCGTGATCGCCGTTCGTACGTCGATCTGCTCGTAGCCGACGAACTCCGTTCTCGGCGCGCCGCTGAACCGCGGCTCGTACCGCGCGCCGCCCTGGCGGGAGACCTCGCGGTGCTCCTCCATCAGCCGCGTGTACTCCTCGTCGTTGAAGGCGAGGCCGCGCTCGCGCGCGAGCTCCTCGGTCAGCTCGGGCGGGAAGCCGTAGGTCGTCTGCAGGTCGAAGAGGTCCTGGGCCGTGATCTCGCCCTTCGCTGCCGCCTGCTCGAAGATCTCCATCCCGTTCTCGAGCGTCACGCCGAAGCGCTCCTCCTCGGCGGCGAGGACGCGGTGGATCTCCTCGCGGTGCTCGACGAGCTCCGGGTATGCCGCGCCCATCTGGTCGATCACGACGTCGGCGAGCCCCGGCAGGAACGGCGGCTTCATGCCGATCCGGAGCCCGTGCTGGGCCGCGCGGCGGATCACGCGCCGCAGGACGTAGCCGCGCCCCTCGTTGGACGGGCTCACCCCCTCGGCGCTGATGAACGTCATGCCTCGACCGTGGTCGGCGAGGACGCGATGGGCTTTCGTGGCGTCCCGCGAGGAGCCGTACGCAACGCCGGACTGCTCGGCGACCCAGTCCATGATCAGCTGGTAGGCGTCGATGTCGTAGACGGACGGCACCTGCTGCACGACGCGGGCGACACGCTCGAGCCCCCAGCCGGTGTCGATGTTCTTGCTCGGAAGGTCGGTGAGCGTCCCGTCGGGATGGAGCTCGTAGGACATGAAGACGAGGTTCCCGATCTCGAGGAACCGCTCGCAGCGCGTGCAGCCCGGCAGACAGTCCTCGGCGCCGCAGCCGCTCTCCTCGCCCCAGTCCCAGTACATCTCCGAGTCCGGGCCGCACGGCCCCGGGCCGCCGACGGACCAGAAGTTCTCCGAGGACGGGAGCGGCACGATCCGCTCGGCCGGCATCCCGATCCGTTCCCAGAGGCCGATCGCCTCCTCGTCGGGGCCGAGCTTCAGGCCCGGATCGCCGGCGTGCACGCTCACCCAGATGCGGTCCCAGTCGAGCTTCAGCTGCTCCTGGAGGTACTCGGTCGCGTACTCGATGGCGCCTTCCTTGAAGTACTGGCCGAACGAGAAGTTGCCCAGCATCTCGAAGAACGTCAGGTGGTAGGTGTCGAGCCCGACCTCGTCGATGTCGGGGGTGCGGAAGCACTTCTGGCACGTCGTGGTGAGCGGCGCCGGCGGCGGCTCGTGGCCGAGGAAGTACGGCATCTGTGGCTGCATCCCGGCGCTCGTGTAGAGGGTCGAGCGGTCGTCGGCACGCGGGATCAGCGACGCCGACGGCCGCCTCAGGTGTCCCTTCTCCTCGAAGTACGCCTGGAATCCCTCCCGCAGCTCGGCCGTCGTGCGCACGGCGGCCATTGTAGGAGCGCGACTGGCGGAGACCCGCCGCCCACCCGGCTAGCATCGGACCGTGTCTCTGGACGTTCTGACGCCGGTCGCACCACGGCGCCGGAGGCGGCGGTATCGCGGCAGGAGGGTCGCTCTGCTGGTCCTCGTCGTGCTCCTCGCCGTCGGTGCGGGTGTCTGGTTCGGCCGGCGGTCGGTGACGTCCCACCACCATCACGCCGCCGCCGCGCACCGGACGGTGACGCAGACGCAGTCGCAGTCGCAGACGGTCGACCAGCAACCTGCCAAGCCGCCGCGGCGCCTCCTCGTCGGTGTGCCGCTCCTCGAAGGGCAGCGGGTCCGCGTCACCGCGCCGGCCGCGATCCTCGTCGACGCTCACACCGGCCGCGTGCTCTGGACGAAGCGCGCGCACGAGCGGCGGAAGATCGCGTCGCTGACGAAAATCATGACCGCGACCCTCGCGCTGCGGGAGGTGCCGTGGAAGAGCACGGTCACCGTGGACAAGAGGGTGACGACCGTACCGCTGGTGAAGGAGGGGCTGCGCGCCGGCGAGCGGGTCAAGGCGTGGAAGCTCTTCTACGCGCTGCTCCTCTACTCCGGCAACGACGACGCGGCCCAGCTCGCGATCTCGTCCGCAGGGTCGATTCACGCCTTCCTGCGCCAGATGAACACGGAAGCGCGCGCGCTGGGTCTTCACGACACGCATTACCGGAGCCCGAGCGGCGTGATCGACGAAGGGAACTTCTCGACCGCGTGGGATCTCGCGGCGCTGACCCGCTATGCACTGCGGAACCCGCGTTTCCGCTCGCTCGTGCGCACGAAGCGGATCCAGGTGCGCTGGTCGGCGCCGACGAACTCGAAGATCTACCTCAACAACAACTTCCTCCTGCACTCGTACCGCGGCGCGAACGGCGTCAAGACGGGCTACACGCATGCGGCCGGGTTGTGTCTGGTCGCGACGGCGACGCGGCACGGCAGAAAGCTGATCGCGGTGATCCTCGACTCGCCGAACATGTACGGCGACGCGAGAACGCTTCTCAACCTCGGCTTCAGCCACGCCTGAAGAGGCCAATTGCAGCGACATGCGGTCAGAGGCATGCTGGCCTTGTGGCCGAGTCGCTGATCGAACGTCGAGAGCTCGAGGCTCTACTCTTCAATGTGGCCGACATGGCACAGGTGCTCAGAGATGTCCACACGCTGCTTTTTCCGGAGGATGACGATGGCGCAGAAGAAGCTGACGAGGGCTGAGATCGAGAAGCACAAGGCGTTTCGCGAGCAGATGCAGGCGAACATCGACCGGACGCGTGAGCTCGCGACGAGAATCCGCCTCGAACGCGAAGTGCGCGAGCAACAGACCTCCTGAGCGAAGACAGCTCGCTGCTCCCCGGCGGCGCCACCCACGAGAGCCTCGTCCGGGCGAACCGCGGGCTTTTCTGACAGGACGGCTACGGTGTCCGTCCGTGGCACCGATGACCGGTGCTGCGGGGTCGAGGTGAGAGAAGAACGCCCGTGAGATTGCCGTCGCTCGTATCCGGCACGGATCTCGCCGTCGACCTGGGGACGGCGAACACCGTCGTCTTCCGCCGCGGTGAGGGCATCGTCCTGTTCGAGCCGTCGGTCGTGGCGATGGACGAGAAGTCCGGCCAGGTGTACGCCGTCGGCGAGAAGGCGCGGCAGATGCTCGGCCGGACGCCGGCCACGATCGTTGCGACCCGGCCGCTGCGGCACGGCGTGATCACCGACTTCGAGACGACCGAGCAGATGCTGGCCCATTTCGTCCAGCGCGTCGGCGGCGGCGGCATGCGGCGCGCGATCATCGTCTGCGTCCCGAGCGGCCTGACCCAGGTGGAGCGGGACGCGGTCGTCGAGGCAACGCTGGCGGCGGGGGCGCGCGAGGCGCACCTGATCGAGGAGGCGATGGCGGGCGCGATCGGCGCCGGCCTCCCCGTCGAAGACGCGGTGGCCTCGCTCGTCCTCGACATCGGCGGTGGCACGAGCGAGATGGCGGTGATCGCGCTGGGCGGGATCGTCGTCTCGACCTCGCTCCCCGTGGGCGGCTACGACCTCGACGACGCGATCGTCCGATTCGCCCACGAGCAGCACCGGCTGCTCGTCGGCCACGAGCAGGCAGAGCGGGTCAAGCTCGAGATCGGCAGCGCGCTCCTCGGGCATGCCGCGACCGCGGAGACCGAGGTCGCGGGACGTCACATGTCGACGGGGATGCTCACCCGCATCACGCTCGGCGAGGACGAGGTGAGGGGGGCGCTCCACCGGCCGCTCACCCGCATCGTCTCTGCGCTCAAGGACCTGCTCGAGCAGACGCCCGCCCAGCTCGCCTCGGACATCGCCGACCGCGGGGTCACGCTCGTCGGCGGCGGCACGCTGCTCCCCGGATTCCCGGAGCTCGTGCGCAGCGAGACGGGCCTCCCCGTCAGCCGAGACCCGGAGCCGCTGACGGCGGTCGCCCGCGGCGCGGGCGCGGCGCTCGAGGAGCTCGACGCGCTCCGGCGCACCGGTTCGCGGCGGCGGGGGTCGCGCCGGCGCCGGGTCGGTTAGCGTCCCGGCAGGCATGAGCACGCAGGCCGAGCGGGTCGAGACGTTTCGCCGGCTCCACGAGTCGGGCTGCTTCGTGATGCCGAACCCGTGGGACGTCGGGAGCGCCGTCGCGCTCGAGCGGATGGGTTTCGAGGCGCTCGCGACCACGAGCGCCGGCTTCGCCTGGACGGTCGGCCGTCCGGACCGGGGCGCCCGGCTCGACGAGGCGCTCGAGCATCTGAGAGCCGTCGCCGCAGCCGTCGAGGTGCCGCTGAACGCGGACTTCGAGGGCGGGTACGCGATCGAGCCCGAGCAGGTCGCCGCGAACGTGAAGCTCGCAGCGGTGACCGGGATCGCCGGGCTCTCGATCGAGGACTCGACGGGCGACCCGGACGAGCCGCTGTACGGATTCGAGCTCGCGGTCGCGCGCGTCCATGCCGCACGACGGGCGATCGACGAGACCGGCACGGGAATCTTGCTCACCGGCCGGTCCGAGGGGTTCGTGGTCGGCAGGCCCGATCTCGAGGAGACGATCCGCCGGCTGCAGGCGTATGCCGGCGCGGGCGCCGACTGCCTCTACGCGCCGTTCATCGAGACGGACGAGCAGGTGTCGGCGATCGTCACCGCCGTGGCGCCGAAGCCGGTGAACCTACTCGCGAACGCCCCGTTCGTCACCGTCGAGAAGGCCAGGTCGCTCGGCGTCCGCAGGATCAGCGTCGGCGGAACGCTCGCCCGCACCGCGTGGGCCGGCTGGCTCGCGGCAGCGCACGAGATTGCCGACGAGGGCAGCTTCGGGAAGTTCCAGTCGCTACCAGACGTCAACGCGGTGCTCGAGACGAGCTAGCACCCGCACCGCGCGGTCGTGGAGCTCGTGGAGCTCGGCGAGTACCGCCTCGTCGACGATGTCGGCGCCGACCCTCTCCGCGGCGCTGAGCACGACCTCGGTCCCGGCGACGAGCCGGAGCAGGTCGCCGATTGTCTGATCCTCGTCCATGGTGCCCGCATACCCACGTGAACCAAAAACATCACCCGCGAGCTTCGCGGGATTCCGGTCTAACATCCCCGCCCAGATGTCACCTCGTGACGAGCGGGCGATCCGCAACGAGGCGCTCTTTCGCGAGGTCAACGTCCACATCGCTGATCTCGAGGCGCGCGTCCGCGCGACGGGCGAGATGCTGCCGCTCGTCTGCGAGTGCGTGCGGACCGGCTGCTCGGTTCCGCTGCAGGTCGAGCCGAGCGTCTTCCGGCGGGTCCGGGAGCACCCGCTCCGGTTCATCGTGGCGCCCGGACACGAGCAGCTGGACGTCGAGTCGGTGGTCCAACGGGACCTGCGTTACCTCATCGTCGAGAAGCACGACGAGTGAGCCCGAACGCCGGGAGATAGCTAGTCCACGATCTCGAGCCCGAGCGCAGCCGCGAACAGCGGTGCGTTCTCCAGCACGTCGTTCCAGGGCATGCGCGCACCTCGGAGCGCCTCGACCCCGCGTAAGCCGGTCAGGTCGCAGCCGCGGAGCTCCACCCGCTTCAGCCGGATGCCGCTGAACGTCGCCTCCCTCAGCTCGCAGTTCTCGAACAGGACGTCGGTCAGCGCCGACGCATCGAGCTCGCACTCCCCCATGCGGCAGTCGCGGAAGACCACACGCTCGAGGCTTGCCCCGCGGAGCCCGACGAGGTCGAGTCGGCAGTCGTCGAAGGTCACGTCCTCGAGCCGGGACTCCGCCAGCTCGGCACCCGTCAGGCGACAGCGCCGCACCTCCGCGCGACGGAGGAAGACACGGAACGCCTTCCGGTTCGCCCAGTCGAGGCCGTCGGCGACGGCGTCGTCCAGGTCCTCGAGCTCGGTGACCGGCTCGGCGTCCTCGGCGAGATCCGGCGAATACGGCGACTTGGGTGGCTTCCCCACGGCCACTGAACGGTCCGTGGACGCTAAGAGCCCAGCGCGGCGCGGATGCTGTCGAGCGCCTGGTTCTCCTGTGGCGAGACGCCCTTCGCCGCCTCGGCGACCGACTGGGCGACCTCCGTCACGAGCTGCCGGTAGGCGGGAAGATCCTCGGGCGACTTCGCCTCGAGCGCCGCGACTGCCTGCTGGAGCGTCGCGAC
>DASXJG010000159.1:0-3184 GCA_036497525.1 Gaiellaceae bacterium
CGCAGCCGAGGAGATCAGGTGGAACGGCTGGAGCTCCCGGATGTCGCCGAGGTCGAAGATCGCCCCGAGGTCGACGAAGAAGCCGTCGTTGCGCTGGCCGGCGAACACCCACTCGCCGGACGGCAGGTGATGCCTGGCCGCGTTGGCGAGCGCGTCGTAGTCAGGCGTCGAGCGCGGCCCGATGTTGCAGGGCGGGCACGCGAGGTCCTGGCCGAGCATCATCCCGGGCCCGTGCTTGCGGTTGACGGAGACTGAGTAGAACTGGCGCTTGTTCCAGTTCCCGCTGTCGAGATCCGTGATCGGGCCGGTGTTGTAGAGGAACGTGTCCTCGTTCCGGAGAGTCGTCTTGAACTGGAACTGGTACTCGATGTCCGGCTTCGCGTCTCCGTTGTTGTCGATGTAGATCGAGTAGAGGACGTCGTCGCCGAACTCGAAGAAGTTCGGCCCGCCGGGCGGCCCCTCGAGGGGCACGTAGTTGGTGATGATGGTGACCGTCGTCGGGTCGTCCGGGCTGACGAACGCGTAGGTGTCGGCGTTGTCGGCGACCGGGTCCTGGCTGATCGACGGCGCTTCGCGATGGGACGACATCTAGGTCACTCCCCCTTCCTGGCCGCGCGCAGCAGCCGCTTCACGAGCGCGCGGTCGCGGTAGGTGTGCTCGGTGAGGCCGGACGTGACCGTGACCTCGCCGCGCTTGGCGTCGCGGACGTAGGCGACGAGCGGCTCGTCGGGGACCCCGGTCGTCGGGTCGATCTTCTCGCCGTGCTCGGCGTCGCCGCCGACCGCGGCCCGTGTCACAGGCGGCGCCGCGGCAAGCGCCGCTGCACCGGTGGCCGCGCCGGCGATCTTGACGAACGAGCGCCTGCTGAGGCGTTCCATATCTGGTGCTCCTCCCTGGCGGCCACCGCCGCCCGTGTGGAATGCGGTCGGCGCTGATTCGTCCGAGTCGCCGGACCGGTTCACCCTTTTGGGGCATCCCTTGAACCGCCTACCCTCGGCGGGCGAATATCGGGAGCAGTGAATCGACAGCTCGCCCACCTCTCCGACGAGGCACTCGTTCTCCTCGCCGCACGCTCCGAGGAGTCGGCACTGGCCGAGCTGTACGACCGCTACGGCCGCGCCGCGTACGGCCTCGCGCTTCGCGTCCTGCGCGACCCGGAGCTCGCCGAGGACGCCGTCCAGGAAGCGTTCCTCACGCTGTGGCGGACGGCGGCACGGTTCGTGCCCGAGCGCAGCAAGGCGAGCACGTGGATCCTCACGCTCGTGCACCGGCGGGCGGTCGACGCGGTCCGGCGCGAGCAGCGACGCCGAACCGACTCGCTCGAGCGGGCGGCCGAGCCGTCCGTCGAAGGCGTCGACGAGGACGCGTGGCTGCGGTTGCAGCGAGAGCGGGTGCAGGAGGCCCTGCGGAAGCTTCCCGATGCCCAGCGGGAAGCGCTCGAGCTCGCCTACTACGGGGGTCTCAGTCAGTCGGAGCTGGCCGAACGGCTCGGCCAGCCGCTGGGTACGATCAAGAGCAGGATGTTCGGGGGGCTTTCTCGCCTACGCGAGCTGCTCGGGGAGCCGAGAACGGAGGTGTCATGGACCTCCACGAGTTGACCGCTGCCTACGCGCTCGACGCGCTCGACGCCGATGAGGCGGACGCCTACCAGGAGCATCTCGGCCAGTGCGAGGAGTGCCGCGAGGAGCTCGCCGAGCTCAGCGACACCGCCGCGAGCCTCGCCTTCGCCACGGTCGCGCCGGTTCCGCCCGCGCGGCTGCGGGCCGCCATCCTCGACCGGGCGGTGGCGGAACGGTCCAACGTCGTCCCGCTTCGGCGCCGGCGGTGGGTCACGCGCGGGTTCGCCGTCGCCACGGCCGCGGCCGCGGCCGTGGCCGTCGCCCTGGCCCTGACCGTGGGCCGGTCGAACCACCAGCAGCCCGTCGTGAGCATGGGCTTCACCCGCGGCGCGAACGGGAACGCGACGCTCATGGTCTCGGGCCTCGACACGGCCCCGAAGGGAAAAACCTATGAGGCGTGGGTGATCCCGAAGGGCAAGGCGCCGCGTCCCGCCGGCCTCTTCGAAGGCGGCAAGCCGACGACCATTCATCTCCACGGCGTGCCGCAGAAGGACGCCGTCGTCGCCGTGACCGTGGAACCCGCCGGCGGCTCGCCCGCTCCGACGACCACGCCGATAGCCAGCTCGGCCACTAGGTAGGGCTGCTAGACTGAACCGAATGGTTCAGTCTCAGACCACGGTCGACCGCGCCTTCGCAGCACTCGCCGACCCGACACGCCGGGCCGTCCTCGAGCGGCTCGGCTCGGCCAGCGCGACGATCAGCGAGCTCGCCGAGCCCTTCGGCATGTCGCTGACCGGGATGAAGAAGCACGTGCGGCTGCTCGAGGAGGCAGAGCTCGTCACGACGGAGAAGGTCGGCCGCGTCCGCCGGTGCATGCTCGTGCCCTACGCCTTCGAGGGCATCAGCACGTGGCTGGCGCGACTCGACCGCTTCGCCCAGGTCGTCGAACGCACGAAAGGAGCACGATGAGCCCGACCACGAAGAAGAAGAGCGAGGGCTTCTCCGCCGAGGAGAAGGCCGCGATGCGGGCGCGCGCCAAGGAGCTCAAGGCCGCTGCCGAAGGCGAGGAGGCAATCACGGCGGCGCTGAAGAAGATGGCGCCGGCCGACCGCGCGATCGGCAAACGGATCCACGAGATCGTCAAGAAGACGGCTCCCGACCTCACGCCGAAGACGTGGTACGGGATGCCCGCATACGCGAACAAGGACGGCAAGGTCGTCGTCTTCTTCCGGGACGCCGGCAAGTTCAAGGAGCGGTACTCGATGCTCGGCTTCAACGAGGCCGCGAGGCTCGACAACGGCTCGATGTGGCCCATCGCCTACGCCCTGCCGAAGCTGACGAAGGCCGACGAGGCCAAGATCGCGAAGCTCGTCGAGCAGGCGGCGAGCTGAGATGAACGAGACCGCGGTAACCATGCCGAACGAGCTCGAGATCCGGGTCGAGCGGGTCTTCGACGCGCCGCGCGACCACGTCTTCTCCGTCTGGACCGATCCGGCGCTCATCCCCGCGTGGTGGGGGGACACGACGATCGTCGAGGAGATGGACGTCCGGCCGGGCGGCCGCTGGCGTTTCCGCACGCCGCACGGCGTCGTCGAGGGCGAGTTCCGCGAGGTCGAGGCGCCGGA
>DASXJG010000160.1:0-3499 GCA_036497525.1 Gaiellaceae bacterium
GCCATGCGCACCACGAGCCCGGAACGCACTTGCTTCGTGATCAGCGAATCGGGCGAGTCGGCGACGCGCGGGTCGATCTCGACGCCGCGGTTCATCGGCCCGGGGTGCATGACCTTCTGTCCCGGCCGGAGCCGTTCGGGAGTGATGCCCCAGCGCGCCGCGTACTCGCGCAGGCTCGGCACGAAGTTCGCGCCGGCCTCCATCCGCTCGTTCTGCATCCGGAGGACGTAGACGACGTCGGCGTCGCGGATCGCCTCGATGTCGGAGGTCGACTCCGCCGGCAGCTCGCGCGGCAACAGCGCCGGCGGGCCGACGAGCGTCGCCCGGATCCCGACGAGCGCGAACGCCTGCAGCAGCGAGCGGGCTACGCGCGAGTGGAGGACGTCTCCGACGATGGCGACGTGGAGGCCCTCGAGCCTTCCGAGGTTTTCCTGCAAGGTGTAGACGTCGAGGAGCGCCTGCGTCGGGTGCTGGTGCTTGCCGTCGCCCGCGTTGACGACATGCGCGTCGGTGACCTCCGCGACGAGTTGCGGCGCCCCGATCTGCGGATGCCGGATCACGATCACGTCGGGGTCATACGCGCCCAGCGTCAGCGCCGTGTCCTTGAGCGACTCGCCCTTGTCCACCGAGGAGCCCGTGGACTTGATCGTCAGCGTGTCGGCCGAGAGCCGCTTCGCGGCGAGCTCGAACGACGCCGAGGTGCGAGTCGAGGACTCGTAGAAGAGGTTGACCACGAGGTGGCCCTTGAGCGTCGGCAGCTTCTTCACGTGCCGTTCGAGCGACGTCTCGAACGTGCGGGCGGTGCCGAGCAGGCGCTCGACGTCGTCGCGCGTCAGGTCGCCGACCGAAAGCAGATGCCGCTTCGGCGGGTCCGCCGGGGGCCTCAGGTCGTCCTTGACGAGACGAATCATCGGGTCTCCTCCTCGGGGTTCGCGACGAGCAGGACGGCGTCGACCTCGTCGACCTCGACGAGCTGCACCTGGATCCGCTCGCCGCGCGCGGTGGGCAGGTTCTTCCCGACGTAGTCGGGCCGGATCGGCAGCTCCCGGTGGCCGCGGTCGACGAGCACTGCGAGCTGGACTCGTGCCGGGCGGCCGTAGTCGAAGAGCGCCTCGATCGCGGCGCGGATCGTCCGTCCGGTGTAGAGCACGTCGTCGACGAGCACGACCGTCCGGCCCTCGAGCGGAAAGTCGAGCTGTGTCGCGCGGACGAGCGGCTGCGCCGCGAGCGGTGCCTCGCCGCCACGGACGGTGACGTCGTCGCGGTAGAAGGTGATGTCCACCGCGCCGAGAGCGGGCGCGACACCGGCTCGCTCCTCGATCAGGCGTGCGAGCCGCCGGGCGAGCGGGACCCCGCGGGTCTGGATACCGACGAGCGCGAGGTCGTCGAGCTCCGGGTTGCCCTCGATGATCTCGTGGGCGATTCTGGAAAGGGTCCTCTCCAGCCCGTCGGCGTCGAGGAGGGGTTTCCCCCCAAAGCTTTCCGGCCGGGCTCCGTCGGCTCCGCCGGCGGAGCTTCCAGCCCCTGCGGGGGCGTGCGCGTTCATCCGACTCCTTTCCGGCCTCGCTGGACCGGGTTAAAGGGGTACGTGCTCGGGCGACTGTAGCGGCCCCGCCGGATGCCCGGCGGGACCGCCGACAGCTCAGGCGGGGATTCCCGCCCCCACGCCTGTCGTTTCCCCCGAGGTCACCCGCGGCGGGTTCGGGACGAGGTTGGCCAGGTTCTCCTGCACCCAGGTCGCGGATGCGGCCGTCGACTCCTCGGCAGTCTCCTGGGATTCGAACACGCTGACCGTCGCCAGGACGCCGTCACCGGCGTCGACGACCCAGTACCCCTGGAACCCCGGCTGGTCGCGGAGCGTCGGCGCGAACTCCTCGATCGCCCGCCTGGCGACCTCCTCGGCGTTCACGACGCCCTGGTACCTCCGGATGACCGTGTACATCGCGTTCCTCCCCTCGGAAAGCGGACCGGTACGTGGCGGGACTCTAACGCTCAGGGAGCTTCCAGAACTCGCCGGTCAGCCCGAGCCGCTCGAGGATGGCCATGTTCTGCTCGCGGCTGTGCGGAACCCACTCGGGCGAGAGCCGGTCGTCCCACCAGGCCTGCGCGAGCTCCGCGAGCTTCGTCACGGGCATAGTCGCGCCCGGCCTCCGCTCACCGAGCCAGCGGGCGATGTGCTCTTCCGACCGGAAGAGGTTCATGGTGCTTCAGCTGAAGACGATGTCGTCCCACCAATGGGCGGCGGGGACGAGGCAGTGGAAGAGGAGCGATTCGTCGTCAGGCCGCCCGTCGCGGACCTCGACGGCGAGCGGCTCGCCGCAGTCGGGGCACGACGTCTCTACGCGGCCATCCGTGTCGAGGGCGGCGCAGATGCCGAACGCGTCCCAAGCACAGTTGCCGTACCACCAGCGATCGCCGGCATGGACGCGATGGGCGGTCGGCACGACCGAAAACGGGTTGAGCATCCGCAGCTCGTCGGTCGCAGGATTCAGGACAACGGCGTGCTCGGCGTGGAGGCGGCGCCACCCTTCGAGCACCTCGTCCGGATCGCCCAGCTCCGCGGCGACCGGCGCGCGGCCGTGCTCCACGTAGAACGCGTAGGTCCGGCGGCGCAGCCCGAGATCGGCCTCGTCCACCTGCACGACGCTATACCGTCCCGCCGGTGAACGAGGAGCTGCTCGACAGGTACGCCGAGCTGATCGTCGGCTTCGGCGCCAACGTCCAGCCCGACCAGGTCGTCGCGGTCGAGGCCGCGCTCGAGGCCGCGCCGCTCGTGCGGCGGCTCACGCGGCTCGCCTACGAGCGCGGCGCCCGCTACGTCGACGTCGTCTACTTCGACGCACTCGTGAAGAAGATCCGGATCGAATCGGCTCCGGGCGAGTCGCTCGAGTGGGTGCCGCCGTGGCTCGGGCGCCGCATGCTCGACCTCGGCGAGCTCGGCGCCGCCCGGATCGTCCTCTCGCCGTTCATCCCGCCCGGCCTGCTGGAAGGGACGGACCCGGAGCGGGCAGGTCGCGACCGCCTGCCGACGGTGCGCGAGCTGTTCAAGGTGATCGACGACCGGTCGGTCGCCTGGACGGTCTCACCGTTCCCGACGGAGACGTGGGCGCGGCTCGTCTTCCCGGAGCTCGAGCCGGCGGATGCCCTCGACGCGCTCTGGAATGACATCGAGCACGTTTGCCGCCTCGACGAGCCCGACCCGGTCGAGGCGTGGCGAACCCGTATCGACGAGATCTGGCAGGCGGCTTCCAGGCTCGACGAGCTCGGTCTCGATGCGCTGCGCTTCGCCGGCCCGGGGACGGACCTCACCGTCGGCCTCCTCCCCAGTTCGCGCTTCGCCAGGGACGGCGGCACCTCGACCACGCGCACAGGCGTCCACCACGTGCCGAATCTCCCGACGGAGGAGCTGTTCACGACGCCCGACCCCGAGCGCACGAGTGGCGTCGTCGCCTCGACGAAGCCGCTCGACGTCGGCGGCTCCGTCGTCGAGGGGCTGCGG
>DASXJG010000161.1:0-29003 GCA_036497525.1 Gaiellaceae bacterium
CTCCGTCGAGCCGCCGCCGAGGTCGACGAGCAGAGTCTCGGCGCCGAGCTCCCCGACTCCGCGCTTCGTCAGCTCCGCCTCCTCGTCACCGGAGAGCAGCTGCGTCGCGAAGCCGTAGCTCCACTCGATCTCGCCGAGGAACGCCTCGCCGTTCTCCGCGTCGCGGACGGCGCTCGTCGCCACGAGCAGCGTCCGCTCGGCGCCGAGCGACTCGGCGGTGCGGCGGTAGTCGGTGAGGGCGTTGCGGACGCGGGCGATCGGGAGGGGGAGGAGGCGGCCGCGCGCGTCCACGCCCTCGCCGAGGCGCGTGATCCGCGTCTCCCGGTGCAGTTCCTCGACGCGACCGTTCTCGACGTCGGCGACGAGCAGCCGTGTCGTGTTCGTCCCGAGGTCGACGGCCGCGACGTTCACTTGCGCGGCACGACGGCGGTGACGCGGCCGACGCCGTCCTGCACCTCGTCGAGTGCGTCGCGGAGGACGGCGAGCTTGGCGAGCGATACGCGCAGGCGTCCGACACTCTCCTGCAGCTCGGCGGTGTCGCCGGCGGTCTCGAGGCGGTCGGCGGTCGCCTCGGCCTTGACCGTGAGGTCGTCGAGCCGGCGCACGGTGTCCCGTCCCGTGTACCTGACGTCGTGCCACGCAGCGCGCGAGCGCACCGCGACGAGCGCCAGCGCCGCGATCCCGGCGAGAAACACGGCGATCAGCGAGCCCCAGATAGCCCAATCCCACACCGGAACAAGCGTAACGAGGGTGCTACAATCGAGGCCGCGACGCGGGGTGGAGCAGTCAGGTAGCTCGCCGGGCTCATAACCCGGAGGTCGCAGGTTCAAATCCTGCCCCCGCTACTCGAAAGGCCCCGGCGACGGGGTCTTTCCTGTCCCCAGAGATGTAGTCGCGGTAGTGCCGCCTCCATTCGTTGGGGCTCTCATAGGCCCCGCGAAGCGGCTGCTCGTAGAGGACCAGTGGAACGGGTGCGAGTCCTGCGTGCGCCGGAGCGCTGCCCCATGGCCAGTCGAACGGGTCGAGGACCATCCCGGCTGTCACGGGGTTGCGGGCGATGTAGCGGTCTGTCCAGATGAGGTCGGCGTTGTCCTCGATTCGGCGGGCGAGGGAGTGGGCGCGGAAGAGGTGCGCGGTGCGGCCGTGGCGGCGGTTGTGCTTTCGCGCGTAGCCGCCGTGGAGTTCGCGCAAGCCGTCCTCGATCCGGGTGTCGGGGGTGTGGACGAGCAGGTGGTGATGGTTCGTCATCAGCCCGTACGAGACGATGCCGAGACCGAGCAGGGCGAAGGTTGTCTCGAGATGGTCGAGAAAGGTGCGCCGGTCTTCGTCGTCCTTGAATAGGACGCGGTCGTCGCTTCCGTGGCCGGCGACGTGATAGATCCCGTGCGCGTACATCCGCGGCGGACGGCCCATGGTCGCCAAGGTAGGAGTCCTCTACCGCGAGATCAGCGGAGAGCTCGAAGACGACGCACAATCGGCGCAAACTCGAGTTGAAGCGGTCACCTGCACACCGGGCGGTGTCGGACACCGCTTCTCGCTACTCGAGAGCCCTGGTCACAGGGCCTCTTGCTTTGTTCCGTCGTCAAATCGAAACTGACACGGTGACGCGCGAGACGCGATACGCGAAGACGGCGGACGGCGTCTACATCGCCTATCAGGTCGCCGGCTCCGGGCCGGTCGATTTTGCAGCCGACTTTCACGCCTTCGCCGGCAATGTCGACCTGATCTGGGACGAGCCCGACTGGGGGCAGTTCGTGGTCGGGTTCTCGGAGTTCGCCCGGCTCGTCATCCACGATCGGCGGGGGAGCGGAGCCTCGACTCGCAACGTTCCGCCTCCGAACCTCGAGACGCGTGCTGCCGACCTGCTCGCCGTGCTCGACGAGGTCGGCTCAGAGGCGCCGGTATTGGGTGCGGCCGCGTCGACCGGCGCGATGCACGCGCTGTTCGCGGCGACGTATCCCTCCCGGGCCTCCGGCCTGGTCTGGAACTACCCGCGCGCCCGGCTTGCCTGGGCGCCCGACTACCCGTGGGGGCAGGGGCCGGAGGCATTCGACGCCGAGCTCGCGCAGGCGGCGAGCTGGGGCACGACCGAGTACGCCCGCGAACTGGCGCTCGGCCGCGCCGCCCAGCGCGCCGGGATACCGGACGACCAGAAGGACACACTCACTGTGGACGACGAGCTGATGCGGAGGTATGCGCGGGTCACTCGGAATACGGTGACCCCCGACGTCGCGGAAGCGCTCACGCGGATCCAGTGGCAGACGGACGTGCGCGACATTCTCCCGAGCGTGCATACGCCGACGGCGCTCGTCATCGGCGACGCGGACGCCGGGGCAGCGCTGGAGGAGGCGGAGTACGTCGCGTCGCTCATGCCCCACGCAACGGTGCACAAGCTGCCGGGCCGTTCCGGGCTCCAGGTCGAGGCGATCATGGACATCGCTCGCGACCTGGCGGGAATCGAGCGTCGGCAGGCCTCGACGGTTCTCGCCACCGTGCTCTTCACCGACCTCGTCGATTCGACGCGAACGCAGGCCGCGCTGGGAGACCGCCGCTGGCGAGATCTCCTTCTGGCCCACCACGAGGTGGTCCGGGCTGCGCTCTCGCAGTGGGGCGGTACCGAGCACGACACAGCCGGCGACGGCTTCTTCGCGAGCTTCGCGGGGCCGGCGCGTGCTATCGACTGTGCACATGAGGTCGCGGAACGTGTGTCGGAGCTGGGCATCGAGGTGAGGGCGGGAGTGCACATCGGCGAGTGCGAGGTCATCGATGGGAAGCCCGGCGGTCTGGCGGTGACGATCGGCGCGCGTCTCCTCGGCATCGCCGGCCCCCACGAGGTCGTCGTCTCGCAGACCGTGAAGGACCTCGTCGCCGGAAGCGGCTTCTCGTTCACTGACCGCGGCGAGCACGAGCTCAAAGGAGTCCCGGACCGGTGGCGGCTCTACCTCGCCGAGCCGGCGCAGGTGCTCGTCCGGCGATGAGCGAGCAACTCGCCGAGACCGAGCATCGCGTCACACCGTTCGAGCTCTTCTTCGACCTCGTGTTCGTGTTCGGCTTCACGGAGGTGACGACGCTGCTGCGCGAGGATCCGAGCTGGCACGGGCTCGGCCGCGGACTGCTGGCGCTCACCGTCCTCTGGTGGGCCTGGGCGGCCTACGCGTGGCTGACGAACGAGCTCGACCCGAACCGCGGCCCGGTTCTCGCAGCGATGCTCGTGTCCACCGGCGCCATGTTCCTGGCCGCGCTCGCCGTCCCGGGCGCGTTCGGAGACGATCGGTTCCTCTTCGCCGTGTCGTTCGTCGTCGTGCTCGGGATGTGGGTCGTCCTCTACGCGCTCGCGGCGAGAGGCACTCCGGACCTGCTTGGGGCGATCCTCCGTACTGCGCCATGGGCCGTCGCGGGCGGACTCCTGGTGCTCGCCGGAGCCTTCGTGGGGAGCGAGGCTCGCCCCTGGCTGTGGCTGCTCGCCGTCGTCGCGGGCTTCCTCGGCCCGTTGCTCACCCCGGTGGACGGTTGGCGGGTCCATCCGGCGCACTTCGCGGAGCGCCACGGCCTGATCATCATCATCGCCGTCGGCGAGTCGCTCGTCGCGATCGGGCTGAGCGCGCGCAACACCGGTCTCGGCACGGCGGTCATCTTCGCCGTCCTGTTGGGCCTCGCGATTGCCGCCTCGATGTGGCTCGCGTACTTCGACTTCGTTGCCGTCTCCCTCCAGCAGCTTCTCGTCAGGCGGCAGGGCACTGAGCGCGTGCGTCTCGCACGCGACGCCTACAGCTATCTGCACCTGCCGATGATCGTCGGGATCGTGGTGTCCGCCTTCGCGCTGCGTGTCGCGGTCGAGCATCCACACGCCCGGCTGCACACCGTCCCCGCGGTCGCGCTCTGCCTCGGCTCGACCGTCTACCTCCTCGGGTACATCGGCCTGCAGCTGCGCGTCGTCCACGGGCTCACCCTCGGCCGACCCGCTGCGGCGCTTGCCTTCGCGGCCATCCTCCCGGCGGTCCTCGCCGTCCCTGCGCTGGCGGCGCTTGCGCTCTGCACGGCCGTGTGGTGCGCGCTCCACGCTTGGGAGCTCATCGGGTGGCGTGAGGAGAGAGCGGTGCGGCGGGCCGGGAACGTCCCGGAGAAGGAGCTCACGTCTGCGGGAGCAGAAACACGCTGAGTGCGCTGATCTCGGGCTGTGTGGGGCACCGGTTCCGCATTTGGCACAAACTCGAGTTGAAGCGGTCACCCGCGCACCGGGCGGTGTCGGACACCGGTTTCGCATTTGGCACAGACTCGAGTTGAAGCGGTCACTTGCGCACCGGGCGGTGTCGGACACCGCTTCTCCCCGCTTCTCCTGCCGGGTACGCTGACTCGATGGACGAGGCTCCGCGCGACTTCGGGTTCAACACGCGCGCGGTGCACGCCGGCCAGCGGCCGGACCCGTACACCGGCGCGAGCGCGACGCCGATCTACCAGACCGCGGGGTTCGTGTTCGAGGACACCGAGTCGGCGTCCGCGTACTTCAACCTCCAGGAGTACGGCAACGTCTACAGCCGGATCATGAATCCGACCGTGGCCGCATTCGAGGAGCGCCTCGCGAACCTCGAGGGCGGCGCCGGCGCGGTTGCCTTCGCGAGCGGCCTCGCCGCCCAGGCCGGGCTCTTCTTTGCGCTGCTCGAGCCGGGTGACCGGATCGCCGTGGCGAAGGCGCTCTACGGCGGCTCGACCGCGCAGCTCAACCACCTCGCGCGCAAGCTCCAGATCACCCTCGACTGGGTGGACATGGACGACCCCGACGGGTGGCGCCGCTCGGTCACGAACGAGACGAAGGCGCTCTTCGCCGAGACGATTGCGAACCCGGGAGGCAACGTCCTCGACATCGAGCTCGCCGCGGCTGTGGCACACGAGGTCGGCGCGCCGCTGATCGTCGACAACACCTTCGCCACGCCGTACCTCTGCCGACCGCTCGAGTTCGGGGCCGACCTGATCATCCACTCCGCCACGAAATTCCTCGTGGGGAACGGGACGACGATCGCGGGCGCCGTGGTCGACTCGGGCACCTTCGACTGGTCGAACGGCCGCTTCCCGTCGATCGCCGAGCCGTCGAGCGCGTACCACGGCCTCAAGTTCCACGAGACGTTCGGCGTATACGGGCTGCTGATGAAGCTCCGATCCGAGACGCTGCGCGATTTCGGCGCGGTGCTGGCGCCGTTCAACGCGTTCCTGCTCCTGCTCGGGATGGAGTCGCTCGCGGTGCGGATGGACCGCCATGTCGCGAACGCGCTCGCGGTCGCGGAGTGGCTGGGCGACCGGCCGGGCGTCGGCGCGGTGCGGCACCCCGCGCTTCCCGACAGCCCGTACCGCCCGCTGGTCGAGCGCTACCTGCCGGCAGGCGCAGGCTCGGTCTTCTCCTTCGACCTCGAGAGCGGCCGCGAGGGCGGGCGCCGCTTCATCGAGGCGCTGTCGCTCTGGAGCCACCTCGCCAACGTCGGCGACACAAAGAGCCTCGTGATCCATCCCGCCTCGACGACGCATCGGCAGCTGTCGGACGAGGAGCTCGCCGCGTCAGGCGTCGCGCCCGGGACGGTGCGCCTCTCGGTGGGGCTGGAGGACGTGGACGACCTCGTCTGGGACCTCGAACGCGGGCTGCGCGCCGCCCGCGACTCGGCCGTCGTGGCGTGAACGAGCTCCAGGACCGCGGCACCATCCAGGAGATCGTGCGGGGCGCGCGCACCGTGGCGATCGTAGGCCTCTCGGCGAGCGAGCTGCGCGCCAGCCACTTCGTCGGCTACTACCTCCAGCGGCACGGCTACCGCGTCATCCCCGTCAACCCGAACGAGGAGCGCGTGCTCGGGGAGAAGGTGTATCCGAGCCTCCGCGACGTGCCCGAGCACATCGACGTCGTCGACGTCTTTCGCGATCCTTCAGGGGTTCCCGACATAGCGCGTGAAGCCGTCGAAGTCGGTGCCGGCGCGCTCTGGCTGCAGTTCGGCGTCATCAGCCCCGAGGGCGCCCGGATCGCGCAGGACGGAGGCCTGGCGGTCGTGATGGACCGCTGCCTGAAGGTGGAGCACGCGCGGCTGCTCGGCCGTATGCACTGGATGGGCTTCGACACCGGCGTGATCGCCGGGTCGCGACAGTCGAGCTAGCCCAGTCCGAACGCTTGCGTGAGCAGGAAGACGTTGAGGCCCGAGATGAGGACTGCGAGCGTCCATGCGGTCAACGTCGTGATCCGCTTGTTGACGTGGACGCCCATGACGTCGCGCCGGCTCGTGAGCATTACGAGCGGGATGAGCGCGAACGGGATCCCGAACGAAAGCACCACCTGGCTGAGGACGAGCGCGCTCGTGGGGCTGACGCCGAGGGCGAGGACCACGAGGGCCGGGACCATCGTCACGATCCGCCGGATGTAGAGCGAGATGTTGACGTTGATGAAGCCCGCCATGACCACCTGGCCGGCATACGTGCCGACGCTCGACGAGGACGCGCCGGACGCGAAGAGAGCGATGGCGAAGGTGAGCGCGGCGCTGCCGCCGACGAGGTTGCCGAGCTGGAGGTGGGCGCCGTCGATCGTGTCGACGCCGGTCAGGCCCGTGCCGTGGAAGAGCTTGGCCGCCACGGCCAGCATGGACAGGTTGATCAGCCCGGCGAGCCCGAGCGCGATGACCACGTCGGTTCGCTCGAAGCGGAGCACGCGGGAGCGCTCGGCGTCGTTGTGGACGGGCATCCGGCCCTTCGTGAGCGCGGAGTGGAGATAGATGGCGTGCGGCATCACGGTCGCGCCGATGATCCCGACCGCGAGGTACATCGCCTCGGTCGAGCCGAGCCGAGGCGGCAAGAAGCTCTGGAGGCTGTCCGAGGCGGACGGCCCGATCTTCAGGGTCTCGTAGAGGAAGCCGAGGAAGATGATCCCGAGCAGCGCCGTGATCGCGAGCTCGAACGGCCGGAAGCCGCGGCGGCGCAGCTCGAGGAGGCCGAAGGCGATGAACCCGGTCATCACGCCGGCGATGAAGAGCGGAACGTGAAAGAGCAGATTGAGCCCCAGCGCGGCGCCCAGGAACTCGGCAATGTCGGTCGACATCGAGATGAGCTCCGCCTGCACCCACATCCCCCAGGAGAGCGGGCGCGGGTAGTGCGCGCGGAAGCTCTCGGGGAGGTTGCTGTCGGTGACGATCCCGAGCTTGGCCGACAGGTACTGGATCAGCATCGCCATCAGGTTCGCGGCGAGGACGACCCAGAGGAGGAGGTAGCCGAAGCGGGCGCCGCCCTGGATGTTCGTGGCGAAGTTGCCCGGGTCGACGTAGGCGATGGACGCCACGAAGGCGGGCCCGAGCATCGTCAGCATCGCCCGCATCCGGCCCCGCCGCAGCAGCGCCTCGAGCGGAGTGATGCCGGCTTCGGTCGCCTCGACCGAGAGGGCCTCGACCGTCGTCACGCCGCCTCCACGTGCATCGCGCTCGCGAGCACCGATCCGAGCACATGGACCTTGCGGCCGACACGGACGAAGAGCGGCCCGTCGAACGGCTGCCGCTCGACGAGCTCGAGCGTCGTGCCCGGGACGATTCCCCGCTCGCCGAGGAAGCGGAGCATGTCCGGGTCGGAGTCGGAGATGCGGACGAACGTCGCGACGTCGCCGGGCTCGAGCTCGGCGAGCGCCTGCGACGGCGTCTCGGCGAGCTTCAGCTCGCGGCTCGGGATCGGGTCGCCGTGCGGGTCGACCGTCGGGTTGCCGAGCTTCGCCGCGATCAGTTCCTCGAGCTCCTCCGAGAGTGCGTGCTCGAGCACTTCCGCCTCGGCGTGCACCTCGTCCCAGCTCATGCCGAGGCTCTCGACGAGGAACAGCTCGACGAGCCGGTGGTGGCGGATCACCTCGAGCGCGACCCGGCGGCCGCGCTTCGTGAGGCGGACTCCGTGGTAGCGCTCGTGCTCGACCAGGCCCAGCTCGGACAGCTTGCGCAGCATCCCCGAGACGGAGCCTGGGCGGACGTCGAGCAAGGCCGCCAGCTCGGTGGTCGAGGCGGCGCCGTCGCGGGACTCGATGGTGTAGATCGCCTTCGCGTAGTCCTGCACGGCGGCCGTCAGCTCGCGCGCATTCGAAGCGGGAGAAAGTTGAGCCATGCCTAAATTGTAGATTAGGCACGGTATTCGAGCAAGTGCTGGTGAGCGAGGTGATGAGCCCGGCGGCATGATTGACGCGTGCACGGGCACGCGCATTCGCACGAGCAGAGCAGGGACGCGCGCCGAATCGCAATCGCGCTCGGCCTGATCCTCGCCTTCATGGCCGGCGAGGTCGTCGCCGGGATCCTCGCCGACTCGCTCGCGCTTCTCTCCGACGCGGCCCACATGCTCGCCGACGCCGGCGCGCTTCTGGTGTCGCTCGCCGTGCTCCGCCTCGCGGCGCAACCGGCGGGCGGGAACCGCACGTTCGGGCTGCGACGCTCCGAGATCCTCTCCGCGCAGGCGAACGGCGCGACACTGCTCGTGCTAGCCGGCCTGATCGTGTACGGCGCGGTGCGGCGCCTCGTCTCGCCACCCGACGCGGACGGCGCCGTGATCCTCGCCGTCGCTCTCGCCGGCATCGGCGTCAACTTCCTCGCGACCTGGCAACTCTCCGGCGCGAACCGGCGCTCGCTCAATATCGAGGGGAGCTACCAGCACGTCCTCACCGACCTGTTCGCGTTCATCGCGACGGCAATCGCCGGCATCGTGATCCTCGCCTCGGGCTGGGTGCGGGCCGACCCGGTCGCGGCGCTCCTCGTCGCGGCCATCATGCTGCGCGCCTCGTGGATGCTGCTACGCGACTCGGGTCGGGTCCTCCTCGACATCGCGCCGGAGGGGCTGTCGGTGCAGGAGATCGGCACTGCGATGGCGGCGCAGCCGCACGTCGTCGAGGTGCACGACCTGCACGTCTGGGAGGTGACGACGGAGTTCCCGACACTGTCTGCGCATGTGCTGGTCGAGCCGGGAGCAGACTGCCACGGCATCCGCCGCGAGCTCGAGCAGCTGCTGCACGACCGCTTCGGGCTCGACCACACGACGCTCCAGGTCGACCACGCGCCGGCCTCGCTTGTCCAGATCCGCTAGCCGCCCCGCGTCGCTACGTTCTCGGCATGACGGAGACTCCGCGCCGCCTCACGTTCGGCGCTCATGCCGATGCGTACGAGCGCGCTCGCCCCGCCTGGCCCGAGGAGGCTGCCCGCTGGCTCGTGCCCGAGAACGCGAGCTTCGTCGTCGAGGTCGGCGCCGGCACCGGCAAGCTGACCCGCACGGTGGCCGCGCTGGGCGTGCGCGTCCTCGCTGTCGAACCGGACCCGCGGATGCTCGCCGTCCTGCAGGAGCTGGGGCTGGAAGGCGTCGACGGCTCCGCAGAGGAGATCCCGGTCGGCGACGGAGAGGCGGACGCGGTCGTGGCCGGCTCGTCCCTGCACTGGTTCGACCTCGACGTCGCGCTGCCGGAGTTCCACCGCGTGCTCCGGCCGGGTGGCCGCCTCGCCTTCGGCTGGAACCACCGCGACGAGCGCAACCCGACGATCGCCGCGATGTCGGAGGCGATCTACCAGAGCCGGCCCTCGCGGCAGACGTCGGGCTGGCGCAGGCGCAACTGGCCCGCGGCCGTCAGCGAGGGAGGCTTCTTCGGGGACGTCGAGCACGAGGAATTTCGGCATGTTCTGGAGCTTCCGCGCGAGGCGCTCGACGACCACCTTCGGTCCTACTCCGGGCTCGCTTCCGTGGAGGAGCTGGAGCGGGCCCACCTCTTCGAGCAGGTGGGCGCCCTTCTCGACGGCGATCCTGCGCTCCACGACGGCGACCTCCTGCGGCTGCCGTTCGTCGTCGACGCCTACCGGGCTACTCGGGTGGACTAGCCCGCGGGTTGCGGATCCCGATCGCGCCGATCAGGCCCCCGCACACGAGTAGGACGGCGACGATCAGCATCGTAAGGTGGAACCCGTCCACCGTGAGGTGGTCGCCACCACCCGCGGCCGCGATGCCGAGCACGGCCACGGCCAGGAGGCCCGCGATGCGCGCGATCGCGTTGTTGACGCCCGACGCCACTCCGGCGTCGCCGGGCTTCGCGTCCGCGAGCACCGTCGTCGTCAGCGGCGCGACCGTGAGCGACAGACCGAAGGCGAAGACGAGCAGGCTGGGGAGGAGGTCGATCCAGTAATTCGGGTGCGTCGGCAGGCGCGCGTAGACGAGCACCGCCGCGCCTGCGATCACGGGGCCGAGCGCCATGAAGAGGCGCGGCCCGTACTGCATCGAGAGCTTCCCGGTGCGGGGCGAGAGGAAGAACATCACGACGGTGATCGGCAGCAGCGAGACGCCCGCCTGGAACGCCGAGTAGCCGCTGAACTCGATCAGGAATAGTGTCAGGAACACGCTCAGTCCCGACAGGGCGCCGTAGACCGAGAGCGTCTCGATGTTCGTGACCGAGAAGTTCCGCAATCGGAAGAGGCGGAGCGGGAGCATCGGCATCGGCGTGTGCAGCTCGTAGACGACGAACGCGCCGAGCAGGGCGAAGCCCCCGAAGATTCCGCCGACGACGAACGGGTGGCCCCAGCCGAGCTGCGGCTGCTCGATGAAACCGGCGACGAGGAGGCCCAGCCCTGCTACGCAGAGGATGCCGCCCACCACGTCGACGCGGAGATCCTGGCGCCGCGCCTGATGAACGGCGCCGAGCCGGAGGATGAGCCACAGCGTGACCGCTGCGATCGGGATGTTGAGGAGGAAGATCACGCGCCAGCTCGAGACGTCCACGAGGTAGCCCCCGACGGTCGGACCGATCACGAACGAGATGCCGCTCCAGGCGGTCCACTGGCCGATCGCGGCGCCGCGCGCGGCGCCCGCGAACGTCGCCGTGAGCACCGCGAGCGACGCCGGAGTGAGCAGCGCGCCGGCCACGCCCTGCAGGCCGCGAAAGACGATCAGCGTCGTGGCGTCCGGTGCGAGCGCGCAGAGCACGGAGGCGACCGCGAAGCCCGCCACGCCGAGAGCGAAGATGCGGAACTCGCCGTAGATGTCGCCGAGCGAGCCGCCGACGAGGATGAGCGAACCGAGGGTGAGGAGGTAGGAGTCCACGACCCACTGCTGGGTGGCCAGCCCGCCGCCGAGGTCGTGCTGGATCGCGGGCAGCGCGACGTTGACGACAGAGCCGTCGACGAAGGCCATCGACGAGCCGAGGATGCTGGCCACCAGCGTCCAGCGGGCAATCCGAGCGGTCGGCAGCGTCGGTGCGTGCGGCGCCGTCTCCATTTGAAGATCCTAAGTACGTAAGCAAGAGTTAATGGCGGAGTTGCCGGCGCTGGTGCAACCATTCCGAAACGTGGACGAGCAGGCGACCCCGCACGAGGAGAGCCCCCGCCGGATCGGCCGCGGCGTTTTCCTCGCGACGGTCGCCGGCGGACTCACCTCACTGTGGTGGGGAAAGGCCGCCTGGGGCCACGTCTCGAACGCGCTCAGCGGCGTCGAGGCGGCTGTGCCGCTCGTGCCGAACAAGGGCTGGCGCATCTACACCGTCGCCGCGACGATGCCCACCTTCGACCCGAACACCTGGCGCCTCCGCATCGGCGGCCTCGTCGACCATCCCATGGAGCTGACCTACGACGAGCTCCGCGCGCTGCCGCAGGCGTCGGAGGTCAGAGACTTCCACTGCGTGACCGGCTGGTCGGTCGACAACGTCCACTGGCGCGGCGTCCGCTTCCAGGACCTCCTCGCGAAGGCGCAGCCGCACCCGGAGGCGCACGGCCTCCAGTTCGTCTCGGCCGAGGAGCCGTACGTCGACTACCTCACGCTCACACAGGCGACCATGCCGGACGTGATGCTCGCGTGGGAGATGGACGGGAAGCCGCTGCTGCGCGAGCACGGTGCGCCGGTGCGGGTCGTGATCCCGGAGATGTACGGCTACAAGAACGTCAAGTGGGTCGCCGAGATCAATCTCGTTCCCCAGCCGGAGCTCGGCTACTGGGAGAACCTCGGCTACGACGAGAACGCCTGGGTCGGCCGCTCCAACGGCTACTAGCGGCGAGCGGCATCGAGCCGCCCGCCGCTGCATAGGAGGAACTGACTAGGAGGAAGGCGAGGACGGCTGGACGCCGAGGGTGACGGAGACGTGCTTGGTCGCTCCGTCGCGCTTGACGGTGACCTGAACCTTCTCGCCGGACTTCGCGCCGGACACCGCCGCGGTGATGTCGTCGGCGGACGTGATCGGCGTGCCGTCGAAGGAGGTGATCACGTCACCGGCCTGGAGGCCGGCCTTCGCGGCGGGCCCGCCCTTGACGGCCTGCGTGATCTTGGCGCCGCCCGTCGCGTCCTCGATCCGGATGCCCATGTAGGCGTGCTGGACCTTGCCGCCGGCGATCAGGGTCTGGGCAACGGCCTTGGACTTGTCGATCGGGACGGCGAAGCCGACGCCGGCGTTGTCGTTCGTGTCGCTCTCGATCTGGTCGTTGATCCCGATCACCGTGTTCGACGCGGAGTCGATCAGCGGGCCGCCGGAGTTGCCATGGTTGATGGCGGCGTCGGTCTGGATCGCGCCGGTGATGGAGAACTGGTTCGGGGCGGTGATCGTCCGGCTCGTGGCGCTGACGATCCCCGCGGTCATCGTCTCGGCCAGGCCGAACGGGCTGCCGATGGCGACGACGCTGTCACCGGGCTGCACGTCCCCTGAGTTCCCGAGCGTGAGCGGATGGAGCTTGGACGCGGATACGTCAACATGGATGACGGCCGTGTCGGTCGACTTGTCGCTACCGACGAGCGTCGCCTTCGTGCTCGAGCCGTCCTGCCAGTGCACCGTGATCGAGTTGGCGCTGTCGACCACGTGCTCGGCGGTCATGATGTCGCCCTTCGTGTCGATCACGAAGCCGGTTCCCTCGGCCTCTGACTGCTGCTTGCCCTGCGGCTGGCCGAACGGGAAGCCCTGCGAGCCGCTGCTCGACGTCGACTGGACAGTGATGTCGACGACGCCCGGGGCGTCCTGCTGGTAGAGCTGGGCGAGCGAGTCGGTGGTCGAGGTGGAGGATGCGGGCTGGGCCGGCACGACCACCGTCGAGGGGGTCGACGAGGACGAGCCGCCGTGGTTGGCCAGCGCGTATGCGCCGGCGCCGGCGCCGACCCCGATCGCGGCGGCGACCGCGATTGGGAGGAGGCGCCGCAGACGTGGGCGGGGGCGGGGGTTCATTTCGTGAGGTCTCCTTGCATCGTTTCACGCCAGAGTGCCCGCAATCCCTAGGACAGGGGTGAGAGAGCTGTGAGCGTTCCGTAAGAACCGGGCCGAGACCTAGCTGTCCTGGTTGCTGTCGCGCCCCCAGGCGGCCCACACCCACCAGATAGTGACCACGATGAGGAGGGCGAGCGGGAGCGCCCAGCTGAGGATGGCGCCCTCGAGGAAGGAGGCGGTCAGGTCCATGAGAGCTCCTCAGGTTGGGGCTCGGCCTCGAGCCAGAGGTAGAACGCGGCCAACGCCGCGACGAAGTACGTGAGCGATCCCGGCACCCACATTATTCCGGCGGCGATCTGCTGGTCGGCCATCGACGGGTACGCAGCGTAGAGGGGCGCAGGCGCGAATGCGAGCACGACGGCGAGGATCCAGCTCGGGATCATCGCGGCGGTGAACCAGATCGTGCGATGGAGATGGTCGATTCGGGCGCGCACGGGCGGCGCGTCGAGCAGCGCGCCCCAGAACACGAGGGCGGGAACGACGAAGCACACGTGCTCGAGGACGTGGATCCATTCGTTCGCGGCCGCGGCGTCGTACAGCGGCGGCACGTGCCAGACGGCGACCATGGCCGACTGCACGGCGAGCGCGACCCACGGGCGCACGAAGAAGCGGGCGCCGCGCCGGAACGACGGCGAGCGCGCCAGCGCGCCGCCGACGGCGCGCCGCGCGGCCAGCGGGAACGGCAGCCACATGCGTGGCCACGGGCGGCCGAGCACGACGAGCGGCGGCACCACCGTCATGAGCACGATGTGCTGGGACATGTGCACCGAGAGCCAGGTGTCGGCCCACTCGTCGAACGGCCGCTCGAGCACGACGAAGGCGAGCGCAACGCCGCTGTAGAAGCTCACCTCGCGCCAGACGCGCACCTTCCCTCGCCGTCCAAGGGCGTAAAGCACCGCCGCCGTCCCGCACACGACGAGGGGCAGCGGATCCATCTCAGGCCAGGTACAGGACGACCCAGGTGACGACCGCGATCGCCGCGAGGAACGTCCAGTAGAAGCTGAGCGCGACGAGCTCGGCGCGGACGAGTGAGAGCGGGTCGCGGATGTCGTGCGCCTCGCGGTCCGGGTCGCCCGACGCGTGGCCGGGCGGCGGCGGTCCGTCGGTCTTCCGGTAGCGGAACGACGTCGCGAGGGTCATCTCGAGCCAGAGCATCGTCCCCAGCACGAAGAGGAAGAGGAACGCCGTCCAGCCGAAGTAGACGCTCGCGAACCCGCCGTCGGCGGGCCCGAAGCCCTGGTTCGTCCACGCGACCGCCTGGAGCACGAGCCCGGCGACGCCGGCGAGCAGCGCGACGAGCCCCTTCACGCGCCAGCGGTCGCGGCGCAGGGCGCGATGGTCGTTCAGCCCCAGCCGCACGACCAGGGCGCTCGCCGCGTAGCACGCGACGACGGCGGTGCCCCAGCCGATCGAGGCGTCGATGCCCGCCGGCTTCCACATCCCGCCGTTGTTCAGCGAGCGGAGATAGAAGTAGGCGAAGAGGAAGGCGACGAAGAAGAACGCGGTCGCTCCGGCGAGCAGGTAGCTCGCGGAGATCAGGTTGCGGCCGAGCAACTCGGGCGGCTCCTGCTCGACGACCTCGTAGCCGGTGCTCTCGTATGCGAGTGGCTCGGCCATGGCTCGTCATTCCCTCCCCGCGGGTGCGCCCGCGGGCACGGCGACCGGCGTCGGCCCCTCGCCGTACCCGTACGGGTCGCCCGAGAAGACGGGGATGCGGTCGAAGTTGTGCACCGGGACCGGCGACGGGAGCTGGAACTCGATCGAGCGCGACGCCCACGGGTTCGCGCCCGCCGGCTTCTTCACGAACGCAAGCGACCAGACGAGGTTGAAGAGGAAGACGAGCATCGAGGCACCGAGGCAGAAGGCCGAGATCGAGACCCAGTCGTTGAGGAACTGGAGGCCGTTCGGATAGACCGGCGTGCGGCGCGGCTGGCCGAGGAAGCCGACGGCGAAGAGCGGCGCGAACGTCAGGTTGAAGAAGAGGAACATCGACCAGAAGTGGACCTTGCCGAGCCGCTCGTTCAGCTCCCAGCCGGTCATCTTCGGCACCCAGTAGTAGATCGCCGCGAAGAAGGTGAAGACGAGGCCGCCCATGATCGTGTAGTGGAAGTGCGCCATCGAGAAGAAGCTGCCGTGCGTCGTCACGTCGCTCGGAACGTCCGAGAGGAACACGCCCGAGAGCCCGCCGATCAGGAAGTTGAAGAACCAGGCGAGGACGAACAGCATCGGCACGGTGAAGCGGATGTTGCCGCGCCAGAGCGTCATCATCCCGCAGAGGAACGTGATCCCGGTCGGGATCGAGATGAGCTCGGTCGACAGCATGTAGAAGGCACGCAGGTCGCCGTTGATGCCGCTCACGAACAGGTGGTGCTGCCAGACGAACCAGGAGAGGAGCGAGACGCCGAGCAGGCCGGCCACCGCGAGCCGATAGCCCCAGAGCGGCTTACGCGCGAAGACGGGCAGCAGCTCGAGCACGATCGCAAAGCCGGGCAGCGCGAGGACGTACACCTCCGGGTGCCCGAAGATCCAGAACAGGTTCTCGTACAGGTAGTTGCTCCCCCCGGCGGCAGGTATGAAGAAGCTCGTTTGCGCCGTCCGGTCGAGCGCCACCATGCCGAGCGTCGCGATCAGCACCGGCGCCGCGAGCACCATCAGGACCGCAGTCGAGAGAACGCCCCAGACGAAGATCGGCAGCCGTGTCCACGTCAGGCCCGGTGCGCGCATGGTCAGGATCGTGGCGATCATGTTCAGGCCGAGCAGCGTCATCGAGACACCGACGAGGGCGAAGAAGATGACGTAGTTGTCGAGGCCGGGGTTCGACTCCGTGGCAAGCGGCGCGTAGCCGGTCCAGCCGGTCGGGAAGCCGCCGAAGAAGATCGTCGTGGTCAGGACCGCGCCCGCGGCCATCAGGAGCCAGAACGTGAGCGCCTCGATCCGCGGGAAGGCCATCCGCCGGGCGCCGAGCATGATCGGGACGAAGTAGTTGGCGAACGGGCCCAGGATCCCGCTCGTCATGATCCCCATCATCATCGTCCCGTGCATCCCGACGATGGTCAGGTACGTCCCTGCCGGGAACGCCTGGTGGTGCGGGCTCAGCAGCTCCGTCCTGATCAGCATCGCGTTCAGGCCGCCGATGAAGAAGAAGAGCCCGATGCCCCACAGGTACTGGATCCCGACCACCTTGTGGTCGGTGCAGAGGCCGAAGTAGCGCGACCAGCCGGCGGTCTCCTTCTCGCGTAGCGACGGCGGGTACCCGAGCAGCCGCCGCACGGGGTAGTTGAGGAAGCCGAGGCCGACGAGGAAGCCGAGGACGCCGCCGATGTAGGCGAGGTAGACGGACAGCTCGTTGTAGTCGATGTCACCGAAGTAGTCGAGGCTCGGGGCGACGATCTTGTGGGCTCCGTACCAGCCGAGGTACCACCCGCCGATGCCCAGGATCACGGCGGTCAGGACGTTGAAGCCGAGCAGCCGCCGCCAGAGAGGGGGGCTGGGTGGGGCGGCTGCCTGGTTCATCCGGCTCTCCTCGTCGGCTCCGGCAGGTACGTGTGCGCGTACGGCGCTCCGCCGTCCCCGGGCGACTTGTCCATGAACGGCTTGATCGAGGCGTAGATCTTTTGCTCCTGCGCCGCCCACGAGGCGAACTGCGCGGAGCTCACCACGCGCCCGTTGTTGAACATGTATCCGTGCCAGAGCCCGCAGAGCTCGGCGCAGCGGACGTGGAAGGTCGTCGGGCTCCTCGTCTTGACATAGACGACGTTGTCGACGCCGGGGTTCGCGTCCGCCTTCAGGCCGAGCTCGACGGCCCAGAAGGAGTGGACGACGTCGAGCGACGTCACGTGGAGCTCGACGAGCGTGTCGGCCGGCAGGAGGAGCGAGTTCGACTCCATGCCGCCGAGCGACGGGTAGCGATAGGTGAACTGCCACTGCTGGCCGACCACCTGCACCTGGAAGGCGCTCTTGTAGCCGGCGGGCTGTGCGATCGGGTTCGGGCCCTGCCCGCCACCAGCGCCGTCCTTCAAAAGCTCGTACGTCCCGAAGCCCGCGAGGAACAGCACCATCGCCGTCGTGATCACGATCCAGAGAAACCCGATCTGGGCGTCGTCGCGGATCGGCGGGCCGTCGAGGAGCGCCTCGCTGCGCCGCGCCTTGAACCGGATGAGGCCGTACCCGAAGAAGACGGCCATCAGGCAGAGGACAGGGGTGACGAAGGCTGTCATCACCTGGTTGTCGAAGGTCTGGCCCTCTCCCTGCACGCTCGCGTTGCCCGGCGGGATGTGCGGCCCGACGTAGATCGCCACGAGCGGCGTCGCGATCGCGCTCAGCACGAGCCAGGCGACGACGACGCGCCGGCCGTGATGCGTGGAGTCCGTGGGCCGCCCGGGGACGGCGGTTGGGTCGGCGGCCACCGCGTTACGCCTTCACGTTGAGGAAGCCGTCCATGTAGCCGATCGTCTGCATCGGCCCGCCGAAGCCGTCGATCCACCCGGCAGCGCAGGGGACGAAGCACTGCCAGCGGAAGTGGCCGGGCGTCGTCGTGTGGAAGGTGAACTTGATCGTATGGTGCGCGTGCGCCATCGCACAGGGCGCGTAGCCGCACTGGTTCTTGGCGTCGTCGGCGACGCCCGGGATGGCGAGGATGAGCCCGAGCGCCGGCACGGCGAACGTGTGCGACGCCTCGTTCGGGTCGACCGCGTCCGTCGGCTTGCCGTCGACGAGGATGCGGTTGCCGACCATTCCCTGCGGCCGGCCGTAGTACGGGTTCCGCAGCGCGCTCGCGCCGTCGAAATTGAAGATCGTCACGTGGATGGTCGCGTGGGCGGGGAGGTCCCACACCGTCTCGCGCTTCCACTGCCCGCTCGAGTTCTTCACGAGGTAGGAGACCCAGTCCGGGTTACGGCTGAGTTGCGGCCCGACGGCGGCCACCGTCTGGAGCTCGAGGTCGACGACCGGGTGAGCGCCGGTCTTCTGAACCGGAACCGAGTAGGTCGGCGAGCCCGCCAGCGTGGTGAGGTTCGAGACGTAGAAGCCGATCAAGACGCCGGCGCCGACGACGACCACGGCGACGAGCAGCAGCTTCACTCCGATCGGCACGGGTCGCTTCCTACCAGCGCCTGCTGTCGCAGGCCCGCCTCATGACGAACCTGTCATTCCGGTGTCATCTCCGCGTCATCGGAACCGAACCCGGTGTAGATTCCCGCGCGGGAGGTCGGAGTGCGCATCCTGGTCATCGAAGACGAGGCCCGCATCCAGGCGTTTTTGGCCCGCGGTCTCGAAGCCGAGGGGTACACCGTGTTCGCGGCCGGCGACGGCCGGGAGGGGCTCGACCTGGCGACGCAGGCGCGCTGGGACCTCGTCGTCCTCGACCTGCTGCTGCCGGGGCTGAACGGGCTGCAGGTGCTCCGCGAGCTCCAGCGGGAGAAGCCCGACCTCCCGGTCGTGATCCTTTCCGCCCGCGGCGACGTGCAGACGAAGCTGCGCGGGTTCGAGCTCGGCGCCACCGACTACGTCGCAAAGCCGTTCTCGCTCGACGAGCTCCTCGCTCGGATTCGCGTGAGGCTCCGCGGCGCCGGCGGCTTCGCCGACGAGCACGTCCTGCGCGGCGGTCGCGTCGTGCTCGACATCGCACGGCGGCAGGCCCGCGTCGGCGAGCGGTCGGCCGACCTCTCCGACCGGGAGTTCCGGCTCCTCCACCACCTGCTCCTGCACGCCGGCGAGATCGTGAGCCGCGAGCGCCTGCTGGCCGAGGTGTGGGGATACGACTTCGACCCCGGCTCGAATGTGGTCGACGTCTGCGTGCGCAGGCTGCGGCAGAAGCTCGGGCCGGACGCGGCGATCGAGACGGTGCGGCATGCGGGATACCGGCTGGCTGCGGCGTAACCGCGCCGAGGTCGCCGGCGCCGTGCTCGCGGCGCTCGCGATTTCGGCCATTGCCTACGGGCCGGAATGGGCCGAGGCACTCGTGATCCCGCTCGTCCTCGCGATCTTCCTGTGGATGGTCTGGCAGGCCCGTCGCCGGCAGGCGGCGCTGGCAGAAGTCCAGGGGCTCGCGGAGATGCGAGCCTCGCTGCTCGAGCGGCAGGCAACCTTTCTCCACGACGCCTCGCACGAGCTCCGGACTCCGGTCACCATCGCGCGCGGGCACCTCGAGCTGCTGCGGCGCGAGCAGCCGGACGCGCCCGAGCTCGAGGTGGCGCTCGACGAGCTCGCCCGCATGGAGCGGATCGTCCAGCGGTTGCTGCTGCTCGCGAAGTCCGAGCAGCAGGGGGTCGTCTTCGAGGAGATCGACCTCGAGGCGTTCCTGTCCGACCTCTTCATCCGCTGGTCGGAGGTCGCGCCGCGTTCCTGGAGGCTCGACGTGGACCTCGCAGGCCGCCTGCTCGCCGATCCGGAGGGGTTGAGAAACGCGCTCGACGCGCTGCTCGAGAACGCGGTCAAGTACACGGACCCGGGCGACGCCGTCGAGCTTTCGGCGCATTCGGACGGAACCGGCGGCGTCGTGATCGAGGTGTCGGACTCCGGTTCCGGAGTACCGCCCGAGGCGCTGCCGCGGATCTTCGACCGCTGGGCTCGGGCGGATGGGGCGCGCACCCGGGAACGCGGCGGCGCCGGCCTCGGCCTCGCGATCGTCGCAGCGGTGGCCAGGGCGCACGGCGGCCGCTGCTCTGTCCGGCCCCTGCCACGCGGAACCGCGTTCCGCCTCCATCTGCCGGTGCGAGTCCCGCCCGCAGAAGCGGCGAGCCCGACGCCGGCCGATGAGGGGAGTTTGGCCGGCGCCGGGCTCGGGCCGGCGCTCTCGTGAGGAAGGACTCTGCGAGAGAGATCTTCCCCGCGGGACGTAAGAGCGACCTGAGCGCGCCGTGAGAGTGCTCTAAGAGTCGAGCGACGCGCGGAGCGAAGCGACGTAGTCGTGCAGCGCCGTCGGCCCGGCCTCGGCGGCCTCGAGCGCGCGCGAGCCGACGACGACGCCGTCGGCGAGGTCTGCAGCGGCTCGGGCCTGCTCCGGCGTCGAGATGCCGAAGCCGGCGTAGAGCGGCACGTCCGTCGCACGGCGTGCCCGCTCCACCAGCCCGGCGAGCGCGGGGGAGAGGTCGGTGCGGGCGCCGGTCGTCCCCGCGACCGTGACGAGGTAGAGCCAGCCGTCGCTCTGCTCGCCGGCAAGGCGGATCCGCTCGTCGGTGGAGGTGGGGGCGACGAGTTGGACACGGCGCAGCTCCGGGCGGTCTCCCGCGGGCAGGTCGGCGACGATGAGGCTCGTCGCCCCCGCCTCGGCGGCATCGGTAGCGAAGCGGTCCCAGCCGTGCGCCTCCAGCAGCGACGAGTACGTCATCGGGATCAGCGGGGTGTCGGGAACCAGCTCGCGGGTGCGCGCGAGCACTTCGAGACAGGCCTTCGTCCGCATCCCACGCTCGAGGGCACGCTCGGCCGCGCGACGGATCACCGGCCCGTCGGCGAGAGGATCCGAGAACGGGAAGCCGAGCTCGACCGTGTCCGCACCGCCCTGCACTGCCGCGCGCGCCAGCTCCGGCGTCTCCGGCTCCGCCATCAGGTAGATGACGAGCTTCTTGCTCAAGCGACGCGCAGGACGCCGATGATGTGCTCGCCGCAGCTGCGCGAGCCGGGGTCGTAGGCGAGCCGCTCTTCGAACTCCTCGAGCAGGGCTCGGATCTCCGGGTCGTCCACCTCGAGGTGGGGGAGGACTCCGGCGGCGGCTCCGTCGACGACCTCGCCGTGGGGAGCGAGCAGCTCCTCGAGCTCCTCCCAGAGGTACAGGCGCATTGCGAGGTGGCCGTAGCCCTCGCCCTCGGGCAGGACTCCGGTGCGGGCGATCTCCTGCGACTTCTCGGGCCCGTCGCGCTGGGCGAGCTCGACGATGATCGGCGCGAAGTGGATCACCGGGCCGCCGAACCCCATGACGCTGACGACGACGTGTCCGCCGGGCTTCGTGACGCGCGCGAGCTCCGCGACCGCTTTCTCAGCGCGGTCGACGACGTAGCTGAGTGGGCCCCCGTAGCAGACCGTGACGTCGAAGGCGTCGTCGCCGAACTGCGAAAGGTCGGTGATGTCGCCGACGACCGCGTCGACATCGGGCACGCGTCCCTTGAGCAGCTCCAGCTGCCCCGGCGAGATGTCGAGTGCGGTGACGTGGGCGCCGAGCCGCAGCAGCTCGAGCGTGAAGCGGCCGGGGCCGGCGCCGGCGTCGAGCACCCGGTCGCCCGGCTGGACGTAGCCCTCGAGCATCCGCGTGTGTGTCGTCACGCTCGGGCCGGGCGTTCTCCCGTCCTCGAAGCGCGTCCACTCCCGCTCGCCGTAGTCGTCGAAGAACTCGGCCGTACGGGCGGGATCCCAGTTGCTCATGGTTGGGCGAGCACCTCTGCCAGGTCCTTGTCGCCGCGGCCGCTGAGGCCGACGAGGATCAGCTCGGCGTCGAGGTCGCGGGCGCGGGCGAGCGCGTGCGCCGGCTCGAGCGCGGGGAGGATGCCCTCGGCGCGTCCGAGGTCGCGGAAGGCGGCGAGCGCCTCCTCGTCGGTCGCTACGAGGTACTCGGCGCGGCCGCTGTCGCGGAGGAAGGCGTGCTCCGGGCCGACGCCCGGATAGTCGAGCCCGGCCGAGATCGAGTGGGCGTCCTCGATCTGACCGTCCTCGTCCGCCAGCACCGAGGAGCGGGCGCCGTGGAGAACGGCTGGCCGGCCGCTCCCCAGCGACGCTGCGCCGGCGGCTTCGACGCCGACGAGCCGCACGTCCTCGTCCTCGAGAAAGCCGTGGAAGATCCCGATCGCGTTCGAGCCGCCGCCGACGCAGGCCACGACCGCTTCGGGGAGGCGACCCTCGGCGGCGAGCATCTGCTCACGCGCCTCGCGGCCGATGACGGATTGCAGCTCGGCCACGAGCTCGGGGTAGGGCGCAGGCCCGACGCACGAGCCGATGAGGTAGTGCGTGGTCTCGACGTTCGTGATCCAGTCACGGATCGCCTCGCTCGTCGCCTCCTTCAGCGTGCGCGTGCCGAAGTCGACCGGGCGCACCTCCGCGCCGAGCAGCCGCATCCGCTCGACGTTGGGCTGCTGGCGGCGCATGTCCTCCTCGCCCATGTAGACGACGCACTCGAAGTCGAACCGCGCGCAGACCGTGGCGGCGGCGACGCCGTGCATCCCGGCTCCCGTCTCGGCGACGATGCGGCGCTTGCCGAGCCGCTGCGCGAGCACCGCCTGGCCGAGCGCGTTGTTGAGCTTGTGCGCGCCGGTATGGAGGAGATCCTCGCGCTTGAGATAGAGGCGTATGCCGGGCGCGAAGCGCTCGGCGAGCGTGAGCGGCGTGGGCCGGCCCGCGTACGTCGTCAGCAGGTGGTGGAGCTCCGAGCGGAACGAGTCGTCCTGCTGGGCCTCCTGCCATCCGCGCTCGAGCTCGTCGAGGGCCGGAACGAGCGTCTCGGGGACGTAGCGGCCGCCGTAGTCGCCGAAGTCGCTCACCGAGCCTCCTCCACGAACGCCCGTACCTTGTCGTGGTCCTTGATCCCCGGAGCGGATTCGAGCTGCGACGCCGCGTCCACCGCCCAGGGCTGCACCGTGCGAATTGCCTCGCGCACGTTGTGCGGTCCCAACCTGCCGGCGAGCACGAGGCGCTCGTCGCTGGCGTGTACGTTCCGCCAGTGGTCGCGATCCTCGCCCTCCCAGGGGAGATCGGCGACGCGCGCCACCGGCTCGCCGTCCCGGAGCAGGACGGCGTCGCGGCCGCGCACCTTGCCCTCCTCCTCGGCGTAGAGCTGGACGAGGTCCGAGCCCCGTTCTTCCGGCTCGCCGACGAAGACGGCGACGCTGAGCACGGTCTCGGGGACCGGGAGGACGGCGTCGGCCCTGCGCGGCGATCCCTCGGCGAAGATGAAGCCGCAGAGATCCGCCCCGGCCTCGACCGCGGCGTCGACGTCCTCCTGGCGGGTCAGCCCGCACACCTTGACGAGTGGCCGCGAGAGGAGCTCGCGAAGCTTGGCGCCCGGGTCCGGCGCGCGCATGAGCGAGGTGCCGACCAGGACGGCGTCGGCACCGGCGAGCTCGGCGGCGGCTGCCTGCGCGCGCGTATGGATCGCGCTCTCGGCGACGACCACCCGGTCGCCCCCTTTGAAGCGGGCCTGCGCTTTGGCTACGAGCTCGAGCTGGGCGGCGCGGTCGATGTCGAAGGTGCCGAGGTCGCGGGCGTTGACGCCGATCACCGGAGCGCCGAGGCGGGTTGCACGCTCGAGCTCCTCCTCGTCGTGGGCCTCCACGAGCGTGTCGAGCCCGAGCCTGTCCGCTGCGGCGATGAGCTGCGCCGCCGTCCCATCGTCGAGGGCGCGGAGGATGAGCAGGGCGGCGTCGGCGCCGGCGTCGCGCACGTCGCGCAGATCCTCCTCGAGCAGGAAGAACCCCTTCGCGAGCAGCGGGATGTCGCCGGCCGCCGCGCGCGCTGCACGCAGGTCGTCGAGCGAGCCTCCGAATGCCGCGTCGACGAGCACGGACACCGCCCGCGCTCCGCCCGCCTCATAGGCCGGAACGACATCCTCCACCCGCGCGTCCGCGGATATGTCGCCGGCCGAAGGCGAACGGCGCTTGAACTCGGCGACCGCGCCGAACCCGGGCTGCGAGAGGGCGTCCGCGAACCTCACGCGAGCGCCTCGGCTTGCGAGAACTCCACGAGCTCGGCGAGGCGCGCTGCCGCCGCGCCCGAGTCGATCGCCTCTCGTGCCTGAGCGATTCCGTCGCGCAGGTCCCGCGCGTGGCCGGCAGCGGCGATCCCGCCCCCCGCGTTCAGGATCACGGCGGAGCGGTGGCCGCCGTTCGCGCCGCCGAGCACGGAGCGAAGGGCCGCCGCGTTCGTCGCCGGGTCGCCGCCACGCAGCTCGTCGGGGTTGCACCGCTCGATCCCGAGCTCGAGCGGATCGAGCTCGTACTCGGTCACGCTCCCGCCCTCCACCTCGCAGACGAGGTTCGGCCCGCACGGCGACAGCTCGTCGATTCTGCCGGCGCCGTGCACGACGTAGGCCCGGGTCGCGTCGAGCTGCACGAGCGCATCTGCGAGCGTGCGGGCGAGCTCGGGCGAGTAGACGCCGAGGACGAGGGCGCGCGCCCCGGCCGGGTTCGTGAGCGGTCCGAGCACGTTGAAGACGGTACGCGTCGCGAGCTCCCGGCGGACGGGCGCGGCGTGCCGCATCGCGGGATGGTGCGCCTGCGCGAAGAGGAAGCCGAAGCCGAGCTCGTCGATCGACCGCTCGATCCGTTTCGGAGGCTGCTCGAGCCGGAAGCCGAGCGCCTCGAGCACGTCGGCCGCGCCGGTCTGCGACGAGGCAGCGCGGTTGCCGTGCTTCGCGACTGCCGCGCCCGCCGCCGCGGCGACGAGGGCAGCCGCAGTCGAGATGTTGAACGTGTTCGCGCCGTCGCCGCCGGTGCCGACGACGTCGACGAGGTCGGCGCGCGTGGGGCTGACTCGGAGGACGTGCTCGCGCATCGCCTCGGCGCAGCCGGCGATCTCCTCCGCCGTCTCGCCCTTCGCCCGCAGCGCGACGAGGAAGCCGGCGATCTGCGCGTCCGTCGCCTCGCCGGCCATGATCACGGCCATCGTTCCGCGCGCCTCCTGCCGCGTGAGATCGTGTCCATCGAGCAGTCTCGCCAGCGCCTGCTGGATCACAGCCGTCCCTCGAGGAAGTTACGCGCGAGCGTGGGCCCGTCCGGCGTCAGCACCGACTCGGGGTGGAACTGAACTCCGACAGCCGGGAGCTCGCGGTGCCGCACGGCCATCACCTCGCCGTCTTCCGCGAACGCCGTCGGCTCGAGCACGTCGGGCAGACGCGTCGCCGCGAGCGAGTGGTAGCGCCCCGCCGCGAACGGATCCGGCAATCCCTCGAAGAGCCCGCTCCCGTGGTGGCAAACGGGGCTCGCCTTGCCGTGCACGAGCTCGCGCGCGTAGCCGACCTCGCCGCCGCAGACCTCGACGAGCGCCTGGTGGCCGAGGCAGACACCGAGGATCGGCGTCGTCGACAGGAGCCGCTCGACGATCGCCGGCGTGGCGCCCGCCGCCGCCGGACGGCCCGGGCCGGGCGAGACGACGAGGTGTGAGGGGGCGAGCCGCTCCGCCTCGTCCGCGTCGAGCTCGTCGTTCCGGCGCACGTCCACCTCCGCCCCCAGCGCCCCGAACAGGTGCGCGAGGTTGTAGGTGAAGCTGTCGTAGTTGTCGATGAGCAGGATCACTGCACGCCGTCCTGCTCCGACTCTGCCAGCTCGATCGCGGTCTCGAGCGCGCGCAGCTTGGCCAGGCACTCCTCGTGCTCGGCCGCGGGGTCCGAGTCGGCGACAATGCCGCCGCCCGCCTGCAGGTGCGCTACTCCGTCGCGCAACCACAGCGTGCGGATCGCGATGCAGGTGTCGAGCACGCGTTCTTCCGGCAGGCAGTAGCCGACCGCGCCCGCATAGATCCCGCGCCGGCGGCCTTCGAGCTCGGAGATGATCTGCATCGCCCGCACCTTCGGCGCGCCCGAGACGGTGCCGGCGGGGAAGCACGCGCGCAGCAGCCCGAAGGGCGTCACGCCGTCGCGGAGCTCCCCGACGACCTCCGAGACGAGATGCGTGACGTGCGAGTAGCGCTCGGGCTCCATGAAGCGCTCGACCCGCACGGACCCGGGGACGCAGACACGGGAGAGGTCGTTTCGTCCGAGGTCGACGAGCATCGTGTGCTCGGCGCGCTCCTTCTCCGACGCGAGCAGCGCGGCCGTGTCGGCGTCGCCCTCGGGAAGCGTCCCGGCGATCGGGTTCAGCTCGGCGCGGCTGCCGGAGCACTTCACGACGGTCTCCGGCGAGCTGCCGACCAGCGCCAGGTCCTCAAGCTCCAGGAGAAAGAGGTACGGCGACGGGTTGACGCGCCGCAGTGCCCGATACAGCTCGACGGCCGAGGCCGAGGTCGGGCGAGTCGCACGCTGCGCGATCACGACCTGGAAGACGTCGCCCTCGCGGATGTGCTCTTGTGCGCTCTCGACTCGCCGGAGATGCTCCTCCCGCCGAGGCTCGCGCACGAGCGGCCCGCGTGTTCCCGTGCCGCGCGGGAGCGACGGCTCCGGACCCTCGAGTGCGTCGGGCTCGCCGCGCAGCAGCTCGGCTACACCGCGTGCGTGGTCGAAGCGGAGGAGGACGTCCGGGACGAGAAAACGGCTCTCCGCGACCTCCGGGCCTTCCTCCGGCAGCGGCACCGTCGGCTCGAACGTCGCGACCGCGTCGTACCCGAGGTAGCCGACGACCGGCTGCCCGAGCGTCTCCGCCTCCTCGAAGGAGACGAGCCGCGAGCCGGCGCCGACGAAGCTGTACCGACCGAGGCGCCCGCGCTCGACCGACTCGAGCAGGAACGAGCCGCCGGCGCCCTCCCGCAGCCGGAGGTACGCCCCGAGTGGGGTCAGGAGGTCGGTTGCGATTTCGATTTCGGACATGAAAAAGGCTCCTCGCGGAGCCGGGTCGAGCGGACGGGCTGTGCCGGCGCGTCAGCGTGCGCGCAGGCTCCCGCCACGCTCGATGCGCCAGGCCCACCGGTTGCGGACGGAAGTCATGGCCGCAGCGTAAGCAGGCTCTCCGCGGGCGTCAAGCGGCGAACACGTGGCCTGCGTCCTCGAGGGCGTCGGCGGCGCGCGCAAGCTGCGCCGACCGAACGAGGACGTAGTCGGACTCGAATGTCGAGATGACGAAGATCGGCAGCTCGGCTGCCGCGAGTGGCCCGACGAGCGAGGCCACGACCCCGCTCAGCGAGAAGTCGAGCGGACCCATCACCTCGAGCACCGTCCAGCCACGGTCGACGCTCTCGCCCTCGGGTACGTCGTGGTCGCGGCAGACGACCGAGACCTCGTTGTCGGTGCGGGTGACGCAGCGGAACGGACCCTTGTCGACCCAATCCGGAAGGTCGGCGCCAGGGTGGAGCCGGACGACCGCATAGCTGTCGGGCAGCGTGCGGATTTGCACGCCCGGACGCTACCGCGGAGCAGGGCCGACGGGCGCAGGTAGATTCGCGCAGCCATGGCACTTCCGGACCTGCTCGAGCGCCTGCTGACGACGCCCGGCCCCTCGGGGGAGGAGCGTGCGGCGGCCGCGGTGTGGCGCGAGGCGGCCGACTCCGTGGGTGAGGTCTCGTCCGACGCCCTCGGCAGCTCCTGGGTGCGCGTGCCGGGCACGGGCGGGGGGCCCTCGCTCGCGCTCGTCGGCCACATCGATGAGATCGGCATGGTCGTGACGCACCTCGGCGACGACGGTCTCGCCGCGCTGCGCCCGATCGGCGGCTTCGACCCGCACGTGATGCTCGGGCAGCGCGTCCACGTCCTCGCTCGTGGCGGCGCGATCCCGGGCGTCGTCGGCGCTCGGTTCCAGAAGCGGAAGCGGGGCGAGGACCGCAAGCCCCTCGACTACGACGACCTCTTCCTCGACGTCGGCGCGAAGGACGGCGACGAGCTCCGAGGGCTCGTCCGGCCCGGCGACGTTCTCGTGTGGCACGGCGCCCCACTCGCTCTGCGCGGCGACCGTTTCGCCTCGCGCTCCTTCGACAACAGGATCGGCTGCTACGTCGCGCTCGAGTCCGCGCGCAGGATCGGCGAGCAGGGGGCAGCTCCCGGCGACGTGATCGCCGTCGCGGCGGTGCAGGAGGAAGTGGGGGACTTCGCCGGCTCGCGCACGACCGCCTTCGGCATCGAGCCGGACGTCGCGCTCGCGATCGACGTCACGCGTGCGACCGATATCCGCGGAGGCGATCACGAGGATGAGGGCAAGATCGTGCTCGGCGGCGGCCCCAGGTTGACGCGCGGCCCGACGATCCACCCCGACGTCTTCGAGCTCCTCCACGACACGGCGGAGGCCGAGGGGATCCCGTTCGGCATCGAGGTCACGCGCGGCAACACGTGGACGGACGCGGACGCGGTCTATCTCAGCCGCCGAGGCGTGCCGACGGGGCTCGTCTCCATTCCGCTCCGCTACATGCACTCCCCCGTCGAGACAGCGGATCTCGGTGACGTCGAGGCCGCCGTCCGGCTGATCGTGGCGTTCGCGCTCGGGCTGAAGCCCGGGATGAGCTTCGCTGGCTAACTTGGAAGCATGAGCAGGAGCGTCATCGTCTCCACCGTCCGGACGCCGTTCGGCAAGCTCAACGGCGGCCTCGCCGCGTACCCCGCGACCGAGCTCGGCGCCATCGCGATCCGCTCAGGCCTCGAGCGCGCCGGTCTCGAGGGGAGCGAGGTCGACTACGTGATCATGGGACAGGTGCTCCAGGCGGCCGCGGGACAGGCTCCCGCGCGGCAGGCCGCGGTCGCGGGCGGGATCCCGGTCGACGTCCCGTCGGACACCGTGAACAAGGTCTGCGCCTCCTCGATCCGCGCGGTCGAGATCGCCGACTCGATGATCCGCGCGGGCGACGTCGAGCTCGTCGTCACCGGCGGCATGGAATCGATGACGAATGCGCCGTACGCACTGCCGAAGGCCCGTAAGGGCTACCGGATGGGCGACGGGACACTGGTCGACCTGATGATCTGGGACGGGCTCCGTTCGACGTTCGACGAGCTGCACATGGTGCAGCAGGCTGCGAACGTGGCCCGCGAGCTCGGCGTCTCGCGCGAGGACCAGGACGCGTGGGCGCTCCGCTCGCACGAGCGCGCGGCGGCGGCGCAGGATGCAGGCCGCTTCGACGACGAGATCGTCCCCGTCGGCGGCGTTACGGCGGACGAATCGGTCCGGCGGGACACCTCGCTCGAGAAGCTCGCCTCGTTGAGGCCGGCGATGGATCCCGAGGGCACGGTGACCGCCGGCAACGCGCCCGGCGTCAACGA
>DASXJG010000162.1:0-3080 GCA_036497525.1 Gaiellaceae bacterium
CAGGAACAGGGCGGCAAAGACGACGAGCAGCACGACGGTGATGGGGACGAAGAGGGCGTCGACGCTCCGGAGGACGTAGTCGTTCGTCGTGAAACCGAGTGCGCTGGGATCGATTCCGAAGTAGCCGGCGAACGCGCTCTCCCGGCGGTATCCGAAGTAGTAGGCGAGCGCAGTGATCAGCGTCACCGGCGCGACGACGGCGACGATGAGACCGGCGACACGGCGTCCCTGGCTACCGACCAGCGAGGAGTCGGTCTCAGGGGTCTCCGGCATGGCTACCAGACTTTCATCTCGAGGTCGGCGAGCGGGACGCCGCCGTCCTCAGTCACGAGCCACGTGTCCTGCATGTAGAGGCACTCCACGCCGTCCGCTGCGATCGCGTGCGGATGCATGGAGAAGACCATGTTCGTCGCGAGCTCGGTCTCGATGCCCTCGCCGATCTTCGGGTGCTCGATCATCGTCATCCCGATCGAGTGGCCCGTGACGTGGCCGAGGTGGTAGCCGCGTTGCGTGAAGCCGGCCGAGACCGCGCGGTGGACGTCGTGGGCGGTGGCGCCGGCGTGGAGCGCGGTCTGCGCAACCGCGTAGTACTCCTCGTACGCCTCGAGCATCCTCTTGACCTCGTCGCTCGGTGTGCCGAGTGCGCGGGAGACCTCGACCCAGTGGCCGCCCGGCCCGGCGATCTCGAGGGAAGGAATCGTGAGCTCGCCGAAGATGGTGTCGTCGCGCGCGATCGCGAACTCGGCCCCGACGAGCACCATGTTCATCGTCAGCCGGCCGCAGCCGCGCTCCACGAACAGCTCCTCCGCCGGCGCCAGCACGTCGGCCGCGGTCCGGCCCGGCGACCACGCCCGGTGGAAGGCGTGGAAGCCGGCGACGTTGATCGCGACGCTCTCGCGCACCGACTCGAGCTCGGCGTCGGACTTCACCGCACGGGCGAGGTCGAATGCGGCGTCCCACGAGACGAGCTCGGCCGCGTCCGCGAGCGCGGCGTAGTCGCGCACCGTCATCACGTAGTCGAGCCCGTAGACGCCGACGCGCTTGCCGCGGAGCCGATCGGCGAGCCACTCGCCGGGCCGGTCGGCGAAGACCTGGTCGGCGATCTGGGAGTCGCCGTGCTCGCCGACGTACCGCGCCTCGGCCGGGAAGACGATCGACGGCTCGCCCTCTCGCGGCACGAGCACGTAGGCGTAGCGATGGACGATCTGGAAGCCGGAGAGGTACGTGACCGCCCCCTCGAAGCCCGTGTACTCGGACCCGCAGACGAGCGCCGCGTCCAGCCCGTCCCGCTCGAGCGCCTCACGTACCCGCGCGTGCCGTGCCGTCAACTCTGCGTCCACGAAGCCTCCACTCCCTTCACGAGCGCCTGGATCGCCGCGTTGAGCGGCGTCGGGATGCCGTATTCCTCGCCGAAGCGGACGATGCCGCCGTTGAGATAGTCCACCTCCGTCGGCCGCCGCGCCTCGACGTCCTGGAGCATCGACGCCTTGTGGTCGTAGGCGACGTCCTTGCGCGCCGCGTGGTCGATCAGCTCCTCCGGGTCGGCGTCCAGCTCGATGCCCTGCGCCGCCGCGACGGCCTTGCCTTCGTCGACCAGGCCCGTGACGAGCGCGCGCAGGTCCGGCCGCTCGACGACTCGTCCATGGGTGAGGCCGGTGAGGGCGCCGATCGGGTTGGTGGACGCGTTGAAGATGACCTTGCGCCATTGCGGGCCGCGCGCGTCCTCGACCGCCTCGGCCGGCATCCCGGCGCGCGTACAGGCGTCGGCGAGCCGTTCCACCTCGGCGAGCGGCGTGCGCCCGTCGTAGGGGCCGAGCGTCGTGTCGCCCTTCACGTCCCACTGCACGTGTCCCGGCTCGAGCAGCTTCCCCGCCGGGAACGTGGTGCCGCGGATGACGCGCTCGACGTGCTGCGCGATCGTCTCCTCGTTGCCGAGACCGTTCTGGACGGTCGCAACGAAGCCGTCGGAGAAGGCGTGCGCGGTCGCTGCTATCGCCGGCTCGGTATGCATCGCCTTCGTCGCCACGATTCCGAAGTCGCAGGGCGGCAGCTCGGCGGCGTCGCTCGTCGCGCGCGGCCGGCCGGTGACGTCTCCCGCGCCCGACAGCCGCAGGCCGTCGCGGTTGATCGCGTCGACGTGATCCTGCGAGAGGTCGTAGGCCCAGACCTCCGCGTCGTCGAGCAGCGACAGGTTCGCCGCGAACAGCGACCCGACCGCCCCCGTGCCCACGACGCAGATCCTCACTCCGAGTAGCTCGCCTCCCTCGCCTTGACGAGCCTATAGACGGCCGTCTGAAGCGGTACGGGGACGCCGCGCTGCTCCGCCTCACGCACGAGCGCGCCGTTGATCGACTCGAGCTCGGTCGGCCGCCGCGCCTTGACGTCCTCCAGCATCGACGGGAAGTGCCGGTGGCCGCGCCGGGTCGCGAGGACGTTCATCTCCCACGGGTCGTCGTGCAACTCGACGCCGGCCGCAGCGGCGACCGACTTCCCCTCGTCGACGAGGTCGCGGACGAGGTGGCCGAGGTCGGAGAGCTGTTCCGTCTGCGCGAAGTGGAAATCGTGCGGGAGGCCCGTGAGCGCGGCGACGCCGTTCACGGTCGCGTTGAAGATCAGCTTCGACCACTGCGCCGGGCGCAGGTCGGGAAAGGCCTCCGCCTTCAGCCCGCCGCCCTCGATCAGCCCTGCGACGCGGCGCGCGTCCTCCTCCGTCGTGCCGCGGTAGGGGCCGATCCAGGTCGCGGTATCGAGGACGTACTCGACGTGCGCGTCCCCGTGCCGCGTGCCGCTCATGAACGTCACGGCCGACAGGAGCGGCCATTCGCCGTGCGCCGCGACGATCTCCTCGGCACCGAGCCCGTTCTGGATCGTCATCACGGTCGCGGCTGTGAGCGCTCCCTCGAGCCGTGCCGCCAGCGGCTCGAGGTCGGTCCCCTTGGAGGCGAGGATTGCGAGCTCTGCGTCAGCGGGGAGCCCGGCCGGATCGGCGGTGGCGTCCAGCTCCGCCGTGAAGTCGCTGCGCCCGGAGACGCGGAGCCCCTGCTCGCGCAGCGCGGCCGCGTGCTCCTCCCGCCGCGTCA
>DASXJG010000163.1:0-16194 GCA_036497525.1 Gaiellaceae bacterium
GAGCTCGAGGTGCGTGGACCATGGGTGGCCGCTCAGTACTTCGATGCGCCCGAATGCGCCGACCGCTGGACGGAGGACGGCTGGTTCCGCACCGGCGACATCGTCTCGATCCATCCGCGGGGCTTCATCCAGATCAAGGACCGTTCGAAGGACGTGATCAAGTCCGGCGGAGAATGGATCTCGTCGGTCGACCTCGAGAACGCGCTCATGGCCCATCCCGCGGTCGCCGAGTCGGCGGTGATCGCGGTGCCCGACGAGAAGTGGGGCGAGCGGCCGCTCGCAGCGGTCGTGCTCAAGGAGGGTGCCACGGCGACGGCGGACGAGCTGAGGGAGTTCCTCGCGCCGCAGTTCGCAAAGTGGTGGCTCCCCGACCGGGTGGAGTTCATCGAGGAGATCCCGAAGACGAGCGTCGGCAAGTTCCGCAAGCTCGAGCTGCGCGAACGGTTCACGACCGAGCCGGCACCCACGAGTTGAAGGCCGCCGTTCTCCCGGCGGTCGACGCGCCGTTCGAGCTGCGCGACGTGCCGGAGCCGGAGCTCGGTGAGAGACAGGCGATCGTGCGCGTGCGCGCGGCGGGGCTCAACTTCCTCGACGTCCTGATCCGGCACGGCCGCTACCCCCAGATGCCGGAGTTGCCCGCCGTGCTCGGCTCGGAGCTCGCCGGCGAGCTCGACGACGGGACGCGTGTGATGGCGCTCGTGCGCGGCGGCGCGTATGCCGAGCTCGCGGCCGTCGACCGGGCGGCGATCGTGCCGCTGCCGGAGGAGGCGAGCTTCGCCGAGGGAGCGGCGTTCCTCCTCACGTTCCTGACCGCGTACATCCCGCTCACACGGCAGGTGCGGCTGCAGGACGGCGCGACCGTGCTCGTTCACGCCGCGGCCGGGGGCGTGGGCACCGCGACGATCCAGGTCGCGCGCGCCCTCGGGGCGCGAGTAGTCGCCGCAGTCGGCTCGGAGGAGAAGCACGCTCTCTGCCGCGACCTCGGCGCCGACGAGGCGTACGTCTACGACGAGATCCCCGCTGACCTGCGGGTGGACGTCGTCGTCGATCCCGTCGGCGGCGAGCTGTTCGAAGCTGCGGTGGGGAGGCTCCGTCCGCTCGGCCAGCTCGTCGCGATCGGCTACGCCGGCGGCATGTGGCCGGAGTTGCAGCCGGCGCAGATCGTCGGGCGCAGCGTCGGCGTGCAAGGCGTGTACCTCGGGCGGCTTCTGCGCCATGCGCCGGACGTGGTGGCCGCGGCCACGCTGGAGCTGCTCGACCTCTGGCGAGCCGGGGCGATCCGACCGGTCGTCGGGGCCGAGTTCCCGCTCGCCGAGGTGGAGGACGCCCACGCGCTCGTCGAGTCGCGGCGCAGCGTCGGGAAGGTGGTGCTCGTTCCGTGAAGGCACTGGTGACCGGCGGCCGCGGCGGGATCGGCTCGGCGATTTGCGCGCTACTCGACGACCCGCTTGTCCTCGACCTGCCCGAGTTCGACGTGTCCGATCCGGGCTCGTGGCACGGCATCCCCGGAGAGTTCGACGCCGCGTTCCTCAACGCCGGGATCGGGATCGGCTACCCGGACCCGGCGGAGCTGCCCGAGAGCGAGTACCGACGGATCGTCGGCGCGAACCTCGACGGCGTCGTCCTCGGGACGCGCGAGCTGGCGCAGAGACTCATGCCCGGCGGGGGCTCGATCGTCGCGACTGCCTCGCTCGCCGGCCTCACGGCGATGCCCCTCGACCCCGCGTACACCGCGACGAAGCACGCGGTCGTAGGCTGGGTGCGCGCAGCCGCTCCGGGGCTCGCCGAGCACGGGATCCGGATCAACGCCCTCTGTCCGGGCTTCACCGACACGCCGATCGTGCGGGACGAGCTGCGTGAGAACCCAATCGCGCCGCTCATGGAGCCGTCGTTCGTCGCCGAGGCGGCGTTGCGGATCGCCGCCGACGAGGAGACGGGCCGCGCGTGGGTCGTGCAGCCGAACCGTGTCGAGCCGTTTCGCTTCCCCGGAGTGCCGGGGCCCAGATGAGGATGCACGGTTGAGCCCTCGCGCGAGGAAGCCGTGGGCGGAGAACCCGCCGCCGGACCCGCACGTCTGGAACACGCTGGGCTACCGCGGCGTCGAGCAGGCCGACGGCCGCGCGGTGATCGAATGGGAGGCGACGCCCGAGTACTCCTTCCACTCGCCGGGCGGGCCGATTGTCCACGGCGGCATGGTCGCTGCGCTGCTCGACACGGCCATGGGCGGCGCCTGCTGGACGCTGATGTCGGAGGCCGAGGACTTCCTCACGGCGGACCTGCGCACGGAGTTCCACCGCTCGGCGCGGCCGGGAACACTGCGTGCGGAAGGCCATGTCGTGCAGCGGAACCGGCGCGTCGTCTTCTGCGCCGCCGAGCTGTACCAGGACGGCGAGCTCGTCGCGAGCGCCCGCTGCACCCAGATCGTGCGGCGATCTGAGGCGTCAGACACCTAGGCGATCGCTTGCGACGAACGCCGTGAACGAGGTAGGTTCGTACGAGTGAGGGCGGCGGAACTGAAGTGGCTCCTTCGTGTGGGGATCGCCGCAGTCTCGCTTTACGTCGCCGTCAAGAAACGGCCTCCCCGTTCCGAGTAGCCGCGTGATCAGTGCGATTCGTCGGCGCCCTCGTACACGCCGATGATCCGGTAGGAGCGCGTCGCCCGGCGCAGCTCCCCGAACGCGCGCCGAACGGCCGGATCGAGTGGATGGCCTGCGACCACGGCGTCGAAGCGATAGCTCCACGGCGTGGACGGCAGTGGCCGGGAGACCAGGCGGAGCAGATCGAGACCGGCGAGGGCGAACGGCTCGATCGCGGCGTTCAGGGCTCCGGGACGGTGGTCGGCCACGAAGGTGAACGCGGTCCGCGCGCGCTCGCGGTCGGCGTCGAGGCGTGTGTACGGCGCGATCGCGACGAAGCGCGTGAATGCCGGAGCGTCGCCGACGTCGCCGGCGAGCGACACGAGCCCGTACCGGGACGCGGCCTCGGCGCTCGCGATCGCAGCCGCATGCGGATCGCCGCCCTCTGCGGTCTCGCGCGCGGCGTCCGCCGTCGTCGCGCTCGAGATGAGCCGCGCGCCTGCGAGGTCGTGGAGGAAGCGGCGGCATTGATCGAGGGCGCTCGGGTGCGATCGGATGAGACGGATGTCGGTCAGCGGGACGCGCTGCGGAGCGAGGAGCGCGTGGGTGACCGGGAGCACCGCCTCGGCGACGATCGAGAGCGGGTACTCGTTCAGCAGGTCGTGGGTCTCCGGCACCGCTCCGGAAAGCGAGCTCTCGATCGGCAGCACTCCTTGCGTGCCGACCGCGCCCGCCACGGCTTCGGCGACTCCTCGAAAGCTGCTCACCGGCACGCGCTCGGTGGCCGGAAACATCACCGCCACGGCGGCATCCGAGTGCGAGCCCTCGGGGCCTGGGTAGACGACGGTCATTGCCCCAACCTAGAGGCGCGGCGACTGGGAGCGCCTAGGGCCCGCTGTTCTGTGTGAGCGCCTCGAGCAGGTGTCCGATCTCGTGGCCGATCTGAGCCTTGTGCCGCATCACGTGCTCATGGTCGACCGTGTACTGGTTGCGACGTCCGACCCGCTTGGTCTTGACGTAACCCGCTTCGACCAGCTCGGCGAGGATGCGCTGGGTCGCACGCTCGGTGATGCCGACGCGTTCGGCCACTTCGCGGAGCCGGATATCGGGCGAGTTGGCGAGGCACAGGAGGACCTGGGCGTGGTTGGTCAGGAACGTCCAGGTCTTTGGTTGGTCAACGCTTGACATACGATGATTCTTTCGTGTATTTTTTGTCGCGTCTTGTCAGTCGGTGATTGTAGCGAATCGGAGGGGACGACGATGGATACCGATGGCGCGTTCCGACAGGTGAACGACTCGATCCGGGAGCTGGCAAGCGAGGGCGCGGGGACCGAGGCGTGGGAGTTCTTCTGCGAGTGCCCCGATCTCGCGTGCCACGCGCTGGTGAGCCTCACGCTTCCCGAGTTCGACGAGCGTCGTGCGGCAGCACCGCCGGTACCCATCCTCGCCGGGCACAGGGGCTAGAGAACGACGTCCTCGAGCGCCGCACGGGTGTCAGGCACCTAGACACGTCCAAAGCGGACGGGTCGCCGCTCGATCAAGCCGTCTCGGGTCGACTCGCGACCGCGGGACAGGTCCGAACGAGTCACGTCCGGTGTCAGACACCGGACGTGGCCCTAGAGGAGGTAGTCCCAGCCCGGTTGCCAGCTGAACGGTGCGCCGAGGAGGTCTTCCAGCGGCCGGCCGTTCGCGGTTACCTCCAGCGCCAGCCGCGTTGCGCTGTGGCCGATGACGAGCACGCGCTCGCCGTCTCGTTCCCGCCTGAGCTCGTCGAGGAAGCAGCCGACCCGCTCGACCGCCTGGCGCCAGCTCTCGCCGCCTGGGTACGGGACGTCGATGTGGCCGGAGCGGTCGTGGATCGGTCCCGGGGTGCCGTTCTGCTCGCCGTAGTTGCACTCGCGGAGTCGCGCGTCCTCGACGATAGGAAAGCCGGAGCCGGCGAACGCGATCTCTGCAGTCTCCAATGCACGCCCAAGATCGGACGTGAAGACGACCGAAAGCCCATCGTCGCGCCGGCGCTCACCGAGCTCGCGGGCCTGCTTGCGGCCTCGGGGCGAGAGCCGCCCTGGGAGCCAGCCGGTGGCAATCCCGGCTTCGTTGTCCTCGCTCGTCGCGTGTGTCTCGAAGACGACCTCGACACTCATTCCCGCACGCGCGTCCGCCGCTCGAGGTTGGCCTTCACCTGGGGCCAGTCGTCGTCGATCACCGCGTACCAGGCCGAGTCGCGCCGCTCGCCGCCGCGCACGAGCTGGTGCTTGCGGGCGACGCCCTCGAACGTGGCGCCCACCTTCTCGAGCGCGGGACGCGAGCGCTCGTTCGAGGCGTCGGTCTTGAACTCGACGCGGAGGTAGCCCTCGTCCTCGAACGCGTGCCGCAGGAGGAGGTACTTGGCCTCGGTGTTCGCGTCCGTCCCCCACGCCCGCGGGTTGAGCCACGTGTTTCCGATCTCGACCACGCGGTCCTCCGGCCGGTCGTTGAGGAAGCTCGTGTGGCCGACGATGTCCCCGTCGAAGTAGTGCGCGAATCCCATGTCCACCGACGCCCACCAGCGGCGGTACTCGTCGCGGTCGTGACCGTTGAAGCGCATCCAGCGCCAGGTGCGCGGATCCTGCGCAACCGCCCAGAGCTCCTCCTCGTGCCGCGGCTCGAGCGGCTCGAGCCGGACGCGCCGGCCCTCGAGGACTACGTGAAGCGCCAGCCGTCCCCCTCCGAGAACGAGCGCAGGATGCGGCGTGCGACGACGGCCTTGTGCACCTCGTCGGGGCCGTCGTAGATCCGGCCGCCGCGAGCCATCCGCCACATCAGCGCGAGCGGCGTGTCATCGGTGATGCCGAGCCCGCCGTGCACCTGGATCGCACGGTCGAGCACCTCCCCGAGCACGCGCGCTGCGAAGAACTTGATCAGCGAGATCTCGACACGCCCCTCGTCGCCTTCGTCGAGGCGATGCGCCGCCTGCAGGGTCATCAGCCGGCACGCCTGGATGTCGGCGGCCGATTCGGCGATCCAGTTCTGCACGGTCTGCTTCTCGGCGAGCGTCCCGCCGAACGCCTCGCGCTCGAGTGCGCGCGTGCACATGAGCTCGAAGGCCCGCTCCATCTGGCCGAGCCAACGCATGACGTGGTGGATCCGGCCCGGCCCTAGCCGCTTCTGCGCGATCCGGAAGCCCTCGCCCGGCTCACCGAGCGTGTTCGCGAGCGGCACGCGGACGCCGGTGAAGCGCGTCTCGCAGTGCGTCCCCCAGCCGCGCCCCTCGTGCCCCATCACCGGGATCCGGCGCACGAGCTCGTAGCCCGGCGAGTCGGTCGGGACGAGGATCATCGAGGCCCGCCGGTGCGGCTCCGCGTCGGGCTCGGTCACGACCATGACGATCGCGAAGGCCGCACCGTCGGCGCCGGAGGAGAACCACTTGTGCGCGTCGATGACCCACTCGTCGCCCTCCCGCTCGGCGCGGCCGCGCAGGAGCGTGGGGTCGGACCCGGCCACCTCCGGCTCGGTCATGCCGAAGAAGGACCGCACCTCGCCGGCGACGAGCGGGCGCAGGAACCGCTCCTTCTGCTCGTCGGTGCCGTAGAGGTGGAGGATCTCGCCGTTGCCGGCGTCCGGCGCCTGGCAGCCGAAGATCAGCTGCGCGATGAAGCTGCGGCCGATCTCCTCGTTGAGGTCGGCGTACTCGAGGAAGCCGCCGCCGGAGCCGCCCGCCTCCGGCGGCAGATGCGGCGCCCAGAGCCCCGCGTCCTTCGCCTGCTGCTGCAGGTCGCGGACGATCGCGTCCGCCGCGTCGTCCTCCCGGGTGAGCGCCTGCTCGTTCGGGTAGACGTGTTCCTCCATGAACCCCCGCACGCGCTCGCGCCGATCCGACACAGGCGCGATGATCGCAGACATGCGCGACGCGCTCCAGGCGGTGCTCGGGCCGGTCTCCGAGCCCGTGCTGCTCGCGGGCGGAGCTTCGAAGGAGTCCTGGGCGGTGGACGCGGACGGACGGCGCCTGCTCGTCCGGCGCGCCGCCGGCGGCGTGATCCACCGGCACACGCTCTCGCTGAAGCACGAGTTCGAGGTGCTGCAGGCGGCGCACTCGGCGGGAGTGAAAGTCCCCGAGCCGGTCCTCTACATCGAGGACCTCGACGGGCGCGAGGCCTTCGTCATGGAGCGGATCGGGGGCGAGACGATCGGCCGCCGCATCGTGCGCATGCAGGTCCCCGAGCTGCTGCCGCTGCAGATGGCGGAGGAGCTGGCCAAGATCCACGCCCTGCCGCCCGAGGAGCTGCCGTTCCTCGCGGAGGCGTCGATCGACCGGCTCGTCGAGGAGCTCGACGAGGTCGGGGAGCCACACCCGGCGATCGAGCTCGGGCTCTGGTGGCTACGCGAGAACCGGCCGCCTCCGCGGAAGCCCGTCGTCGTCCACGGCGACTTCCGCATCGGCAACCTGGCCGTGGACGAGAACGGTCTCGTCGGCGTCCTCGACTGGGAGTTCGCGCACCTCGACGACCCCGCTCGCGACCTCTCGTTCGCGCTCGTCCGGGCGTGGCGCTTCGGCGTCACCCACCTGAGGCTCGGCGGGATCGCCGGCGCCGAGCAGTACCTCGAGCGCTACAACGAGCTGACCGGCTTCGACGTGCGGCCCGAGGAGCTCGACTACTGGGAGCTCGCCGGCAACGTCGCCTGGGCGGTCGGCTGCCTCACCCAGGCTCAGCGGCACCTGAGCGGCCGCGACCGTAGCGTCGAGCTCGCCATCCTCGGCCGGCTCGGCTCCGAGGTCGAGTACGAGATCTGCCACCTCCTCGAAGGATACGGCGCCACGTGAGCGAGCGGCCCACCGCCGACGAGCTCGCCGAGGCGATCGAGGAGTTCCTCGCCGGCGAGGTCCTCCCCACGCTCGACGACCCTCGCGCACGCTTCCGGATGCTCGTGGCGCTCAACGCGCTCGGCATCGTCCGCCGAGAGCTCGCGAAGCTACCGCCCGAGGACGACGCCGACCAGCGGGAGCTCGCGGCGCGGATCCGGGAGGGCGACGTCCCGGACGGCACGCTTGCCCGGGTGAAGGCGGACGTCGAGGCCCGCCTGCGGATCGACTCGCCCGGCTACCTGGAGCGGGACTAAACACGGCGCGCGCCTGCCGTGTCGTAGGGGCAGATGACGGAGCTCCCTTCTTCCGGCCTCCTCCGCTCGCCGCGCCGGCGCGAGGCGACGGCCGCCACGATCGAGGCGACCTATCGGGCACGCGCGCCGGAGTTCATCCGCGTGGCAACGGCGATCGCGGGCAGCCGCGAGGGAGGCCGGGACGCCGTGCAGGAGGCGCTGACGCGCGCGTTCGCCCGGCGGACGACCTTCCGCGGGACCGGCACGGTGGAGGCCTGGCTCTGGAAGGCCGTCGTCAACGCCGCTCGCAACGTCCGCGAGCGCTCGCCGCGGGTCGCCGAAGGTCCGGACGTCGACGGCGCCGCTCACGACGCCGTCGACGAGCGGCGCGACGCGGTTCGCGCGGCCGTGGCCGCGTTGCCGGAGCGGCAGCGGCTCGCTCTCTTTCTCCGCTACTACGCCGATCTCGACTACGCCGCGATCGCGTCCACGCTCGGCGTCCGCCGGGGCACCGTCTCGGCGACGCTGAACCACGCACACGAGGCGCTACGAGCGTCCCTCGGTGAGGAGGTGCTCGCATGATCGCCGGCAAGGATCCCATGGTCGGACAGGCCCTCGACCTGCTCGTGCCCGGCTTCGCGGTCGACCCGGACGAGCTGCTGGCCGCGGGATACGCGGGCTCGGTCAGGGTGCGCGCGACGCGCCGGCGGCGGCAGACAGTCGCCATCATCGCCTTCGCCGCGCTCCTGCTCTTCGCCGGCGCCGCGATCGCCGCCGACAAGACCGGCCTCCTCCCGTTCCTACACACGAACGACCGCAACAGCGCGCGCTTCTCGATCAACCGGACACGCGCCTACCACGGGGCGGCGCCGCTCGCGCTCGCGTGCCCGAGCGCGAGGACCGGTTCCTTCACCTGCCACGTCTCGGGCGTCATGGCACCGGGGAACCGGAACTACGAGCTCGGCGAGAGCACCGACAGCCAGCCGCCCCTGACACGGCAAGGCATGCTCGACTCGCTCGACAAGGCGCAGGCGGCGGGCGCCGACCCGGCCCAGATTGACCGTCTGCGTTCCGACCTCGCCAACGTCGGCGACGACTTCATCCGCGCGCTCGCAGTCCTGACCGAGATCGAGACAGTCGGCGGCGTCGGCGGATCCGGACCGTCCGGAACCGAACGCGTGCCGCCGCGGGGCGTGCCGGCGTGGGCCGCCTGCCGCGAGGTGAACCTCGCGACCTTCCGCTGCGGCCCGCTCGCCGGCCGGCGCGGCGTGGCGACCGGCACGCCGCTCTACTACCTGCAGCCGAGCCACGACTGGCGCCGGGTCCAGGCGCCGCCGCCCGATCAGTCCGACTTCGGGGTCGAGCTCGAGCATCTGCTCGGGAGAAAGGTGACCCCGGACGAGACCCGATTCTTCGTCGACCTCGCGACCGTGGGAGTGACAGCGGGCCACTCGGGGACGACGCAGGGGACGCCGATCGCCGTCGGCGACTCACGGGACACAGCCAAACTCGCTCCGGAAAGCCTCGGCATCCGGACGCGCATCGTCTCGGCCACCGCGCAGCCGCTACCGCGCCGCCTGCCCGAGGGCCTGCGGCCCGGCGCGACCCGCCTCTACCGCGTCGTCTTCGATCTCCTGCGCTCCGACGGGCGCGACGCCGCCGGGCGCCACACGATCCACGTCTACGTCACGCATCGCCGCAAGCTCGGCGTGTGGGACGTCGCGTGGGTCGACACGAAGCCGTAATCTCTCGCCGTGCCCGATCTCAGCGGCAAGGTCGCGATCGTCACAGGTGCCGGGCGCGGGATCGGCCGCTCGCATGCACTCGCACTCGCCGACGCCGGGGCGACGGTCGTGGTCAACGACCTCGGCGGCGGGCTGGCGGGAGGGGGATCCGATCCAGGCCCCGCGGAGCATGTCGCCGAGGAGATCCGCGCCGCCGGCGGGCAAGCGTCGACGAACGGCGAGAACGTCGCCGACTTCGCGGGCGCCGGACGGCTCGTGCAGCAGGCGATCGACGAGCTCGGCCGCCTCGACATCCTCGTCAACAACGCCGGGATCCTCCGCGACCGGATGCTCGTCAACATGAGCGAGGACGAGTGGGACTCGGTGATCGCCGTCCATCTCAAGGGGCACTTCGCGCCGACCCAGCACGCCGCCGCCTACTGGCGCGAGCAGTCGAAGGCGGGCGAGGTGGTGCGCGGGCGCGTCGTCAACACGTCCAGCCCCTCGGGCGTCTTTGGCAACGTCGGCCAGGCGAACTACGGCGCGGCGAAGGCGGGCATCGCCGGCTTCACGGTCATCGCCGCGCAGGAGCTGCAGCGGTACGGCGTCACCGTCAACTGCCTCGCGCCGAACGCGCGCACGCGCATGACCGAGGAGACGTTCCAGATGAACGCGCCGCCCGTGGGCTTCGACCCGCTCGACCCGTCGAACGTCTCCGCCGTCGTGGTCGCGCTCTGCGCCGACGAGGCGCATGCGATAACCGGCCAGGTCATCCACGTCTGGGGCGGCGCCGTCAACGTCCTGCGCGGCTGGAGCGCGGGCGAGCTGCTGGACGCGCCGGATGGCTGGGAGCCGGATGCTCTGCTGGGCGAGCTGCTCGCGCGCTTTCCCGACGGCGCCGCTCCGCCCGGGATGCTCGCCGGGATGCAGTCCGCCGGCGGCCGGTCGCTGCAGGCGGCGGACTGACCGTGCCGCTGCTCGCGCTCGACCACGCTCGACTGCGGTTCGGCGGCATTGTCGCGCTCGACGACGTCTCCCTCGAGGTCGCCCAAGGATCGATCTCGGGCCTGATCGGGCCGAACGGCGCCGGGAAGACGACCGCCTTCAACGCGATCACCGGCCTCTACCGCCTCGACCGGGGGGACGTCGTATTCGACGGCCGCTCGATCCGGCGCGTCCGGCCGAGCCGCGTGGTCCACCTCGGGATAGCCCGCACCTTCCAGAACCTCGAGCTGTTCGCGCGCATGACCGTGCTGGAGAACGTGCTCGTCGGCGCGCATCCCGCGACGCGCCTCCACCGCGAGCGCGAGCAGCGGCGCCAGGCGCTCGACACGCTCGCCGACGTCGGGATCGCCGAGCACGCGGAGCGCGTCGCGTCGGGCCTGCCGTACGGGACGCTGAAGCGGGTCGAGCTCGCGCGAGCCCTCGCGAGCCGGCCGCGGCTCCTGCTCCTCGACGAGCCCGCCGGCGGCCTGAACCACGAGGAGGTCGAGGACCTCGTCGGGCTCATCCGCCGGCTGCGCGACGAGCGCGAGCTGACGATCCTCCTCGTCGAGCACCACATGCGGCTCGTGATGCAGGTCTGCGAGCACGTCCACGTTCTCGACTTCGGGCACACGATCGCCGCCGGCGCGCCCGCCGACGTGCAGCGCGACCCGGCCGTCATCGAGGCGTATCTCGGAGGCGAGCTCGCCGCGTGACGGCGCTGCTGGAGCTCGAGGACGTCGAGGCGCGCTACGGCCCCGTGCACGCGCTGCACGGGGTCTCGCTCGGCGTGGAGGAGGGGTCGATCGTCGCGGTGCTCGGGCCGAACGGCGCGGGCAAGACGACGACGCTGCGCGCCGTCTCGGGCACCGTCCGGCGCTCGGGCCGGATCGCGTTCGCCGGGCGCCCGCTCGGTCGGCTCGGCCCGGGGGCGGTCGCGCGGCTCGGCGTCGCGCACGTGCCGGAAGGCCGCGGCACCTTCGCCGAGCTGACCGTCTGGGAGAACCTCCGCCTCGGCGCGTACACCCGCCGCGGCTCGATCCAGCCCGAGCTCGAGCGGGTCTTCACCTACTTCCCCTGGCTCTCCGAGCGGCGCCGGCAGGAGGCGGGAACTCTGAGCGGCGGCGAGCAGCAGATGCTCGCCCTCGCTCGCGCGTTCATGCTCCGGCCGCGGCTGTTGCTCCTCGACGAGCCGTCGCTCGGCCTCGCTCCGGTTCTCGTCGCAGAGCTCTTCCGGATCGTGCAGCAGATGAACGAGGACGATGGCCTGACGGTCCTCGTCGTGGAGCAGAACGCGCAGCTGGCGCTGCAGGCAGCGCACGCCGGCTTCGTGCTCGAGGCGGGACGCGTCGCTCTCGCCGGCACGAGCGAAGAGCTCCAGGCCGACGATTCGGTCCGCCGCAGCTACCTCGGGTACTGACGGGGTGAGCAGCGCAGAGACCTCAGCGATCGCCGGTTTCCGTGCTCGCGGCATCGCGCTTGCCCCGGCCGGCGCGGTCGCGGTGCTGCTCGTCGGCGGCGCTGTCTTCCTGCTGGTCGGCTGTTTGCAGAGCACGACTTTCGCCCGGCTGACGGTGGAGGGGCTCGCAAGCGGTGCCGTCTACAGCAGCCTCGCACTGGCGCTCGTCCTCGTCTACCGCGCGACGCACGTGATCAACTTCGCCCAGGGCGAGCTTGCGATGCTGACGACGTACGTGGCGTACCAGCTCATCCAGTGGGGCCTGTCGTACTGGGTGGCTTTCTTTGCGACGCTGGCCATCGCGTTCGTCCTGGGGCTCGTGCTTCAGGTCGCGCTCATCCGGCCGGTGCTGCACCGCTCGGTGATAGCCACGGTGATCGTCACCGTTGGGCTGTTCATCCTCATCGACGGCGTGGTGAACTGGATCTGGGGTGCGGATCTCAAGTTCATGCCCTCGCCGTTCGGCAACGGCGCATTCAACCTGGGCGGCGTCGCCATCCTGCACCTGTACGTGGGGATGCTCGCCGTCGTGTCCGCGTGCGTCCTGCTCGTCTGGGCGCTGTTCCGCTTCACGAAGCTCGGCCTCGGCATGCGCGCAGCGGCGGTCCGCCCTGCCGCGGCAGCCCTCGTCGGCGTGCGCGTCGACCGAATGCTTGCCGTCGGTTGGGGGCTCGCAGCTGTGCTGGGAGCCGTCGCCGGGCTGATGGCCGAGCCCTCGCAGCTCTTCCTCTCCCCGACGCTCATGCAATCGATCCTCGTCTACGCCTTCGCCGCGGCAGTCCTCGGCGGCCTCGAGAGCCCGGCCGGAGCGGTGGTCGGCGGCCTCACGATCGGCGTCTCGATCAGCCTCGTGATCGGCTACGTGCCCCAGATCAGCTCGGAGCTCCAGCTTCCCTTCGCCTTCGCCGTCCTGCTCGTCGTCCTCCTCGTCAAGCCGTCGGGGCTGTTCGGCCGCCGAGAGGTGCGACGCGTATGAGAAACCTCCCCGGTCTCGTCACGGTGCTCGCCGTCGCAGGAGTACTCGCGGCGCTGCCGTTCCTCCTGAGCGACTACCACGTCTCGCTCGCCGCGCAGGTCGGGATCTTCTTCATCGCGATCCTCGGCCTCAACATCCTCACCGGCTACACAGGCCAGATCTCGATCGGCCACGGAGCGTTCATGGCGATCGGCGGATACACGACCGCGGTGCTGTCGCGCGACCACCACACCAACCTCGTTCTGACGATGGTCGCCGCCTTCGCGATCTGCTTCGTCGTCGGTCTGATCGTCGGCCTCCCCGCACTGCGGCTCTCGGGCGTCTATCTCGCGCTCGTGACGTTCGCACTCGCCATCTCCATTCCGCAGATCCCGCTCCAGTACTCGAGCTTCCTCGGCGGCAGCGGCGGCGTTCAGTCGTCGCGGACGGTCGACAATCTCTGGATCTACGCCGCCGCCTGGACCGCCTCGGCGATCCTGTTCGTGCTCGCCTGGCTGATCCTGCGTGGGCGCATCGGACGCGCGTTCCGTGCCGTGCGGGACAGCGAGATCGCGGCGGTCGCGTCCGGCGTGGAGCTGCCGGTGTACAAGACTCTCGCGTTCGGCATCTCCGCCGCCTACGCGGGCGTCGCGGGCTCCCTCTTCGTTCTGGCGACGAACGGCTTCGCGCAACCGAGCGAGTTCGACGTGTTTCTCTCGCTCGAGCTGCTTATCGGAGTCGCGATCGCAGGGCTCGGCTCGCTCTGGGGGATCCTCGCCGGCGCGGCCTTCGTGGCGCTGCTCCCCCAGATCTCGACCAGCGTGCCGGTGATCGGCGCCCAGCACGGTCGCGATGTCGTCTTCGGCGCAGCGGTGATCCTTGTAATGCTTCTGGTGCCCGACGGCTTTGCCGGCCTGCTCAGACGCATACGCCGCCTCGCCCGCGCTTGAACCACGAGTCAATTTCCATCAAACTGCAGCAGAATTCGTCTCATCGGACACAACCTGATCGACGAACCATTCGCAGGAGGGAGAATGGCTGTGAACCGTAGGAAGCTCGGCGCGCTGCTCGGCGCGCTGCTCGTCACAGTGGCGGTAGCCGGCACCGCAGGGGCCTCGCCCCAGGGCACGCCGGGCGTGTCCAGCAAGCAGATCCTGATCGGTGGCACGTTCCCGTACACGGGCCCGGCGGCGCTGTACAAGACGATCCCGTCGGCGGAGCAGGCGTGGTACGCGTACGTCAACGCGCACGGCGGCATCTTCCACCGCAAGATCAACGACAAGACCATCGATGACTCGTACAACCCGGCGCAGACCGTGCCGGCCGTCAAGCAGCTCGTCGAGCAGGATCACGTCTTCGCGATCGTCGGGAGCCTCGGCACGGCCCCTGGCCTTGCGACGTGGGGCTACCTCAACCAGCACAAGGTTCCGCAGGTGCTTCTCGCCACCGGCGACGCGTACTGGGGGAACTGCGTCCACCACTCCTGCCAGGGCTCGGCAAAGCCGTGGACCATGGGCTGGCAGCCGGATTATCCGGGCGAGGCGAAGCTCTACGCGAAGTACATCCTCAAGAACAAGCCGAAGGCCAAGATCGGCGTGCTCTACCAGAACGACGCCTATGGCAAGAACTACCTGGGCGGGCTGAAGACGGGGCTGGGAAGCCACTCGAGCCAGATCGTCGACACCGAGTCGTACAACGTCACCGACCCGGCGACGGTGGTCGGCGCCCACGTCGGTGCGATCGCGGCCCACGGCGCCGACACGCTCGTCATCTTCGCGACGCCCGCCGCGTCGATCGCCGCACTCGCAACGGTGCCCCACATCCCGGGCTGGAATCCGTTGACGCTTCTCAACAACGTCTCGGCGAACCGCCTGTTCATGCTCACGGCGGCCAAGAACGGCGCCACGCTGAACGGTGTCGTCTCCACGACGTACACCGCCAGCCCGACGACGCAGGGGAACCTGCCGGGGATGAAGCTCGCGAAGTCGATCATCCACAAGTACGCGCCGGCCCTAGACCAGAGCCTCGCGCTGGGAGACGGCAACATCATCTACGGGCTCGCCTCCGCCTGGACGTTCACAGACGCGCTCAAGCACGCCGGCAAGCACCTGACCCGCGCCGGCCTGATGCACGCCCTGCGGAACATGACGGAGAAGAACAACCCGTTCATCTATCCGGGGATGACGGTCCAGACGACCAAGAAGGACACGTTCCCGATGCAGCAGCTCAAGATCATCAAGTGGAGCGGCGGCGGGAGCGGCGACTGGCACCCCTCCGGCAAGATCTTCAGCGGCCTGCACTAGAGCCGTAGCCGGAACGATCTCGAGGGGGAGCTCCGGCTCCCCCTCGCCGTTTCCGGACCTGTCTTTGCAAGTAACAGACTGTGGGAAGTATCCCTTGACAACACGTACGTGTATGGAGTACCATAATGTGTATGAGCGCACGGAAGAGAGAGTCCATCGAGCGGTCGCCAGCGAGCGACAGCAAGATGACGTACACGGAGTTCCTGCGCCGGTTCCCGGACAACGACGCCTGCTTGGAGTATCTGAAGGCGAAGTTCTATCCGGACGGGACGCCCTGCCCGAAGTGCGGCCGGGAATCGCGCTTCCATCGGATCAAGGGCCGGTCGGCCTACTCCTGTCAGTTCTGCGGTGCGCACATGTACCCGACGGCCGGGACGATCTTCCACAAGAGCACCACCAGCTTGCAGCTTTGGTTCTGGGCGATCTACCTACTGAGTTCGTCGCGGTGCGGGATCTCGGCCAAGCAGCTCGGGCGCGAGATCGGCGTCACCTACAAGACAGCGCACCGGATGCTCAAGCAGATCCGCAGCTTGCTCGGCCAGGACAACGAGCCACCCCTGTCGGGGGATGTAGAGGTGGACGAGACGTTCATGAGTGGCCGGCTGCGCGAGTCCGAGCGCAAGCAGCGGGAGCGCGACGGAATCCATCCGAACACGCCTCCCTACATGACCAAGGGCAAAGGCAAGATGGTCGTGGCGGCGGTGGAGCGCGGTGGTCGCGTCCGGGCTGGGGTCGCGTCGGATCGGATGAAGCCAACGCTCCACGCGAAGATCAAGGAGTTCGTTCTGCCGGAATCCATGATCTTCACGGACGAGTGGGCGCTATACAGCGGGATCGAGCGCGAGTACAAGGCCCACAAGCGCGTGAAGCACAAGGCGCGGGTCTATGTGGAGGGCGACGCGGGAACGCAGAACGTGGAGAGCTTCTTCGCTCTGTTCAAGAACAGCGTCCGGGGCGCTCACCACAACGTGAGCGCGAAGTACCTCCCGAACTATTTGGACGAGTACGTGCTGCGCTGGAACTATCGGAAAGACGGAGCGGGAGTCATCTTCTGGGAGATCCTGGATCGCGCTCGGAAAGCTTCCCTAGCCGCTTCGTAGCCTTCTCCAACGCCTCG
>DASXJG010000164.1:0-9049 GCA_036497525.1 Gaiellaceae bacterium
CACGGCTTCCGGCACCGAAGAGAACTTGCTCGCCGCCATTCGCGGCGGAGCAGCCGGCTACCTGCTCAAGACCGAGTCGCCGGAGCGAATCGCCGAGTTTCTCGAGGGCGTCGTCCAGGGCGACGCGGCCCTCTCGGGGCCAGTCGCGCGCAGGCTGCTCGACCAGGTGCGCAGCGGCGGCCGCGGCTCGGGCGTGCCGGACAGCATCGCCTCGGCTCTTTCGGCCCGCGAGCTCGAGGTGCTGCTCCTGCTCGACGAGCATCACGGCACCGATGAGATCGCGCAACGTCTCTTCATCTCCGAGCACACAGTCCGCTCGCACGTCAAGAGCCTCCTGCGCAAGCTCGGCGTCTCGTCGCGCCGCGAGGCGCTCGAGCAGCTCGCGTTGGCCCGCGGCTAACCCATGAAGCCATCGAGCGCCGCGTCGACGAGCACCGGCAGCGTCTCGAGGTCGTAACCGCCCTCGAGGACTGCGGCTACCCGGTCCGAGAGAGCCCGGCAGCGGCGCGCCAGCTCGCGGAAGCCGTCCTCCGTGAGGCGCATGTCCGAGAGCGGGTCCGCGTGGTGCGCGTCGAACCCGGCCGAGACGAGCACGAGCTCGGGCTCGAACCGCTCCACCGCGGGCTCGGCGATCTGCGCGAATGCCTCGAGGTACTCCTTGTCACCTGAGCCGGCCTGCAACGGGACGTTGACGGTCGTCTCCGCCTGGTCGTCCGGCCCGCCGCTGCCCGGATAGAACGGCCACTGGTGCAGCGAGACGAAGAGGACGTTGTCGTCGTCGCGAAAGATCGCCTCCGTCCCGTTGCCGTGGTGGACGTCGAAATCGACGATCGCGACGCGCTCGAGACCGAGCCGCTCCTGCGCAGCGCGCGCCGCCACCGCGACGTTGTTGAACACGCAGAAACCCATCGCTCTCCCCGCCAGGGCGTGGTGGCCGGGCGGGCGGACGAGTGCGAAGCCGCCGCGCAGCGCCGCCTCGATCGCGGTGCCCGCTGCGAGCGCGGCCGCCTCGTAGGTCGTCGCCGTGCAGACGGTGTCGCCGTCGAGCCAGAGCCCGTCCTCGACCGAGCGGATGAGCTCCACGTGCTCGGGTGTGTGGCAGAGCAGCAACTCCTCGGCCGACGCGGCCCGGCCCTCGCTCCAGATGTGTTGATGGGCAAGCAGCACCGCAAGCCGCTCGGGCCGCTCCGGATGCCCGCCGGTGGGATGCAGCCGCGCGAACGCGGGATGGGTCAGGACGTCGATAGCTCGCCGACGCGGGCGGCGACTCCGTCGAGCCCGAGCCCCTTGAGGAAAGAAGACGCCTCCGCCCACGCCGGGGATGTTTCTGCGAGGGGAGGAAGGGGGGCGGAGGCGTCCATCGTCGCGATTCGCCGGAAGAGCCCCAAGTCCTCCGCCTCGGCGGCGAAACGTCCGTCGGCGAGGGCAGCGTCGAGCGAGCCGTATTGCCCGAGTAGCTCAGCGGCCTTCTTCGGGCCGATCCCGCGCGCTCCCGGCAGCTTGTCGGACGGATCGCCGCGCAGCGCGATCAGATCCGGCACCTGCTCCGGCTCGACGCCGTAGCGCTCGCGCACCTCGGCGGGGCCAATCCGAGCCAGCTCGCTCACGCCCCGTGTCGGTTGCAGGATCGTGACGCGCTCGCTCGCGAGCTGAAAGGCGTCGCGGTCGGATGTGGCGACGAGCACGTTGCCGGCCCACTCTCGCGCCGCGGCCGCGAGGAAGTCGTCCGCCTCGTAGCCGGGCGCCTTCGCGACGAGGAAGCCGAAAGCGCTCACGACCTGGGGCAGGATCTCGAGTTGCTCGACGATGGAGTCGTCGAACACTCTCCCCGACTGGTAGGGCTCATAGGCCTCGTGCCGGTACGTCGGCACCGAGAGCGTGTCCCAGGCGACGAGGACCCCACCCGGCCGCTCTGCCTGCCAGAGCCGGGTGAGCATGTTCGTGAAGCCGACAACCGCGTTGAGCCGGATCGACTTCGGCAGCGCGTGGTAGGCGCGATGCGCGAAGGAGTCGCCGTCGATCGCGAGCAGGGTGCTCACAACGACGCCTCGAGTTCCTCGATGCGCGCCATCAAGCGCTCGGTGGCCTCCTGCGCCGCACGACGCAGGTCGCCGGACGCGAGCAGGTCCTCCACTTCGATCGGCGCTCCGAATGCGACTTTCAGTGGCCCCAGTGTGAGCAGTCGGTCGGTGCCTGCGAGGGCTGCGGGGACGAGCGGCACTCCGGCGTTCAGCGCGATGCGCGCCGCGCCGGACCGTGCCCGGGCCTGGTGCTTCTTCACGAGTCCCTTCCTGCGCCGCGTCCCCTCGGGGAACATCACCACGACGTTGCCCTCCTGCGCAAGGCGCACGGCCGTGTGTACGGCTTCGACGTCGGCGCGCTCGCGGTGCACCGGAAAGGCACCGGCGGCGTTGAGCACCAACGTCGCCGGCCACCAGTAGAGCTCCGACTTCGCCATGAAGCGGAGCCAGCGCCGCGGCCACAGCGGCATCCCGAGCGGCCACGGGTCGAAGTTCGAGAGGTGATTGCAGGCGAGGACGTAGCCGCCGCTCTCGGGCACGTTCTCCTTCCCCTGCACCCGCAGCCGGAAGAGCCACTGCAGGATCGGCCAGCTGGCCGCAGCGACGACGTTGTAGAGGAGCGGCGGACGCATGCCCTTGAGTATCACGTTCCGCAGGGGTGGCTATCGTGACCCGCCGATGGCGAAACGCTTGGTCATCGTCGAGTCCCCGGCGAAGGCGCGCACGATCTCCGGCTACCTCGGACCGGACTTCGTCGTCGAGTCTTCCGTCGGCCACATTCGCGACCTGCCCGACAGTGCCGCCGAGATCCCGGAGAAGTACAAGGGTGAGTCCTGGGCGCGCCTCGGCGTGGACGTCGAGCACGGGTTCGAGCCCCTCTATGTCGTCGACCCCGACAAGAAGAAGACGGTCGCGCAACTCAAGAAGCAGCTGGCCGGCGCCGACGAGCTGCTGCTAGCGACGGACGAGGATCGCGAGGGCGAGGCGATCGCCTGGCACCTGCTCGAGGTGCTGCAACCGAAGGTCCCCGTACGGCGGATGGTCTTCCATGAGATCACCCGCGACGCGATCGAGCAGGCGCTCGACGAGACCCGCGACGTCGACGAGCGGCTCGTGGACGCGCAGGAGTCGCGGCGCATCCTCGACCGGCTGTACGGCTACGAGGTCTCGCCGGTCCTCTGGAAGAAGGTCATGCGCGGGCTCTCGGCCGGCCGTGTCCAGTCGGTGGCGACCCGGCTCGTCGTGCAGCGCGAGCGTGAGCGGATGGCGTTCCGCGCGGCGGCGTGGTGGGACATGGTTGCGACGTTCGATCCCGAAAGCTTTGAAGCTCGGCTCGTCTCTTTAGACGGGCAGCGTGTGGCGACGGGCCGCGACTTCGGGCCCGACGGGAAGCTTCGCGGCGAGGCGCGCCAGCTCGACGAGGACGCCGCGCGTGGGCTCGCCGACCGGCTCCAGGACGCGGCGTTCCAGGTCGCCCGCGTCGAGCGAAAGCCGTACGTCCGTCGCCCGAGCCCGCCGTTCATGACCTCGACGCTGCAGCAGGACGCGAGCCGCAAGCTCCGCTACTCCGCGCAGACGACGATGCGGCTCGCACAGCGCCTGTACGAGAACGGCTACATCACGTACATGCGTACCGACTCGACGACGCTGTCGGAGTCGGCGCTCACCGCGGCCCGCGAGCAGGTGACCGCGCTCTTCGGCGCCGAATACGTGCCGCCCGAGCCGCGCCGCTACGAGCGGAAGGTCAAGAACGCGCAGGAGGCGCACGAGGCGATCCGCCCCTCGGGCGATCGCTTCCGCACGCCGCAGGACGTGCGCTCGGAGCTCTCCACGGACGAGCATGCTCTCTACGAGCTGATCTGGATGCGCACGGTTGCGTCCCAGATGAAGGACGCGCAGGGACAGACGGTGTCGCTTCGGATTGCGGCCGACTCGAGTGCCGGCGAGGCCGTCGAGTTCGGCGCCTCCGGCACCGTGATCACGTTCCGGGGCTTCCTTGCCGCGTACGAAGAGGGGCGCGACGCGGACCGTGCCGCGCAGGAGGAAGACGAGGAGCGTCGCCTGCCGAACCTCGCCGAGGGCGACTCGGTGGAGCTTCGCGCGCTCGAGCCGCAGGGCCACGAGACCAGCCCGCCTGCGCGGTACACCGAGGCGACGCTCGTACGCACGCTCGAGGAGCTCGGCATCGGCCGCCCGTCGACGTACGCGTCGATCCTGGGCACGATCCTCGACCGCGGCTACGTCTTCAAGCGGGGGACGGCGCTCGTCCCGGCCTTCCTCGCGTTCTCGGTGGTCGGCCTGCTCGAGAAGCACTTCGGCCGGCTCGTCGACTACGACTTCACCGCCTCGATGGAGGACGACCTCGACCGGATCGCGGCCGGGGACGAGCAACGGGTCGACTGGCTCGGCCGCTTCTATTTCGGCGACGGCACCGGAGGCTTGCACGAGCTCGTGTCGGATCTCGGCGCGATCGACGCGCGCGAGATCAACTCGCTCGAGATCGGCGACGGGATCGTCCTTCGCGTCGGCCGCTACGGGCCGTACCTCGAGCGGGACGGGCAGCGCGCAAGCGTTCCCGAGGAGCTGGCCCCCGACGAGCTGACCGTCGAGAAGGCGGAAGAGCTCCTCTCGCAGCCCAGCGGAGACCGCGAGCTGGGCACCCATCCCGAGACCGAACTGCCGATCGTCGCGCGCACCGGGCGCTACGGACCGTACGTGACGGAGGTGCTGCCCGAGGACTCGAAGGAGAAGCCCCGAACCGCCTCGCTGTTCAAGACGATGTCGCTCGACACGATCGGGCTCGACGACGCGGTCCGCCTGCTCGAGATCCCGCGCGTGGTCGGCGTCGCCGAAGACGGGGAGGAGGTCGTCGCGCGAAACGGCCGCTACGGGCCGTACATCCAGAAGGGAAAGGAGTCCCGCTCGCTCGAGTCGGAGGAGCAGCTCTTCACCATCGACCTGCCCGGCGCGCTCGCCCTCCTCGCGCAGCCTCGGCAGCGGCGAGGTCAACGGGCCGCGGCGACGAAGCCGCTCCGCGAGCTGGGCGCCGACCCGGTCGGCGGCAACGAGATCGTGCTCAAGGAGGGCCGCTTCGGCCCGTACGTCACCGACGGCGAGACGAACGCGAGCCTGCGCAAGGGCGACGATCCGGAGACGGTTACGCTCGACCGCGCCGTCGAGCTGCTCGCGGAGCGCCGGGCGAAGGGACCGGCGAAGCGGGGCGGCCGTCGCCGCAAGGCTTCCTGAACAGTTCTCCACCAACTTCGCCGACCGGTCCGCGTCGTAAGCTCACGGACCGGGTCGACGCGCGGAATACACTTGCCGCGCGGCTCGTTCGAGCGACCGGGCGTGCCGGAGCGGCGGCACTCTCGGGCGAGAGTGGTAACCGGAGGACTTACCTCCTAAGGTGAGAAGGCTTGCGGGCAAGCGAAGAAGCAGGACGAAGGGACTGAGGGAGCGCTGACGCAGAACCAGCTCAACGATTTGCTCGAGTCGGATCAGATCCGTGCCATCGTCGAGGGCGCCGAGGAGCGCGGGTTCGTCGATCCCGCCCTGCTCGAGGCCTTCGCGGCCGAGCTCGAGCTCAACGATCAGGAGGTCGAGGAGCTCACGCGCGAGCTCGAGCGCACCGGGCTGGAGATCGGCCAGCCGGCTGCGACCGCGGTTGTAGTCCCGACGGCCGAGGTGCCGAAGGAAGAGGAGAAGGAAGAGGAGCCGGCCCCCGAGCCTGCGACCCCAACGGTGGCGATCTCCGGCTCGGCCGACAGCCTCCAGCTCTTCCTCGCCGACGTCGGCCGCCACAAGCTGCTCACCGCGGCCGAAGAGGTCATGCTCGCGAAGCGGATCGAGCGCGGCGACCCGACTGCCAAGCGGCACATGATCGAGTCGAACCTCAGGCTCGTCGTCTCCATCGCCAAGGGCTACCGCGGGCTCGGAGTCCCGTTCCTCGACCTGATCCAGGAGGGGACGCTCGGGCTGAACCGCGCCGTCGAGAAGTTCGACTGGCGCCGTGGTTACAAGTTCTCGACCTACGCCACCTGGTGGATCCGCCAGTCCGTGCAACGCGCCGTCGCGAACCACGCGCGCACGATCCGCGTGCCCGTCCACGTCGTCGAGCGCCAGCAGAAGCTGTCGCGCGCGGCGCGCCGGCTCGAGGTCGAGCTCGGGCGCGAGGCGACGAAGGAGGAGCTCGCGGAGGCGACCGGCCTGCCGATGCAGCACGTCGACGAGGCACTCGGCGCGGCAAACGCGTCCGTCTCGCTCAACCAGACGGTTGGCGCCGACGACGAGGGCGAGCTCGGCGACCTGTTCGCCGACCGCGAGGCAGCCGATCCGTTCGACGAGGCCGAGGAGTCGCTCCGCCGCCAGGGCGTGCGGCGCGCGCTCGAGGCGCTCCCGGAGCGCGAGCGGCGCATCCTCGAGCTGCGCTTCGGCTTCGAGGGCGAGCCGTGGACGCTCGAGGCAATCGGGAACGAGCTCGACCTGACGCGCGAGCGGGTTCGCCAGCTCGAGGGCCAGGCGCTCTCCCGGCTCGGCGCGCTGCGCGACCTCATCTCGGTCGCTGCGGCCTAGCCTCGAACCGAGTCCCGCGCGCGCAGAATCGCCTCTCGCGAGAGCGGCGTAACGCGGAGCTCGGGCGGAGGCCGGCGGAGGAACGAGTCGACGAGGAGCAGCTCGTCGAGATCGAGCTCTCCCGAATCACCTTGTAACAGTCTGTTACTAAGTTGGAGATGTCTGTTCGCGGCAGCGAGGCCGGCCTCGATCTCGAGGGCTGCGCCGCCACCGGGGGGCAGCGTTCGCTCCGCCGCCACCCGGCCACCGGCTACGAAGAACGCCCGTACGTACGTGGGCTCAATGGCCGGTACAAGCACGCAGCACGCGAGCTGTCGCACGCGATCGAGCCGCTCGAGCTCGCGGCAGACCCGCTCCAGAGCTGCGATCCGGTCGCGTAGCCGTGCAGCATCCTCGAAGCGGCGAGCGTCGGCGAGCTCGCGCAACCGGCGGTGGAGGCGCGGCAGCGCGGCATCGGGACGGGCGAGCTCGTCAGGAGTCAGCGCCCGGGCTGCGAGCTGAGCCGTCCGCCGTGAGCGCAACGGGCCAAGTAACAGACTGTTACTAGCTTTGATACGGCCCGCCTGGACCTGGCTGGTCGTTGCCACGACCGAGTCGCCGCGCTGCCGGAGCCACACCTGCCGCTCCGGGCGCGAAACCCGCGCGTTGCCGGGTGGGCGGAGCTCGCGGATCAGGCGCAGCTCTTCCAGGGCCGCCTCGAGCTCGGAGCCCATCACCCGCCATTCGATCCGCTCCGCGGCCGCGACGGCCGCCTCGACGGCCGGCCGCTGCCGGTCGCTGCGGAAGTAAGAACGCAGGCGCGCACGCAGGTCGCGGGCGCGGCCGACGTAGAGAACCTGGTCGTTGCGGCCGAGGAAGCGGTAGACGCCGGGCGGGGTAGGCGCTCCGTACGCGAGATGGCGCTTGTCGAGCAGGCGCCGCGTCTTGGTCGCGGCGAGCGCACTGAGGTCGGCGACCGTGCGAGCGCCGCGCTCCTGCGCCAGCCCGATCAGCGCCAACAACAGCTCGGCGGTCGCACGAGCGTCCGGGAGCGCACGGTGACACGGTCGCTCGGCCGTGTCGAAGAACCACGCGAGCTGACCGAGCCCGAATCCTGCCACCCGGCCGGCGAGAAGCCTTCGTGCTAGGCGCACGGTGTCGACCACGGGCGAGCCGATACGCGAGCCCGTGAGGCGCTCGGTCTCGCGGTCGAGGAACGCGAGGTCGAAGCGCGCGTTGTGCGCGACGAGCACCCCGTCGCCGGCGAAGGCGAGGAAGCTTCGCACGGCCTCGGCCGGCCGAGGTGCGCCCCGCAGCTGCTCGTTCCGGAGACCGGTCACGGCGCTCGCTCCGGCGCCGATCGGCAGCCCTGGATCGACGAGGGTCTCGAACTCGGCATCGACGTCGAAGCCCCGGAGGCGTACTGCCCCGATCTCGCAGATCCCGGACTCGCCGGGCCGCAGGCCCGTTGTCTCGAGGTCGACCACGACGTACGTTGCCTCCTCGAGCAGGAGCGTCGCGCCCCCTGGCTCGGCGAGCGCCACCGCGTCGCCGCTCCATGCGAGCCGCGCGTCGGTCTCGACGACGTCCGCGAGCAGCGAGCGTGCAAGCGCGACGGGCGCCTGCCGGAGAGCGAAGAGCCGCCGCGCGGCGTCCTCCGCGAGTACCGGCCCGCGCTGTTCCTCGACGAGCTCCACCAGGCGGTCGGCCGCGTCTAGCCTGAGCTGCATGGTCGAGAGCCTAGGCGAACATACGTTCGCATGCCAGCTCGCACCGCTCAGAGCCGAGCCCACAGAGAACGCGGAGCAGGTGACCCAGGCTCTCGCCGGAGAGCCCTTGCGAGTGCTCGAGGAGCGTGGCGACTGGGTCCGCGTAGAGACCGCCTACGCATATCCGGGCTGGGTTCGGCGCGAGCATCTCGCGGGAGAGCCGGACGCCGACTGGCTGCAGCCGATCGCATCCGAGCCCGTCACGCAGGCGCGCACGCTGCTCGGCACGCGCTACGAGTGGGGCGGCATGACCGCGGCGGGGATCGACTGCTCCGGCCTCGTCCACATGGCATTCCGGGCCTGCGGACGCCTCGTGCCACGCGACGCCGACCAGCAGGAGGAGGCGGGCGAGCGGCTGGCGGAGAGCGACCTCCGCACCGGCGACCTCGTCACCTACGGCCCTGCGGAGGGAGCCGACCACATCGCGTTCTGGGTCGGCGACGGGCGCATTCTCCACGCAACGCAGCGTGACGGAGTCGACTACGTCGTCGAGGAGGAGGAGCCGGCGGAGCTCCGCGAGCGCCGCCGCGCGCTCGTGCGTCTCGGCCCGACCGCCGACGTGTCCCCCGGGCGCTAGATTTCGCCGCTCGTTGGAGCCGACCGCTTTTCCGGGGAGAGTGGGCGCGGTCGCAGCGGCACTTCTGCTTCTCGCGCTCGTGTTCGTCGCAGGTTGCGGCGGTTCCGGTCGTTCGACCACGTCCGCGTCCA
>DASXJG010000165.1:0-25724 GCA_036497525.1 Gaiellaceae bacterium
CGTAGATGGTGACCATGCCGGCCGCCGTCTCGACGATGTACTGCGTCGAGACGCCGACGTAGGCCTGCTCGACGACGCGCCCCGCCAGCGCGTTGCCGCCGCCCGCCCCGATCCGCATCTTCTCGGGCCTGATCCCGACCCCGACGCGGCCGGTGCGATCGCCGAGCGTCTCCGGCGCCACCCGCAGCTCGGTGCCGTCGTCGAGGCGGACGAGGCCGGCGCCCGCGACGGTGCCGACGAGCAGGTTCGAGGCGCCGAGGAAGCCCGCGACGAACGCGGTCGCCGGCCGCTCGTACAGGTCGCTCGGCGCGCCGAGCTGCTCGATCCGGCCCTCGTTCATGATCGCGATCCCGTCCGCCATCGTCATCGCCTCCTCCTGGTCGTGCGTGACGTGGATGAACGTGATCCCCATGTCGTTCTGGATCCGCTTCAGCTCGATCTGCATCTCCTTGCGCAGCTTCAGGTCGAGTGCGCCGAGCGGCTCGTCGAGCAGGAGGACGGGCGGCCCGTTCACGATCGCGCGCGCGAGCGCGACGCGCTGGCGCTGGCCGCCCGAGAGCTGTGCGGGCTTGCGATCCCCGAGACCTGGCAGGCGGACCCGCTCGAGCACCTCCTTCGCGCGGGCACGGCGGTCCCGCCGTCCCATGCCCTTGACGCGCAGCCCGTACTCGACGTTTTCCGCCACCGTCATGTGCGGGAAGAGCGCGTAGTCCTGGAAGACGGTGTTGACGGCACGCTGCGACGGTGCGACGCGCGTCACGTCGACGCCTTGCAGCTCCACGTGGCCCGCGTCCGGCCGCTCGAAGCCGGCGATCACGCGCAGCGTCGTCGTCTTTCCCGAGCCCGAAGGCCCGAGCATCGTGAAGAACTCGCCGGCGCCGATGTCGAGGTCGATGCCCGCGACTGCGACGACGTCGCCGTAGACGCGCCGAACGCCGCTCAGGCGGACAGCCGGGGCGCTCTCGGTCGCTTCGGTCTCAGGCGCGGTCGGTGCCAGCGTCGCCAAGTGCCTCCTCCAGCAGGCCGAGCCCGCGCTCGAGCTCGTCGTCGGTCGCGGTCAGCGGCGGCAGGAGGCGGATCACGTTCCCGTCGAGGCCGCACGAGAGGAGGAGCAGTCCCTTCTCGAAGGCTGCCGCAGTCGTCGCCTTGGCGGCGTCGGGCGTCGGCTCGCGCAGCTCGAGGGCGAGCATCGGGCCGAGGCCGCGCACCTCGCCGACGAGCGGCAGCCGGGCCGCGATCTCGTCGAGCCGTGCGCGCAGGACCGTGGCGACGTGCTCCGCCCGCTCGGCGAAGCCGGGCGCGGTGAGATCGTCGAGGACGGCGAGTGCCGCCGCGCAGGCGACCGGGTTGCCGCCGAACGTGCCGCCGAGCCCGCCGACGTGGACGGCGTCCATGAGGTCGGCGCGCCCCGTCACCGCTGCGAGCGGCAGGCCGCCGCCGAGCGTCTTTCCGCTGACGAGGAGGTCAGGCTCGACGCCCAGCTGCTCGATCGCCCACATCGCCCCTGTGCGCCCGCAGCCCGACTGCACCTCGTCGTCGACGTAGACGATTCCGTGCTCGTCGCAGAGGCGGCGCAGCGCCTGGACGAACTCCGGCGGCATCGGGATGAAGCCGCCCTCGCCCTGCACCGGCTCGAGCACCATGCAGGCCACCGACTTCGGATCGACGTCCTGCCTGAAGAGGAGGTCGAGGCTCGCGAGCGCGTCCTCGGTCGAGATGCCGCGGAACGGGTACGGCGCCGCGGCGCGATGGACGTCCGTGGCGAGCGGGCCGAAGCCCTGCTTGTAGACGAGCTTCGCCGTCATCGCCATGGTCAGGATCGTGCGGCCGTGGAAGGCGCGGTCGAAGACGACGACACCTGGGCGCCCGGTCGCGGCGCGCGCGATCTTGACCGCGTTCTCGATCGCCTCCGCTCCGGAGTTCACCAGGATCGACTTGGTATCCGCCTCGCCGGGCCAGAGCTCGTCGAGCCGGCGGCAGAGCTCGACGTAGGGCTCGTACGTCCCGACCATGAAGCACTGGTGGAGGTAGCGGTCGACCTGCTCGTGGATCGAAGCGACCACCGTGGATGGGCCGTGGCCGAGGTTCTGGCAGGCGATGCCGCCGGCGAAGTCCAGGAACTCGCGGCCGTCGACGTCCCAGACGCGCGCTCCCTCGGCGCGGCCGACGACGAGCGAGGGCGTGGCCACACCGCGGGCGACGTAGCGTTCGCGCGCCGCGAGCACCCGCTCGGCAGCGCTTGCGCGTTCCTCCACGGACATCGGAGTCCGGATTATCACCGCGCGATGCGACTCGTTCAAGCGGCAGGCGCCTCGCAATGCGAGGCATTCGGGCGGAACCGCTACCGAAATGCGCGGCCGGTGTCAGCCACCGTCACAAAAGCGTCTCGAACGTGCCGAAGCGGAGCTCGCTGTCGTAGAGGAAGCGCGTCGCGTCGACGCGCTCCATGTACTCCTCTCGACGCTCTCCCACGAAGGCGTTGTAGGCGTCGGCGGACTCCCAGCGGTCGATCACGAGATAGCGCCCCGGCGCCTCGACGTCGCGCAGGAGCTCCGTCCCGATGTACCCGCGGCCCTGCCGGAAGAACTCGGCCCACTCGCCGTCCTGCCCGTAGGCGCGCTCGAACTCGGCGGCGTCGTGTACCTCGTAGCTGAAGACGAGTGCGATCACGCAACGAGGATAAGGTCCCAGGCATGTCCGCCGAAGCCGTCCCAGCAGAGCCCGAGGGCCGCGCCGAGTACGAGGGTGTCCTCCGCTTCTACCACCTGGCGAAGCGCCAGGAGTGGCAGGTCGACGACGTGCCGTGGGGCGGCGGGATCCCGTTCGTCCCCGAGGGGAAGGGGAGCGCGGAGCGGCAGGCGCGGCGCCGCGACATCTGGCGCTCGGTGATCATGCAGCAGCTCCAGGCGGACGTGTTCGCCTGCGAGATGGCGTCCCAGCTGCTCGCGGCCGCCCCCGACCCGGAGGCGCGCCTCTACTACTCGACGATGGTGCAGGACGAGTCCCGGCACACCGAGGCGTGGCTGCGGCTGATCGGCCAGGTCGGCGGGGAGGGTGAGCGCGATCCGTACCTCGACGAGCTCGCCCACATGTTCCTCGAGGCCGACCTGCTCGAGGAGAAGGTCTTCCTCATGCAGGTCTTCTTCGAGCGGCTGATCATCCCGCGCTTCCGGTTGATCGCGAAGTCCTCACGCGGAACGGTGCTCGAGGATCTCTGCAACCGGCTCGCGGTCGACGACGGGATCCACCACGGCGCCGGGATGGCGTACGAGCGGGTGCTGCTCGAGTCGGCGGGCAAGAAGGTGCGCGCCCGGCTCGTCGATGCGGCGAACACGATGCTCCCGATCTTCGCGAACCACGTGTTGTGGCGCCCGAAGGCGCGAGAGGTGATCGGGACGCTCATGGAGGCGCGCGACCGGGAACGCCTCCGCGAGGAGCTGAACCACGGCGTGAGGCTCGCGAACTCGCTCGGCCTGGACGTCTCCGACGTCCGGCTCCCGGCTGCTTAGGCGACTACTTGCGGCTCGCGTGAAGGCTGCGGCCGATCTCCAGAGGGATGCGCCGGCCGGTCGGTGTGCTGATCGTGAGGTAGATGCCCTGCTTCTTCAGGTAGCCGATCCACGGCGTGCGGACGACGTGGTTGCCGACGGTCGTGTAGCCCGACTGAACCTCTATCGAGTGGGCGGGGACGTTGATCCAGGGGGATGTGCGGCCTCGCGGAACCTCGTAAACGATGGTGAAACGCGTCGCAGCGAGTGCGTCCCTCGGTCGCCCGTAGACGTTGACCGGGGTCGGGACGGCCGGTGTGGTCCCGGCAGAGGAGGGCGGCCCGTAGACCAGCGCGAGCCCCTGGATCGCCTTGGGTCTGGGCGCCCCGTAGGAGAAGCGATGCTTGGTCTTGCGGATCGTGAAAGGCGTCACGGCGCGGAGCTCGAGACCGGCAACCGTCGTCCCAGCGGTCAGCCACGGCGCGCGCACGACAGTGCTGTGTCGGGCGGATGGATTGGTCGAGCCGAACGCATAGCCCGGAGCCACTCGGTACGGGGGGACGGCGGGTCTCTGTCTTGGGCCGTGAGCCTTGAAGTCGGCTGCGTTGTAGGCGATCGCCCCGGCCAGCAGGATTCGCGTGTAGACGTAGCGCTTTCCGCTGAGGCCGCGAAGGACGATGGGCTTGAACGTGTGAGCATCGACGCCGACCTCTCCCAGCTCCCGCAGCACGTACCAGCGCTGGTCTCGTCGCCGTAGCACGTGGAGCCAGAGGACGCGATGCCCCTCGAAGGTTCCTCGACCTGCGATCTGGGCGCTCCTGTCCCTGAGCGCTGCGCGGTAATCGGTAGTGAGCGAGGCGTAGAACCGGTCCACAGCGGCCGCCTGCGTGGCCGGCCCGTAATGCGACTTCCCGGCATCATCGGCGACCCGTCGACCCCCCTCGGTGGAAATGATGTGGTGCCGGTTGGTCTGCCGGTCGAGCCACATCTCCTCTCCGGCTGTCGCCCGAGTCTCACGACGGGTGTTCAGATCGAAAAAGACCGTGCTGGGGGGATACTCGAGCACGATGTGTGCGACCGGCCTGCCGCCGGCGGCTGCCAGGCCGGAGCCGGACGCCGGCCGGAGCTCGAGAGCGGCCGCGGCGGTTGCGACGGCGGCGACAAGCACGAACAGCATCAGCCAACGCCGGCGCCGTGCCCGCCGCTTCGCCTCTGCGATCAGCGGATCGAGCGAGAAGGGCAGACGAGGAACATGCAGGGTCATAGCGCCATTATCGCTAGCACCACCGTATCCGTCAAGCATGCTTCGACTCGATCCTCTTCTCGCTGCTTCCGGGCGATCAGCGGAGTCCGGCGCCGGTGGCCGTGCGTAGTCTGCTCGGGTGACCCTCGGGAGGCGTGTCATCGGAGCGGTTCTCGTCCTGATCGGCCTCGTCTGGATCGGTCAGGGGACGACGCTCATCCAGGGCTCGTCGATGACCGGCAGCACCTTCTGGGCGGTCATGGGGGCGATCTGCTTCGTGGCCGGGCTCGTCCTGCTGGGCTGGCCGTGGCGCCAGCCGCGCGACAAGCCCTCCTAGCGCATCCCGCCGCGCTCGAAGTGCGCGCGGAAGAAGTTCTCGCTGCCCGCCGTCGCCATGGCTGCCGAGGCGCTGATCTCGAGCGCGAGCGCAGTCGCTGCCACCAGCTGCGCCAGGCGGTAGACCTTGCCAGGGCCTGCGCAGCCCATGAGCTCGAGCCAGCGCTTCGGATCGGGGAGCGTCGTGCCGCCGCCGACCGTGCCGACCTCGATGCCGGGGAAGCGGATCGAGACGTGCAGCCCGCCCTCCACCCGCTGCTCCGTCCCGTGCGCCATCGAGCTCGTGCCGACGAGCCCGAGGTCCTGACCGGTGGCCGCGAAGACCGCCGCGATCGCCGACGCCGGAGTGAACGCGACGGACTGCATCCCCGACGCAACGGCGCCGTGCGTCCCGGCCCACGCGAGCTCCTCCAGGTCGTGAACCGTGGTCCGCAGCACCCGCTCGATGGCCGCCTCCGTCAGCGTTGTCTCGGCGATCACCGTCTTGCCGTGGCCCTGCTGGAAGTACTCGAACGACGGCTTCTTGTCGCCGCCCATGTTCGCCTCGAGGATCGTGCGCTCGATCGGCACCGGCGCCTGCGGCAGCACGTACGCCATGTTCAGCGCGTACGCGTTGCGGGTCATCATGTTGGCGCCGAACGCGTCGCCGGTGGTGAAGCGCCACAGGACGTGGCACATCGGCCCGACGACGTGCGTCTTTGCCTCGCGCAGGACCGCATGGCGCGACAGCTCGGCCGAGTCGGAGTCGCGGAGGAACGCGCGCATCGCCGGGACCTGCTCCTCGACCCACTGCGCGAGTGCGAGCGCGTCGCCGGAGTTCTTGCAGATAAAGCAGGATGCTCGGGTAATTCTGTCGGCGATCACGTACGTTCGGCAGCCGCCGGACTCGGCGATCGCCTTTGCGCCGCGCTGCACGGAGGCGGTCAGCCCGCCTTCCGTGTGTGCGAGCGGCACGACGACCTCCTCGTCGGCGCGGCCGACCTCTCCGACCTCGCCGTCCTGCGACAGCTCGTACTCGCCGAGAGAGACCGGCAGCTGGGCGACCGAGACCGGGATCGAGACGAGGCCGGTCACCGCCTCCGCCGCCTTTGCCCACGGAGCGAGGTCGACCTCGGGCAGCCCGAGCGCGTCTTGGCGCGCGCGCACCGAATCGGGATCGTTCTTCCTCGACAGGCGTGGCATCGTGCGGAGCCTAGTGGAGCTTCATTTCGCCGACGACGCCGACCGCGAGGACCCGGCCGTCCAGGCGTTCCTCGCCCGGATCCCGGAGGCCCGGCGGCTGCACGCGGCGCGCGGCCTGACGGATGAGGAGTCGCGGGAGACCTTGCAGGACCTGCCGCGGCACGCGCGCCTCGACCGGCTCCTGCACGGCACGCCAGGCCTGCGCAAGGAGTGGTGGGTCGAGCTTGCGTTCAGCGGCCGCCTGTTCCAGCTCGGCCGGCTCCAGTTCGAGCCGCAGGACGGGTTCCTCAGGATCCACATCCCGGAGGAAGGCGGTCCGTTGGCCCCGGCGGTTGTCGATGCCTCGCTTGCACGCGCCCGCGAGGTCTTCCCCGACTACGCCGAGGCACGGTGCTCCTCCTGGTTGCTCGACCCGCAGCTAGCGACGCTCGTGCCCGCCGGCTCGAACATTGTCTCGTTCCAGCGCCGCTTCGAGACCGTCGCGGACGAAGGCGCCGAAGACCGCTTGCTCGAGTTCGTCTTCCACACGTTCGAGCAGGACCTCGAGCGGCTGCCGCGCGAGACGACCCTCCAGCGCGCGATCGTCGATCATCTCCGAAGCGGGGGCGATTTCCATTGCGTCACGGGTACGCTCGGTCTGTGACCGCGACGCTGCTCGACGGCAAGGCGCTTGGCGCGAAAGTGCGCGAGGAAGTAGCCGTCTCCGTCGCCGAGCTGGGGCACGTCGGCCTCGCAACAGTCCTCGTCGGCGACGACCCCGCGTCGCACATCTACATCGACCTGAAGCAGAAGGCCGCGCAACAGGCCGGGATGGAGGCGCGTGACCTCAAGCTCCCGACCGACCTATCCGAAGACGAGCTGCTCGCGACGATCGCCGAGCTCAACGCCGACGACTCGGTGGACGGGCTCCTCGTCCAGCTGCCCCTGCCGGATCACATCGACGAGAACCGAGTGATCGAGGCGATCTCGCCGGCCAAGGACGTCGACGGGATCCATCCGCTCAACGCGGGCCGGCTCTACCTCGGCCGGCCGACGCTCGTGCCGGGCACGCCGCTCGGGATCATGCGGATGCTCGACGAGTACGAGATCCCGCTCGACGGCGCCCGCGCCGTCGTCGTCGGCCGCTCGGCCATCGTCGGCAAGCCGATGGCGCACCTCCTCCTCCAGCGGAACGCAACCGTGACGATCTGTCACTCGCGCACGCAGGACCTCCAGCGGCACACGCTCGACGCCGAGGTGCTCGTCGCGGCCGTCGGCCGCTCGCACCTCATCTCCGCCGACATGGTCATGGCGGGCGCGACGGTGATCGACGTGGGAATGAACCGGGAGGAGGGCAGCCGGAGGGTGCTCGGCGATGTCGATCCGAGCGCGATGGACGAGGCGGCATACATCACTCCGGTGCCGGGCGGCGTCGGGCCGATGACGATCGCCATGGTGCTCCAGAACACCGTTACTGCTGCGCAAAATCGCAGGGCCTCAGTGGTTGCGACTGCGAAAAACTGAGCTAGACTCCGGCCTGTTTCGGCAAAGGGTCGGCGGCTCGGTGCCCGGGCCGTCGTTTTTCTGCAAGGAGGAAGGGTTGGCTGAGGGCACCGTAAAATGGTTCTCGAACGAGAAGGGCTACGGCTTCATCGAGCGCGAAGGCGGCGACGACGTATTCGTCCACTTCTCGGCAATCGCGGGTGACGGCTACAAGTCGCTGACCGAAGGCCAGCGTGTGGAGTTCGAAGTCGTTCAGGGCGACAAAGGCGCTCAGGCCTCAAACGTCCAGCCGATCTAGAGAACCTGTCGGACCAAGGTTAGAGGGCCCCGGCAGGGGCCCTCTTCATTTTGGGAGGATCGAACGAGATGGCGAACATCGACCGCGAACAGCTGCTTCACGTCGCCGGCCTCGCGCGCCTGGAGCTGCGCGAGGACGAGGTGGAGCGCCTCGAGGCGCAGCTCAACGACATCCTCGCGGCCGTCTCCAAGGTCTCCGAGCTGGATCTCTCGGACGTGCCGCCGACCTCGCACCCGCTGGACGTCGTCAACGTCTGGGAGGCGGACGAGCCGAAGCCGTGCCTCACGGCCGAGGAGGCGCTCGCCAACGCGCCCGAGCGTGAAGGGAACTTCTTCAAGGTGCCGCCGGGAGGCTCGTCGTGATCGACACCCTCCGGCTCACCGCGGAAGAGGCGTGGCGGCTGGTCGACGCGCGCGAGATCTCGGGCGCCGAGCTCTTCGCTGCCTACCTCGAGGCGATCGGCGAGCGTGACGAGGAGCTCCACTGCTACCTCCACGTCTGCGACGACTCCGGGGGAGACGGCTTGCCGATCGCGCTCAAGGACGTGATCGGGACGAAGGGGATCCCGACGACGGCAGGGTCGAAGATCCTGGACGGCTACGTGCCCGTCTACGACTCCACCGTCGTCGAGCGCCTCAAGTCGCGCGGCCTGCGCATCCTCGGCAAGACGAACACGGACGAGTTCGCGATGGGCTCCTCGACCGAGAACTCGGCCTTCGGGCCGTCGCACAACCCGTGGGATCCCTCGCGAGTGCCCGGCGGCTCGGGCGGCGGCTCGGCCGCCGCGGTCAGCGCCGGGCTCGCACCGTGGGCGCTCGGCTCCGACACCGGCGGCTCGATCAAGCAGCCGTCGGCCCTCTGCGGCAACGTCGGCCTTCGCCCGACCTACGGCACGGTCTCCCGCTACGGCATCGTCGCCTTCGCCTCGAGCCTCGATCAGGTCGGCCCGGTCGCGCGCACGGTCCGCGACTGCGCCTTCCTCTACTCGATCATCGCGGGGCGCGACGAGTGCGACACCACGACGGTCGAGCTGCCGCAGCAGGTCGAGCTGCCCGACGCCCACGACCTGAAGGGTCTGCGGATCGGCGTCCCGAAGGAGCTCAACGAGGCGGAGGGGATCGAGCCGGGTGTGGCGGACGCCGTCCGGGCCGCGATCGCGAAGCTCGAGGAGCTCGGCGCCGAGGTGGAGGAGTGCTCGCTCCCGCTCTCGGTCGATTTCGGGCTCGCCTGCTACTACCTGATCACGCCGGCCGAGGCCTCGTCCAATCTCGCCCGCTACGACGGCGTCCGCTACGGCTACCGCGCCGACGCAGACGAGCGGCTGGAGATGTACGAGCGCACGCGCGACGAAGGCTTCGGCGACGAGCCGAAGCGGCGGATCATGGTCGGCACGTACGCGCTCTCGGCCGGCTATTACGACGCCTACTACGCCCAGGCCCAGAAGGTGCGAACGGTGATCAAGCGCGAGCACGACGCGCTCTTCGAGACGTTCGACGCGCTCGTCTCCCCGACCTCGCCGACCGTCGCCTTCCCGCTCGGCGCCCGCACCGCCGACCCGATCGCGATGTACCTCAGCGACCTGCTCACGATCCCGTCCTGCATGGCCGGCCTGCCCGGTCTCAGCGTCCCGTGCGGCCTCTCGGAGGGGCTGCCCGTGGGCTTCCAGTTGATCGGGCCGCAGTTCGCCGAGAACGAGCTGTTCCGGATCGGCCACGCCCTCGAGCAGGCGATCGGCTTCGACCCGGTGCCGGAAAGGCTGCGGGCGTGACGTACCGCTTCGAGGATCCGGCGGCGGAGTTCGTGGTTGCGGTCGAGCGCGTCTTCGGCGAGCAGCCGCGCGTGCTCGACGGCTCGCGCGCCGTGCTCGTAGGCGACGTGAAGCTCCAGCTCGAGGCCGGCGAGCGTGAGCTGTGGCTGATCGAGACGCACGGCCCCCTCGAGCACCGGATCTCGATGGTCGAGGTCCGCGAGGACGTCGAGAAAGCGCTCCGCGAGGCGAAGGAGAAGCTCGATGCCGCCGAGTGACTGGCAGACCGTGGTCGGGCTCGAGGTCCACGTCCACCTCAAGACCCGGACGAAGATGTTCTGCCGCTGTGCGCTGGAGTACGGCGCCGCGGAGAACACGCACACCTGTCCGGTCTGCCTGGCGCATCCGGGGGCCCTGCCCGTCCCCAACGAGCGGGCGATCGAGATGACCATCCTGCTCGGCCTCGCCCTCGACTGCGAGATCGCCGAGCGCGCCGTCTTCGCCCGTAAGAACTACTTCTATCCCGACCTGCCGAAGGGCTACCAGATCAGCCAGTACGAAGCGCCCCTTTGCGGCCCCGGCCGGTTCGCCCTTCCCACGGCCGACGGCGAGCGCGAGATCGGGATCGTGCGCGCGCACCTCGAGGAGGACGCCGCGAAGACCGTCCACGCCGGCGGCGCGACCGGCCGCTCGGTGGGCGCCGACTACAGCCTCGTCGACTTCAACCGCGGCGGCACCCCGCTGCTCGAGATCGTCTCGGCGCCGGATCTCCGCTCCGCCGAGGAGGCGATCTGGTACCTCCGCCTGCTCCGGCAGACGATCGTCGACCTCGGAATCTCGGACGCCGACATGGAGAAGGGCACGCTGCGCGCCGACGTGAACGTCTCGGTCCGCGGCGCCGGCGAGGAGGGCTTCCGCCCGCGCTGGGAGATCAAGAACATGAACTCGTTCCGGTACATCCGGCGAGCGATCGAGGCCGCGTTCCGGCAACAGGTGGTCTTGCACGAAGCCGGCGAAACAGTCGAGCAGTCGACGTACGACTACGAGCCGGAAACCGACCGGCTGACCGTGCACCGCTCGAAGGAGGAGGCGGATGACTATCGCTACTTCCCCGAGCCGGATCTCGTCCCAGTTGAGCCGACCACGGAGCTCCTCGAGCAGGTACGCGCTGAATACTTCGACCGGATGGGCCTCGTGCGCGGCTGGCCAGGCGATCGGATAAGGCAGCTCGCGACGGAGCTCGGCTACGACTTGGCGGTCGAGCTCGTCACGAAAGGAAAGGACGCAAACGCGCAGTGGCTCGCTGATGCGGGACTCGACTGGAAGACGGCCGCGGCGGTCGCCATGAATCGCGGCGACTTCAACCGGATGAATGCTCCGGCGCTCGTGAAGATCGTGCAGGCGAACGTGACGCGTGAGGCACTCGACGAGGCGTTCGAGGCGGCAAAAGGGGGCGCGATCAAGGCGGAGGACTACCTCTCGCAGACGGCGCTCGGCGACGAGGGGGAACTGGGCCCCATCGTCGACGCGGTGATCGCCGCCCACCCGGAGCAGGTCGAGACCTACGGCGGCGGCAAGGAAGGCGTCCTCGGCTTCCTCGTCGGACAGGTCATGCGCGAGACACAGGGCAAGGCCGACCCGAAGGTCGTCAATCGACTACTAGCGGAGAGACTTCGGCCTGAATGACCGGCTCCCGTCGCGTCACGAGGTAGATCGCGCTCCCGACCACGACCGCGGCCAGAACGACCAGCAGAACGCGGTAGTCGACGAACGTCGAGAGCACGGCGCCGGTCGCGATCGACGCCGTCTGCGCCAGTGAGAGCGAAAGGTCGACGGCCGCCGACACGCGCCCCTGGATCACGAGCGGCGTGCGCGTCTGGAGCGCCGTGTTGAAGGCGACGATGGCCCAGACGATCCCGACTCCTGCCACGAAGAAGCCGACGAGGACGATCGGGAGCGAGGGCGCGGCGAGCAGCAATCCGCAGGCGCCGAAAAGGCCGAGACCGAGTCCGACGGTACGTACCTCTCCGATGCGGCTCAGCACCCACGCCGCCGTCAGCCCGCCGGCGATCGAGCCGATGCCTTGCAGCGTCGCGAGCACACCGAAGAAGGACGGCTTGTGGCCGAGGTGGCCGATCACGATGAAGATGAGCGTCTCGGTGAACCCGACCACGAGGAACGCGATCGTGGTGCCGATGGTCATCTGTCGTAGGGGCAACGTCCGCCAGACGTGTTCGATCCCCGCCGTCACCTCGCGCAGGAAATGGTGCTCGGGGGGCTCTGGCTTCTCCTCGCGGACGTGCATCCGCGAGAGGAGGAGGGCGGATCCCGCGAACGTTGCCGCGTCGAGAATCGCCACGATCCCACCGCCGAACGCGGCGTAGAGGCCCGCACCGGCGAGCGGCGCGACGATCCGTAGACCCTGCTGCACCGAGGACAGGAGGCCGTTCGCCTCGGCGAGCAGCTCCTCGGGCAGCATCAGGCGAAGGAGCGCCGAGCGCGCGGGGTAGAAGACCGAGCCGACCACTCCGTACAGCAACGCGACGAGGTAGAGGAGCCACGCAGTACTCGCGTCGTTCACGAAGAGGAGCACGAGAACCGACGCCCCCAGGACGCAGTCGCACGCGATCATCAGCGGGCGCCGCCGCACGCGGTCGGCGAGCAGCCCGCCCAACGGGCCGGCGAGGTTCCCGAGGCCGAGCGCGAAGAAGACGAGCCCCGCGCGGGCGCTCGAGCCCGTCAGGGTCTTCATCCAGACCGCCAGGACGATCCACATCGCCCAGTCGCCGAAGGCCGACAGAGACTGGCCGGCCACGAGCAGCCGGGCGTCGCGATAGGCGAGGAGGCGGCGCATCAGATCCCGCTGGTGGAAAGGACCGCCGCGGCGAGCAGCGCCGCCACGGGCCGGCTGCGCAGGACGCTAGCCCGGGACGCTGTCGCCGCAGCGGTCACTCAACCCGCCCGGAAGACGCGGACGTCGCCGCTGACGGTGCGGCCGCGGAGGACGACGGTCGGGGACGTCGCCTCTTCGCCGGACGGCGGCTCGCTCGCGAGCGGCACCTCAGAGGAGAGGTCGCCCGAGGTCGAGCCTGCATCGACATCGAGGAGGGATCCCGGCGCGATGCCGATCTCGATGTCGCCCGAAACGCTGTTGAATCGCACGTCGCCGGCGGCGAGCGACTCGAGGCGGATGTCGCCCGAGACGGACTTCGCGTCGGCTGAGCCGGCGATTCCCCGGGCCCGCAGGTCGCCGGAAACGGTCTGGACGGATACGTCCCCGTGCACGCGCTCGAGGTCGACGTCGCCGCTGACGCTCTTCACCGTTGCGTCCTCGGCCACGTCGCCTCTCACTTGCACGTCGCCCGATACCGAGTTCACGTCGAGCGCTTCGAGCTGGCCGGCGATCTGGGTGTCCGCCGAGGCCGTCTTGACCTTGACGCCGGCCCCGTGCGGGACCCGTGCCTCCACCCGCAAGCCCGCGTTGCCGAAGACGAGCGAGCCAAGCGAGAAGGAGATGCCGAGCTTCCCCTTGTCGCGCAGACTGACGACCACCCGGTTCCCGTCATGGCGAACCTCGACGTGCTCGAGCATCCGCTCGTCGCCGTCGACCGTCAGGAACGTCTCGTCGCCGTCGGCCGTCTCCACCTCGATGTCGCCGCTCGGGATGGAAACCTCGAGCGTGAGCGGGAGGGGAGTGTTGAAGGTCTGCTCGATCATCGTCAGTCCGCCTGGCGGCTCGCCATGCGCTTGACGCGGAGCCGGATCTCGTTGGCGCGGGGGAGCGGGCGCCGGTCGGGGCGGAGCGAGCGCTGCTCCTGCTCGGGGGGATAGTGGTAGCTGGCGAACATGTCTCCTCCTCTCAGGTGCGGCCGTAACCGGTGAGGCGGTTGCGGCTGCTGGACAGGGAACTGGGACGGCGCGGCTCGACGGCTCGCTGCATTGCCTGAACGAGCCACGTGTTGACGGATGCGCCCTCGCGGGCGGCGGCGGACTCCACGCGCTGCTTGAGGCTCTCCGGGAGCCGCAGGGTGATCCGGGCCGAGAAGGCCTCGTCGACCGGCTCCGGGACGGTGCCGTCCTCGCGGACGAGCACGAGCTCCGGGTCGCGGCCGGCGATGCGGACCTCGACATGCGCGGCGTCGAGCTGTGCATTGAGCTCGAGCGCCGCCTCGGCGAGGACGTCCTGGATCCGCCGCTCGAGGGACGCCTCGATCGCGACCGAGAGGAGATTCGCCGCACGCGTCGTCGATTCGTCGCCGACGGCGGCGACGCGCACGAGGTCCTCCCGGAGCGCCTGGATGTGACCGTCGATCTGCATGGACGGCACTATGACATCATAATGATGTCTTTGTCAAGTCAGGACGACGTCACAATGACCACGGCCCGCTGTCGCGGGCCGTCAATCGTCCTGAACCAGCGGAAAAACGCCTAGTACATGCCGCAGTAGTGCGCGGTGCTCGGCCAGGGCGAGAAGCCGCGTACGTGCCAGGCGCGCACCGCAGTCCAGATCTGCTCGAGCGGGCTCCAGTGATCCGCCGTCCCCCGATGGCGGAGGAGCCAGCCCCCGTACGTCGCCTGGAAGGACAGATCCATCTGTAGGCCGCCGTAGTACGGGCCGCCGGAATCCGTCCAGCTCCCCTCGTACTGGTGAATGCAGGTCCAGCCACGGAGCTCGGGCGGGTGGTTGGCCCGCCGCCAGGCCGAGTGCTCGCGGTGCCGCCACAGCCGTGCGAGGTGAGGTAGCCGGGCGAACGAACGTGCCGACAGGTGGCGCCGCGAGGCGCTCGGCATCGCCGGGCCGCCGTGGATCACGGCCAGCCAGCGCCTTGTGCCGGCACGGGACCTACGGATATGGCGCGTCCAGTAGGCAATCGGGTGCCCTCCCGGGCGTCTCACGATCGAGGCCGCAGCCGCCCGGGTGGCGGTAGTCGTTGTCGTCGTCGTTGCCGGATTCGTGCCGGCCGTGGCCCGTGCTGTGCCGGAGCCGACGGCGGCCGCAGCCGCAGTGGTCAGGCCTGCGAACGCGAGCAGAAGCCCGCAGGCAAATATGGAGCGCCGCAAACGTTCCTCCCAAGGTCGATTGCAAGTCGTAGGCCAAGCGGGCGGGAAATGCCGCAGGTGCTGTGCACCGCTCGGCGCGGCTTATGCGATCGGTCGCAGGAGGGTAGCTACAGAAGCCACGTTTGTGCTTTGTTAAGGCAACGCTTGTAACTCAGCGAGGCGCAAATCTTGGCCAAGAAAGCGCTGAAATGTGCGCAGGCGCAATAAAACCTGCATAAAGAAGTAACACTCCGATTGCAATTCCGAGGGCGCTTCCGGCGGCTCCAAGCCCGGAGAGACCGCTCCCAAGCGCCGCCGCCGCGATGCCCGCGATGATCAGGCCGTTGCCCAGCGGTCGCCGCCGGATCGACCGCAGCGCGATGACCACGACGGCGAGCGTTCCGGCCACGTTCGCGACGATCGCGAGCAGGCGAGCCGGGAGAAAGGCGAGGTGGTCCTGGGCCGCCGGGATCCCATGTGCCGCGAACGCTCCGTGTACCGGCACCGCCAGAGCGATGCCGACTGCTAGGCCGGCGTAGACGAGCGCGACCGGTCCCGCGCGGCGGCGGCCGGCAAGGAGGAGCGAGCCGGCGCCGAGCAAGGGCGCAGTGAGGAGCGCGCCGGCCGCGTAGTAGACGCGGAAGGCGCGGTCGTCCCAGCCCGCGGCCTCGCCCCATGCGATCGCGGCGGCGGCGACCGCGTATGCGGCGAGCCCCGCAGACCAGGCGAGCAGCTCCTGCCGTCCGCTCCTCCTGTAGCGCGCGGCGAGCAGACCGGCGAGCCGGAACGCGAGCAGGGCGGCGGCGAAGGCCACGAGCGCGTCCACCCGCGTACAGTAAGCCGGGTGAGCGACACGTCGGAGCTTCGTAGCAACTTCGCCGCGCTCATTCGTGAGTTACTCGAGGAGTCTTCACGCGTGAGGAACGCGGTCGCCGTGCCGATCCGTGAGCACCTCGGCCTGGCCGAGGAGGACCTGGCCGTGCACGCCGAGCAACTCTCCGACTTCGAGCTGCCGAACCTCCAGCTCGCGCTCGACGCCGCGTTCGCCCGGCCGGGCTGGCATGCGCGCGTGCTCGGTCTCGCCGGGCAAGGACGCCACTTCATGGGTCTCGGCCTCGGCGACTTGATTGCCAACGAGCAGCTGAGCGTCGGACCTCCGGAGTACGTCAACGTGCCGGTCGGACCGGGCCGCACCCTCCCGTGCCTCACCTGGGCCATCCTCCTCGTCACCGCGCCTGACGGTCCATTGGCGGTGTTCGTGCAGCGCGGCGAAGCACACGGGCCGGCACAAGGAAGTCTCACGGTGCAGGCCGCCGCCCGGGAGCCTGAGCTCGCCTCGCAATTCCTCGCCGATCTGCGCCGGCTGATGGAGGAGCACGATGTCTTCCGCGGTCAGCTCCTGACGATCGAGGTCGACCGCGGTGGCTCGCGCACGGTCGTTTTCCTCCAGCGGCCCGACATGGACGCCACCGAGCTCGTGCTTCCGGAGGGCCTCCTCGAACGCGTCGTCACTCACGTCGTCGGCCCCACGCGGCACAGGGACGAGCTCCTTGCAAAGGGACGCCACCTCGCTCGAGGCCTCCTGCTCTGGGGGCCGCCGGGCACCGGCAAGACGCACACCGTCCGGTACCTCACCGGGCTACTCACGGACGCGACGGTCGTCGTCTTGTCTGGACCGAGCCTCGGGCTGCTCGGCGCCTTCGGCAACCTCGCGCGCCGGCTCGCGCCTGCCGTCGTCGTGCTCGAGGACGTCGATCTCGTCGCAGGGGAACGGTTCGGGCCTTCCGGCACCAGCCCGCTCCTGTTCGAGCTGATGAACGAGATGAGCGGTCTCGCCGCGGATGCGGATGTCGCCTTCGTCCTCACCACGAATCGGCCCGACGCGCTCGAGCCTGCACTCGCCGCGCGACCCGGGCGCGTCGATCTGGCGCTCGAGATCCCGCTTCCTGCGGCGGCCGAGCGGCGGCGGCTGCTCGAGCTGTACGGGCACGGCCTCGATCTCGACCCGGCCCTGCTCGACGACGCCGTCAGCCGCACCGAGGGAGCGACCGCTTCGTTCTTCCGCGAGCTTCTCCGTAAGGCGGCGGTTGCAGCCTTGGAGGGAGGGCGCGATCGCGTCCTTGCCGAGGATCTCAATTCCGCGCTCGACGAGCTGCAGCATGAGACGGCGTCGCTCACTCGGGTCCTGCTGGGGAGCGAGGCTCCGGGCGAGGGGCCGGCACCGGCGCCTCACGATTGGCTCCAGGGCATGGCGGGTGGCTGGGCAGGAGTCCGCACTACGAACGCGATCCGCCACCCTCGCTAGTCTCGGGAGGTGGCGAAGCGGTATCTGTTCACGCCCGGTCCGACGCCCGTGCCGCCCGAAGTTCTGGCGGCGGTCGGCGCGCCGATCGTTCACCACCGCAGCCCGGATTTCCTCCCCGTGTACGAGCGCGTTCTCGACCGCCTGCACGAGGTGTGCCGGACCGAGAACGACGTTCTTCTCTTCGGTGCGTCCGGCACGGGCGCCTTCGAGTCGGCCGTCGCCAACCTCGTCTCGCCGGGCGAGCCGCATCTCGTGGTCTCGACCGGGAGCTTCGGCGAGCGCTGGGTCGCGATGACGACGGCGTTCGGTGCCGACGTGGATGTTCTCCGTTACGCGTGGGGAGAGACACCCGACGCCGACGACCTGCGCGCGCGCCTGCGCGAGCGGCCTGCGAAGGCCGTCTGGATCGTGCAGTCCGAAACCTCGACGGGGGTCGTCGCCGACGTGCGCTCACTCGCGGCGGCGGCGAAGGAGGCCGGCTCGCTGGTTGTCGTCGACGCCGTCTCGAGCCTCGGGGCGGTGCCGTGCGAGACCGACGCTTGGGGGCTCGACGTGGTCGTCTCCGGCTCGCAGAAGGCGCTCATGACCCCGCCGGGCCTCGGGCTCGCCGCAGTCTCGAAAGCCGCGTTCGCGGCCGTCGGGTCCTCGCCGCGCTTCTATTTCGACTGGGAGCGGACACGCAACGCGCAGAGGACGCTCGACGCGCCGTTCACGCTCCCCGTCTCGCTCGTCGGGGGGCTCGACGTCGCGCTGGGGCTCCTCCTCGAGGAAGGGCTGGATGCCTCTTTCGACCGGCACGTCCGTCTCGGGCGGGCAGCGCGCGCCGGAGTCAAGGCACTCGGCCTCGAGCTCTTCTCGCCCGACGACGACCGGAGCGCGGTCGTGACCGCGGTCCGCGCTCCCTCCGGCGTCGACGGAACCGACGTGGTGAAAGCCTTGGGCGACCGCTTCGGAATCACGATCGCCAACGGCCAGGGCGAGCTGAAGGGGAAGATCTTCCGCCTCGGCCACATCGGTTGGTTCGACGTCTTCGACATCACGACGCAGATCGCCGCCGTCGAGCTCGTGCTCGCCGACTTCGGCGCCGATGTCGAGCGCGGCGTCGCGGTCACCGCGGCCGTCGAGGCCTTCAGCTCAGAGCCCTCGCGCCGGTGACGGCCAGAGTCCTCGTTCGCGAGTCGATCTCGGACGCGGGAATCGACCTCCTCCGCTCGCGCTTCGACGTCGACGTCGATTCCGACGGCGCCCTGGACGAGATCATCGGCGGCTACGAGGCGATCGTCATCCGCTCCGCGACCAAGCTGACCGCCGAGGTGATCGATCGCGCGGGGCGGCTGAAGGTGATCGGGCGGGCAGGGGTCGGCGTCGACAACGTCGACGTCGAGGCGGCGACGCGGCGCGGGATCATCGTCGCGAACGCGCCGGAGTCGACGGTCGTCTCCGCCGCGGAGCACACGATCGGTCTCCTCGTTGCGCTCGCCCGCAACATTCCGCAGGCACACGCCGCCCTCAAGCAGGGGCGCTGGGAGCGCAGCTCGTACGGCGGCATCGAGCTCGCCGGCAAGACGCTCGGTGTGCTCGGCTTCGGCCGGATCGGGCAGCAGGTGGCGCGGCGCGCGCTCGGGCTCGGGATGCGCATCGTCGCGTACGACCCGTATGTGGCGGCCGAGCGCTTTCGCGAGCTCGGCGCCGAGCGCGTCGAGGCGCCGGAGAACGTGTATGCCGCCGCGGACTTTGTCACGCTCCACCTCCCGCTCACGGCCGAGACGCGCGGCTCCGTGGGCGCGGCCGCCTTCGAGGCGATGAGGCCCGGCGTCCGCGTCGTCAACGCCGCCCGAGGCGAGCTGCTCGACGAGGATGCGCTGCTCGAGGCGCTCCGCTCCGGCCGGGTCGCCGGCGCGGCGCTCGACGTCTTCTCGAGCGAGCCCTACTCCGGTCCACTGCTCAAGCAGGACAACGTCGTCGTCACCCCGCACCTCGCCGCCTCGACCGGCGAGGCGCAGGACCGGGCCGGTCTCATCGTCGCGGAGCAGGTCGCGGCCGCACTCGACGGCGGGGTCGTCACGAACGCCGTCAACATCCCTGCGATCGGGACCGAGGAGCTCGAGGTGCTCGGGCCGTACGTGCCGCTCGCGGCCCGGCTGGGGCGAATCGCGATGGAGCTCGCGGACGGCGTCGCAGAGGAGATCGCGATCACCGTGTACGGAGGGCTCGCGGACTACGACACCCGGCTGCTGACCGTCGCGGCCCTCAACGGCGCTTTCCAGGGCCGGGCCGACCGGCCGGTCAACTACGTCAACGCGCCCCTCATCGCGGCGGAGCGCGGCGTCGAGGTTCACGAGCAACGGTCGCGGTCGGCGCGCGACTACACGAATCTCGTCCGCGTCGAGCTGAAGGACGGAGGCGGCCGCGTCCAGGTCTCCGGCACGACGATCGGCAGCGACAACCGGCCGTGGCTGGTCAACATCCTCGGCTTCGAGATCGAGCTCGAGCTCGCGCCCCTGTTCGTGCTCTGCCGCTACGACGACGTGCCGGGCGTGATCGGCCGGGTCGGGACGAAGTTCGGCGAAGCCGGCATCAACATCGCCGGCATGACCGTCTCCCGGAGCCGTCGCGGCGGCAAGGCGCTCATGGCCCTGACCGTCGACTCGGTGCCGCCCGCAGAGCTCGTCGAGTGGCTCCGAGGCGAGGGCTTCGACGACGCGCGCGTGATCGAGCTCGGACCGGTCGCGGACTAGGTTTCGCTCGGTGCTGGCCTTTGGCGCCGGTCGAGCCGGATGACGGCCCGCCGCACGACCGCCTGAACCTTCTCGACGACGTGGAAGCGGCCTCGATCCGAGACGACCCGCTCGATCTCGTGCTCGGCGTGGCCCGGGGCGAGGAGGAAGGTCGTCGACTGCTTCCGCACGCTTTCGTACTCGGCCAGCGTGGCGGGCACACGCTCGGTGCAGTTCGGATCGGCGCACTCGCACACGAATGCGGTTCGGTTCTCGTCCACGCGCTCCGCGCTCCCCGCGATTCGCTCGTTCACATCCCGGAACAGCGCCTCGTTCAAGGCGCGACGCTCTTGCTCGGTCACGGGTCGTCTCCCTTCGATCTCGTCGTCTCCCGGCTTTCAGAACGGCCAACAGCGGCGTCCGGTTTCGCCGCGATACGTTCCACCCGTGGAACGCTGGCCGGAGCCCGTACAGCGCGTCGCCGAGTTGATCAGGCGTGCGGGTGTGGATGCCCGCGTCGAGGAGTTCCCGGAGGGGACGCCGACCGCGAGCGCCGCAGCCAAGGCCGTCGGCAGCTCTCGGGCGGAGATCGTCAAGACGCTGCTGTTCATCTGCGACGGCCGTCCGACGCTGGCGCTCGTCCCCGGCGACCGTCGCGCGGACGAGACCAAGGTCGCCGCTGCCGCGGGAGCCCGCGGCGGCCGCGTCGCCCGGCCCGACGAGGTGCTGGCCGCGACCGGGTTCGAGCCCGGCGGCGTCGCGCCCTTCCCGGCTCCCGGGGTCTCGCAGGTGCTGATCTCACGGGAGCTTCTTGCCCACGAACAAGTGTGGATCGGAGCCGGGTCGGAGCAGCACATGGCGGGCATTTCGCCGGTCGATCTCGTCCGCATCACGCAGGCGCGTGCGGCTGACCTGACTTAGGGCGTCGTTAAGCCGTCCGGGTACGATTCGCAAGCCAGCCACCGACCGAAAGGGAACGGCCGCACATGCGCGAGACGAAGAAGATCTGGATGAACGGCGAGCTGGTCGACTGGGCGGACGCGACGATCCACGTCGGCACCCACGGGCTCCACTACGGCTCGGGCGTGTTCGAGGGGATCCGGGCCTACGAGACCGAGCGCGGTACCTCCGTCTTCCGCCTCACCGACCACCTCGAGCGTCTGCAGCACTCGGCCCGGCTCCTCTACATGGACCTTCCGTTCTCGGTCGAGGAACTACGGACCGCGACCTGGGACCTCGTCGGCGCCAACGAGCTGCCGGCCTGTTATCTCCGGCCTATCGCCTTCTTCGGTTACGGCGAGCTCGGCGTGTCGGCGGTCGGGAACCCGGTCGACGTCGTGATCATGTCGTGGCCGTGGGGCGCCTATCTCGGCGAGGAGGGCCAGCGGAACGGGATCCGGGCCAAGGTCTCCAGCTGGGAACGCGTCGGCCCCAACGTGATCCCGCACGTCGCGAAGGCGACAGGGGTCTACCTCAATTCCATGCTCGCCGTCGGCGAGGCGAACCGCGCCGGCTACGACGAGGCGATCCTGCTCACCGGCGACGGCTACGTGGCCGACGGCTCGGGCGAGAGCATCTTCCTCGTCCGCGACGGCGTCATCTACACACCGGACCTCGCAGCCTCGATCCTCGTCGGCATCACGCGCGATTCGGTGATCCAGATCGCGCAGGATCTCGGCCACCGCGTCGTCGAGAAGCCGATCATCCGCACCGACCTCTACCTCGCCGACGAGGTGTTCATGGTTGGGACTGCCGCCGAGGTGACGCCGATCCGCGAGATCGACGACCAGCCCATCGGCCCGCCCGGCCCAGTCACGCAGGAGATCCAGGAGGCATACCTCGACACCGTGCACGGGCGCAGCGAGCGGTGGAGCCAGTGGCTCGAGTTCGCTCCCGCCCAGAACGCGGCGGCCGAGCAGACGGCGTGAGGCAGGAAGTGGAGTCGGTCCCGCTCTCGGGGCCGTACCTCGGGGAACGGGAGGAAGAGCTCGTGCTCGAGGTGCTCCGCTCGGGCCGGCTCTCGCTCGGCCCGACGATCGACCGCTTCGAGGAGCTGCTCGCGGAGCGGGTCGGCGCGACCTATGCCGCCGCCGTCTCGTCCGGCACGACCGGACTGCATCTGCTCTGCATCTCGGCGGGGATCGGGCCGGCCGACGAGGTGATCACGTCGCCGTACTCGTTCGCGGCGAGCGCGAACTGCTTCCTCTACGAGGGCGGGACGCCCGTCTTCGCCGACATCGACCGGCGGACGCTCAACCTCGACCCCGCCGCCGTCGAGGCCGCCGTCACCGAGCGGACGAAGGCGATCGTCGCGGTCGACATCTACGGCTACCCGTGCGAGCTGGACGAGCTGCGCGCGATCGCCGACCGCCACGGGCTCGCCCTGATCGACGACGCCTGCGAAGCGCTCGGCGCCGAGTATCGCGGCGCGCCGCTCGGATCGCACGGCACATCGGCTGTCTTCGCCTTCTACCCGAACAAGCAGATCACGACGGGCGAGGGCGGGATGGTGATCACGCACTCGGAGGACGAGTGGCACCTGATCCGCTCCCTGCGCAACCAGGGCCGGCCGGAGCCGGGCGGCTGGCTCGAGCACGTGCGCCTCGGCTTCAACTACCGGCTCTCGGACATCGCGGCCGCGCTCGGGATCGGCCAGCTCGAGCGGCTCGACGAGATTCTCGCGCTTCGCGGCAAGGCCGCGAATCGCTATGGAGAGCTGCTGCGGGACATCGAGGGAGTGGAGCTGCCCGTGGCCGACGACTCGACGCACACGAGATCGTGGTTCGTCTACGTCGTGCTCCTGCCGGACGCCGCGGCGCGCGAGCGCGTGATTGCCGCATTCGAACGCGAGTCGATCGGATACAACCGGTACCTCCCGTCGATCCACTTGCAGCCCTACATGCGCGAGCGCTTCGGCTTCGAGGAGGGGCTCTGCCCGGTCGCCGAGGACGTCAGCTCGCGTTCGCTCGCGCTCCCGTTCTTCACGGGGATCGAGGCATCCGCGCAGGAGCGGGTCGCCGAGGTTCTCGCAGCCGCTCTGCAGTGAGATGATCCCCGCATGACGGACGGCGCGCGGATGGTCTTCCTCGGCTTCGGCAAGTGGGCGCGGGCCGATCGCATCTACGCCCTCGAGCCGATCACCGGCGACGAGCGCGGCGGCGGGCGGCGGACGCGCGTCTGGGTCGAAGGGATCGCGGACCCGGTCCTCGCCGGCCGCACCGAGCGCACGATCCTCCACGACATGGGGCAGGACTCGGCGGCCGCGAGCGCTGCGTTCGACGACGCGCTCGACCTCGCGGAGCGGGTTTCGAAGGCGGTCGACGAGGGGTCGTTCGACGTCCGCGATCTCGGACGCCGCGCGCGACGGGTGCTCGAGAAGACGGCCAAGCCGTCCGACCCCGAGCAGCTGTTCTAGCCCCGGAGTGGCGGGGGAGCGGCTCACGCGCGGGTTCTTCGCGCGCTCGGTGCACGAGGTCGCGCCCGAGCTGATCGGCGCGATGCTGCTGTTCGACGGTGTCGGCGGCCGGATCGTCGAGGTCGAGGCGTACGACCAGGATGACCCCGCGAGCCATTCGTTCCGCGGCCGGACCGCGCGGACGGCGTCGATGTTCGGGGCGCCCGGTCACGCCTACGTGTACCGCTCGTACGGCGTCCACTGGTGCCTCAACCTCGTCTGCTCCCCGGGCGGGCGCGCGGAGGCGGCGCTCCTGCGGGCGCTCGAGCCCACAGACGGGCTCGATGTGATGCGCGAGCGGCGTGGGGTGGAGGCGGTGCGCGCGCTCTGTTCCGGTCCCGGCAAGCTCTGCCAGGCGCTCGGGATCACACGCGCGCAGGACGGCCTGCTGCTCGACGAGCCGCCGTTCGAGCTCCTCGGGCGCCAGTCGGAGCCGCCGCTCGCCGTCGGCACACGGATCGGGATCACCCGCGCGGTCGAGCAGCCGTGGCGCTACGGGCTCGCCGGCTCTGCGTTCCTCAGCCGCCGCTTCTAGGATCACCTCGTGCCGATCGCGGAGCTGACCCGCAACGCCGTCGACGTGCTGCCCGCCGGGAAGCTGGAGAAGAAGCTCGCGCTCGACCGGCCGCTGCGCGTGAAGTTCGGCATCGACGTCACCTCGCCCGACATCCACGTCGGCCGCGGCATCCCGCTCCAGCGGCTGCGCGCCTTCCAGGACGAAGGCCACGTCGCGGTCCTGATCATCGGCGACTACACGACGCGGATCGGCGACCCTTCCGGCCGCTCGACCGAGCGCCCGATCCTGTCCGACGAGGAGATCGACGCCAACGCCCGGCTGTACCTCGAGCAGGCAAAGGTCATCCTGCGCGACGACGAGGAGCTGCTCGAGGTGCGCCACAACGGCGAGTGGCTGTCGAAGCTGTCGTACGCGGACGTCGTCCGCCTGGGCCGGATCGTCACCGTGGCGCGGATGCTCGAGCGCGACGACTTCGAGAAGCGGTACCGGGCCGGTGAGCCGATCTCAATCTCGGAGCTCCTGTACCCGCTCATGCAGGCGTACGACTCGGTCGCGATCGAGGCGGACGTCGAGCTCGGCGGCACCGACCAGCTCTACAACCTGCTCGCCGGCCGAGAGGTCATGGAGGCGTATGGGCTCTCTCCGCAGGTCGTGCTGACCACGCCGCTCCTGCTCTCGTGGGACGGCGAGAAGATGAGCTCGTCCGTCGGCAACAACATCCCGCTCACGGCGCCGCCGGAGGAGATGTTCGGGCGGACGATGCGCATCCGCGACTCGCAGCTCGAGGAGTGGTGGACGCTGGTAGCCGAGCAGCCGGCGCCGGAAGGCGATCCGATGCAGTCGAAGCTCGAGCTCGCGCGCTTCATCGTCGCCCGTTCGCATGGGGAGGAGGCGGCACGGGAAGCCGCGGAGCACTTCAGGCGCGTCGTGCAAGACCGAAAGCCGCCGGAAGAGATGCCGGAGCACTCGTTGCCGGCGGGCAATCCGGTCCACCTGCCGGCTCTTCTCGCCGACGCCTTCCCCCTCTCGACCAGCGAGGCTCGGCGGCTGATCGCTCAGGGCGCCGTGAAGCTCGACGGCGACCCGGTCAGCGAGTTGGACCTGCCCCGGGCCCGTCTCGAAGGGGCGGTCCTCCAGGCCGGCAAGAGGCGCTTCGTTCGGCTCAACGGAGCCGCTTGACGCGAGCTTCGACCCTGCTACACTTCCCCGGCTGCCCGAGAGGGCGGCGTGGAAAAGTCCCTGCAAGCGACGATAACGGAGAGCCTCAGGAGGATTCCCCGCAAGAGGAAGTCCAGCAAGTCCCGAGGCCTCTGGCGCGAGTCGAGGTCTTTTTTACGCCGTCAGCAAGGGTCCGGTCCTTGAAAACTCAACAGCGTGCGTTTACGTCGAGACGCCGATCCGGCTTGCCGGAGCGGCGAATCAACAACCTGTCTGGTCCTCGATCGGAGGACCGACTTTGAGCTCAAGCTCAAGGTGAAAAGACTGCTCGGCCTTCGGGTCGGGCAACCATCTTCACGGAGAGTTTGATCCTGGCTCAGGACGAACGCTGGCGGCGCGCTTAATACATGCAAGTCGAGCGAGAACCTAGGGCTTCGGCCCTTGGGGACAGCGGCGAACGGGTGAGTAACACGTGGGTAATCAACCCTCGACACTGGGATAGCCCGGGGAAACCCGGATTAATACCGGATACCCCGTCCGGCCTTCGGGCCGGCCGGAAAAGGTAGCTTCGGCCTCCGGTCGGGGACGAGCCCGCGGCGGATTAGCTTGTTGGTGTGGGTAATGGCCCACCAAGGCGACGATCCGTAGCTGGTCTGAGAGGACGATCAGCCACACTGGGACTGAGACACGGCCCAGACTCCTACGGGAGGCAGCAGTAGGGAATCTTGCGCAATGGGCGAAAGCCTGACGCAGCGAC
>DASXJG010000166.1:0-4214 GCA_036497525.1 Gaiellaceae bacterium
CCAGCTGCTCGCCAGCCGGGAGGAAGCGCGCGCGGAGCTAGCGGCCCTCGCTGACGGCACGGATCCTGCCGAGGTCGCGGCACGCGAGCTCGCCGCGGCCGAGGCGCGGGTCGAGGCGCTCGCCCTCGAGCTGCGCGCCGAGCGGAATGCCGCGGCGCCCGCCTTCGCCGATGCCGTCGCCGCCGAGCTGCGGGGCGTCGGCATGGGGGAGGGCGAGTTCGTCTGCGAGCTGCGCGAGCGCGACGAGACCGCGGCGACCGGCGCCGACGAGGCGGCGTTCCTCGTCCGGCCGAATGCGGGCCTGCCGTTCGCACCGGTGGCCGAAACCGCCTCGGGCGGCGAGCTCTCCCGCATCGCGCTCGCCATCGCAGCCGTCGCCGGAGGCGACACGCTCGTGTTCGACGAGATCGACGCCGGGATCGGCGGCGAGACGGCGCATGCCGTCGGACGATTGCTCCAGCGTCTTGCCGAGCACGCCCAGGTCGTGACGATCACGCACTTGCCCCAGATCGCTGCCCTCGCCGACCGTCACTTCCGGGTTGAGAAGACCCCCGGAGACCCGACGCACACCCGGATCGAGCAGCTGGGCGACGACGAGCGGAAGGCCGAGCTCGAGCGGATGCTCGGCGGACAGGAGTTCCTTGCCGCGGTACGACGCTAGGCGGACGCTGCCGGCGCAGATAGAGGAGGTCTGGGCGGTGCTCGCCGACCCGGGGCGCTGGCCAGAGTGGTGGCCCGGCCTCGTGAAAGCCGAGTCGAGCGTGCGGCGCGCGCTCGCTCCCGGCGCGCACTGGCAGCTCCAGGGAACGGAACGACCGAGCTACCGCCGCCGGGCACAGCTCGGCGGGTCGCTGCTCGTCCTCGAGGTCGTGCCGCTCCAGCGCATCGCCTTCCAGCTGACCGGCGAGCATGCTGAGGTACAGCTCGACCTCGTGTCGGTGGAGCACAACGAGACGCAGGCGACGCTCGCCGTCGAGGCTCCGCGGTTCGGCGGCATCGGGCGGACGGTCCCTTCGCAGGCGCTTGAAGGGCTGGCCACTCTCGTCCAGAAGGCGCCCGAATAGGCGCCAGCCGCCACGGGTGCTACCCTGAAATCCCGTGAGCGCACGGGCCCCGAAGTACGTTTTCGTCACGGGTGGAGTTGTCTCGGCGCTCGGCAAGGGAATCGTCGCCGCGTCGCTCGGTCGCCTGCTCAAGGCGCGTGGGCTGCGAGTCCAGCTCCAGAAGTTCGACCCGTACCTGAACGTCGACCCGGGGACGATGAGCCCGTTCCAGCACGGCGAGGTCTTCGTGACCGAGGACGGGGCGGAGACCGACCTCGACATCGGCCACTACGAGCGCTTCGTCGACGAGAACTTCCTCCGCAGCGCGAGCCACAGCGCGGGCGCGATCTGGGACACCGTTCTGCGCAAGGAGCGGAAGGGCGACTTCCTCGGCGCGACCGTGCAGGTGATCCCGCACATCACCAACGAGATCAAGGCGCGCATCCGGCGCGGCGCGGAGGCGAGCCCCGCCGACGTCGTCATCTCGGAGATCGGCGGCACGGTGGGCGACATCGAGTCGCTGCCGTTCCTCGAGGCGATCCGCCAGTTCCGGCGGGAGGTCGGCCCCGAGAACGTCGTCTACGTCCACGTCACTCTGGTCCCGTTCATCGAGGCGGCCGGCGAGCTGAAGACGAAGCCGACCCAGCACTCGGTCAACGAGCTGCGTCGCATCGGCATCCATCCCGACGTCGTCGTCTGCCGTTCCCACGAGGAGCTCTCGCGCGACATCCGCGACAAGATCGCCCTCTTCGCCGACGTCGACCCCGGAGCGGTCGTGGCCAGCCCCGACGTGCCGGACGTGTACGAGGTGCCGCGCGTGCTCCTGGGCGAGGGACTCGACCGGCTGGTGGGGGAGCGGCTCGGCCTCGACCTCGGCGAACCGGATCTGTCCGACTGGGACGAGCTGCTCGAGCGCGTCCACAGCCGCCGGGAGGAAGTCGAGATCGCGTTGGTCGGCAAGTACGTCAAGCTCCAGGACGCGTACCTCTCCGTCCACGAGGCGCTCAAGCACGCCGGGCTCGAGCACGGCTGCGCCGTTCGCGTGCGCTGGCTCGACGCCGAGGACCAGTCCTACGACGAGACGGCGGACCTGCTCGAGAACGTCGACGGCGTGCTCGTGCCGGGCGGGTTCGGCTCGCGCGGCTGGGAGGGCAAGATCCTCGCGTGCCAGGTCGCGCGCGAGCGCGGCATCCCGTATCTCGGGATCTGCCTCGGCATGCACGTGGCCGTGTCGGAGTTCGCGCGCCACGTCGTCGGGTTGGAGGGCGCGAACTCGACGGAGATGGATCCGGAGACGCCGTATCCCGTCATCGACCTGTTGCCGGAGCAGAAGGGAATCGAGGATCTCGGCGGAACGATGCGCCTCGGTGCGCAGGCGGTGGAGGTCGCCGAGGGGACACGCACGCGGGAGTTGTACGGCGAGACGACGATCCACGAGCGGCACCGGCATCGCTACGAGGTGAACAACACGTACCGCGACCGGCTCGTCGAGAGTGGCCTCGTGGTCAGCGGGACGTTCCAGGAGGGCCGGCTCGTCGAGATCGTCGAGCTGCCCGACCATCCCTGGTTCGTCGCGAGCCAGTTCCACCCGGAGTTCAAGTCGCGGCCGACGCGGTCGGCGCCGCTGTTCCGCGGCTTCGTGGGCGCTGCGCTCGATCGCGCCCGCTCGCGAGCCGGCGAGCACGTCGCGGCCTAGACCGCACCGCCTAGGATCGGCGCGTGTCCGACGTGGTCGACCTCTTCCTCGAGCTCGCTGCCCTGCCCACGCCGTCGGGTGAGGAGCAGGCCGCCGCGGACGTCGTCCAGCGTTATCTGAGCGGTCTCGGTCTCGAGGCCGAGGAGGATGCGTTCGGCAACGTCTATGCGCGGATCGAGTCGACGGCGGAAGGTACGCCGCTCTTTTTCTGCGCCCACCTCGACACGGTGCCTCCCTCGGGTGAGCTGCGCCCCGTCGTCGAGGACGGCGTGATCCGGAATGCCGGCGGCACGATTCTCGGCGCCGACAACAAGGCGGCGGTGGTGCAGATGCTCGAGGGCCTGAGGCGCGTTCTCGTCGAGAACATCCGTCATGCCGGCATCGAGCTGCTGTTCACGCGGCAGGAGGAGATCGGCTTGTTCGGGGCGGCCGCGTTCGACCAGACGCGGCTGCGTGCGGAGCTCGGCTTCGTGTACGACCAGGAGGGGCCGATCGGCCAGATCATCCTCGGCGCACCGTTCGCGCAAGGGCTCGAGGTGACGTTCCACGGCCGCGCTGCGCATGCCGGGATGGCGCCCGAGGAAGGCCGGTCGGCGATCCAGGCGGCGGCGAGGGCGATCGCCGACCTGCGCCTCGGCCGAGTCGACGAGGTGACGACGGCGAACGTGGGCGTGATCAGCGGCGGCACGGCCGGCAACATCGTCCCCGACACGTGTTCGTTCCTCGCCGAGGCGCGCTCCCAGGACGAAGGGAAGCTCGGCGATCTGGTGCAGGAGATGCTCGACGCGTGCGCGTTCGCGGCCAGCGAGACGGAGTGCGAGCTGCAGACCGAGCTGCGGAAGACGTACCGCGGCTACCGCTTCGCCAAGAGCGACGACGTTGTCCGGCTCGCTGCGGACGGGCTCCAGCGCTGCGGCCACGAGGTGCGTTACGGGCTCTCGGGAGGGGCCGCCGACGCGAATGTCTTCAACGAGCGTGGTCTCCGCTGCCTGAATCTCACCCATGGCGTGCACGACTTCCACAGCCCGGAGGAGCGGGTCGCGGTCAAGGATCTCGTGGCGATGGTCGACGTCACGGTCGCCCTGATCGAAGGCGCCCGTGCAGCCTGACTCCTCGGAGCTCGTGTGGCAGGGTCGCCTCCTCGGCGTCACGGTCGAGCGGTGGGGCGAGAACGAGCGCGAGATCGTCGAGCATCCCGGCGCGGTTGCCATCGTCGCCGTCGACGACGAGGGCTACGTGGCGCTCGTCCGGCAGTTGCGCGAGGCGACCCGGAGTCGGCTTCTCGAGCTGCCGGCAGGAACGGCCGAGCGTGGGGAGGAGCCGCTCGGCACCGCTCAGCGCGAGCTGCAGGAGGAGTGCGGGCTGAGCGGCGGTGAGTGGCGGGAGTTGGCGGCCTTCTGGACGACCCCGGGCTTCTGCCGGGAGCGGATGACCCTGTTCGCTGCGGAGGGCGTCGAGCGCGGCGAGGCTTCGCC
>DASXJG010000167.1:0-5508 GCA_036497525.1 Gaiellaceae bacterium
CCCTTGTTAGCCGACACGGCAACAAATGCGGCGACTTTGTGACAGCGGTGTATACGATGTAGGATCGACGGCGGGCGATGGGGACGGCCGCCGGGAATCGGCTTCGGACAAGGCCTTGCGGGGTCTTCTAGAGGAGAGTAGACGCACGTGATCGAAGAGAGAACTGCCCAGTTGCAGCAGTGCATGTATCAATACTCACGGGCCATCTATCGGTCCGTGAAGGACATGATCGACCCCTATTCGGACCGCGAGACGCAGCTCGAATCGCGCCGCGCCGTGCTCGAGGCCTGCGAGCAGACGATGGAGCGTCTCGCCAGCGATCCGCTCTACTTCGCGAAACCCGACCGGGCGTTGTTCCAGGACATCCGCCGCCACTTCCCCATCACTGCACAAGCGCAGGTTGCCTGGGCAGTGCAGGAGGGCGTGAAGGCCGCGGTCGACTTCATCCAGGAGCAGATCGAGTCGGGCCTCCTCGACGGCGGTGTCGCCCGCTGCCGGGCGACGACCCGCAAGGGCAAGCCCTGCCAGCGGACGCCCCTGCCCGAACGCGACTACTGCCCGTCGCATCAGCATCTGGAAACACGCGCCGCCGCTTAGGCGCGGCCAACGCTTATCCACAATGCGATCCACAGGCGCCCCGCTATAGGGTGCAACGAAGGGTGTCTCACGACACGGACAAGCTGATCCGGCAGCTCTCGCTCGTCGCGTTTCTGATGGCGGAGCGCCGGGCGATCACCGCTCGCGACGTCAAGTCGAACGTCGAGGGCTACTCGGAGATGTCGGACGAGGCGTTCGCGCGCCGCTTCTACTCCGACCGCGCAGAGCTGCTCTCGCTGGGAGTGCCGCTCCAGTCGCAACGCGACGAGTTCACCGGGGAGGAGCTCTACACGCTCCGCTCGGAGCAGTACTTCCTCCCGCAGCTCGAGCTCGAGGACGAGGAGCTCGCGGCTCTCCAGACCGCCTTCTACCTCCTCGAGGGGAAGTTCGCGTACGCCGAGCCGCTGCGCCTCGCCCTCCAGAATCTTGCACTCGGACGGCCCGGCTTCAGCGAGGCGCCGACCGAGACGGCAAGCCGCGTCGAGGTGCTCGATCCGGACTACTCGGCCGAGACGCCGGGGCGGCTGGCGAAGCTCGAGAACGCGATCTCGAAGCAGCGGACGGTGCGCTTCGAGTACTGGTCGATCTCGCGCGACGAGATGAGCGAGCGCACGCTGAATCCGTACGCCTTGCTCAACGACAACGGGCTCTGGTACGTCATCGGTCACGATCTCGACCGGGAGGAGATCCGCACCTTCCGCGTCTCTCGCATCCGCGGCGACATCAAGTTCGCGACGCGCCGGGAGCGAGACTTCCGCGCGCCGACCGACTTCGACGTCGAGCTGTACCGCGGCCGGCCGCCGTGGCAGATCGGCGACGCCGTAGGCACCGCACGGATCGAGGTTCGCGGGGACACGGCCTGGTGGGTGCGGCGGGCGTACGGCACCACGGGGAAGCTCCAGGACGACGTCTTCGTCACGGAGTACTCGTCCATCCCCCAGCTCGCCTCGTGGGTGCTGCGCCAGAACGGTCGCGCGGTGCCGCTCGAGCCGCACGAGCTGAAACAGGAAGTCGGAGCCGCGCTGCGGCGCGTGCGGGAGCAGCACGAGGGCGAGCCGCCGATCCCGGCCCGCGAGGCGCCGGTGCCGAACGGCGACGGGAGCGTCGAGCGGCCCGCAGGGCCGGTCGCGCCCGAGCGCTTCGGCGTCCTGCAAGCGCTGCTCGCCTACCTCCTCGCTGCCTGCGGCGAGGAGCGCGAGGCCGAGATCCCGGCTTCGGAGCTGCTCGAGCGGTTCCCGTCCATCCCGCCCGACGAGCTCGAGGAGCACCTTTCACTGCTCAATCTCGTCAACTTCGGCGGCGGCTGCTACACGATCTATGCCGAGCTCCAGAACGGCTCCGTCCACGTCGACAAGGAGCTGTGGGGCGACACGTTCCGCGCGGCTCCGCGCCTGACACCGCTCGAGGCGCGCGCGATTCGGCTCGCGCTCGAATACGTCGGCCCGATGATCGCGGCCGATGCTCACACTCCCCTCTCCCGCGTCCGAAAGAAGCTCGAGGACACGTTCGGGCAGTTCGAGCTCGCGCGCACGCCGGAGTCGCACGTCGGGACAGAGGAGGCCGACCTCGTCTCGAGGCTCGCCCGCGGCATGCGCGAGCGGAAGCTCGTCGAGATCGAGTACCAGAAGGAGGCAGACTCGGAGCCGTCGACACGCCTCGTCGAGCCGTACTCGCTCGAACGAGAGCTGCCGAACTGGTACGTCCACACGTGGGACCGGACGAGCGACGGCGCCCGGTCGTTCCGGCTCGACCGGATGCGAAGCGCGAAGGTGACGCGCGAGAAGTTCGAGCCGCGCGAGGGATTCGAGCCCACCCGGCTTCGTGACGCGCGCACCGCGAAGCTCTTCTACGACGAGGAGATCGCGCGCTGGGCCGTCGAGCGCGGCGGGCGGCTGCTCGCCGACGGGAGCGCCGTTCGCGAGCTGCCGTTCAGCAGCGACGAGTGGCTCGAGGGCGAGGTGCTCTCGCTGCGGGGCGAGGCGGTCCTGCTCGAGCCGGCGGAGCTGCGACGCGCCGTCGCGGCCCGAGCCAAGGCGCTCGCGAAGGAGCTCGGCGTCGAGCGGATGCGTGTGAAGGCGTAGCCGCCTCGTTGCCGCCGCGCGCGATCTGCGCGAGGATCGGGGCGTGGCGCTCGACGTCCGGTACGCCCGCAGCGGTGGCATCGCAATCGCCTACCAGGTCGTAGGAGAGGGCGACACCGACCTCGTCTACGTGCCCGACTACGTCTCCAACCTCGTGCACGGCTGGGAATGGCCGCGCACGCGAGCCTTCTACGAATGCCTGGCCGAGTCGTTCCGGCTGATCCTGTTCGACAAGCGCGGGACCGGGCTCTCGGATCACGGCGGGCAGTTCGCTGCGCTCGAGACGCGCATGGACGACCTGCGAGCCGTTCTCGACGACGTCGGCTCGACGAGCGCCGTCGTATTCGGAGGACACGAGGGCAGCGCGATGGCGGCGCTCTACGCCGCGACCTATCCGGAGCGCGTGCGTGCTCTCGTGCTGTTCCATCCCGGCGCGGAAATCTCGAACTACGACCCCGGCGTCGAGGTGACCCTGGCGGAGCTCCGCGACCGCTGGGGCACGCGCGCTTACTCCGACGAGCTCCTGCAACACGGTTGCCCCACGCTGTACGCAACCGAGGAAGACCGCGAGTGGTTCGCCAACCACATACGCCTCGGCGCGAGCCCGGCCGTCGCGTACGCCCTGAACCGCGCCTTTGTCGAGACGGACCTGACCGAAGTCCTGCCGGCCGTCCGGGCGCCGACGCTCGTCCTCTATCGGCATGGGAGCCTGGGAGAGAAGCCCGCGCTCGAGGTGGCGGGCAAGATCGCCGGCGCGCGTTCCGTTCCTGTGTCCGGCACGGACTACTTCGGGATGTTCCTCTCTCTGGACATCGCTGACGAGATAGAGCGCTTCGTGCGCGGCGAGCAGGAGCCCGAGGTTCCGGAGAGCGTCCTCGCAACGCTGCTCTTCACCGACATTGTCGGCTCGACGGAGCGGGCTGCGGAGCTCGGAGACCGCGCGTGGCGCGAGCTGCTCGGGCGGCACCACGCGCTCGTCCGCAGGGAGCTGGGCCGCTTCCGCGGCGAAGAGCGGGACACCGCAGGCGACGGGTTCTTCGCGACCTTCGACGGCCCGGCGCGCGCGATCCGCTGCGCGCAAGCAGCAGTTGAGGGCGTGCGTGAGCTCGGTCTCGACGTACGGGCCGGCGTCCACACCGGCGAGTGCGAGCTCCACGACGGCAAGGTCGCGGGGCTCGCAGTCTCGATCGGCGCACGAGTCGCGGCAGCCGCCGGGGCTGGCGAGGTGCTCGTCTCGCAGACGGTCAAGGACCTCGTCGCCGGCTCCGGACTGGCCCTCGAGGATCGGGGCGAACGGGAGCTGAAGGGCGTTCCCGGAACCTGGCGGCTGTATGCGGCAACCGAGGCGGTCGGCGACTAGCCGTCCGCCGGCAGCGTGACCGTGAAGGTCGTGCCCGGCTCGATGCCGGAGCTGACGTCGAGCGAACCGCCGTGCGCCTCTGCGATCGACCGGGCGATGAACAAGCCAAGCCCCGTCCCCGGCTTCGAAGCGCCGGGCACGTCCACGCGGCCGAACTTCTCGAAGATGCGCCTGTGCTGGTCGCGGGGGATGCCTGGGCCGTCGTCGCGCACCGCGATCCGCACCGTCCCATTCGCCGCCGCCGCCGACACGCGAACCTCCCCGCCCTCGGGCGAGTACTTGACCGCGTTGTCGATCAGGTTGCCGAGCACCTGCCGCAGCCGGGCGCGGTCGCCGCGGATCGGCGGGAGCCTCCCGTGCACCGAGGACACGACCCGGACGTCCTGTTGCGCGATCACCGCCGACTCCACCGCGTCGTCGACGAGGCGGACGAGGTCGACCTCCTCGAAGCGGTAGCTGAACGTTCCCGCCTCGATCCGGGAGGTGTCGAGGACGTCCGCGACGAGCGCCGCGAGCCGAGTGGTCTCGTCGCCGATCAGCGCGAGGAACGACTCGCGCTGATCGGCTGTGAGCATCCGCCAGCGGTCCTGCAGCGTGCGCGCCGCGCCGATCACCGCCGCCATAGGGCTGCGCAGCTCGTGCGAGACGAGGGAGACGAAGTCGGCACGGAGCTGCGACAGCCGCGCGAGCTCCTCCACGCGCCGCCGCTCGGCCTCGTAGGCGCGAATGTTCTGCACGGCGGTCGCGACCAGTCGGCCGAGGAGAGACACGAGCTCTACCTCGTCCTCGCTGAAGGCGTCGGTGCGTTCGCGCGAGAGGCTCAGCATCCCGATAGTGCGCGCCCCGAGCAGGAGCGGCGCGACGAGCTCGCTGCGCAGACCGAGGCCGAGCAGCAGCTCGTCCGCGGGGAACTCCCGCTCTTCGAGGTCGCGCCGGACGATGACCTGACCGTTGAGCACTCGTTCCAGCACCGAGCCCCGGATCGGATCGCTGTTCCCGGGCGGAAAGACCTCGCCCTCCCCGCGCCCGGCCGTCGCCATCGTCGTCGCCGTGTCGCCTTCAACCAGAACGATCGCCGTCCGCTCGAAGGGGACGAGCCCGCGCAGCTCGCGGATGAACGCGCCGAACGCCTCGTCGAGCTCGAGCGACGAGCCGAGCGCCCGCGCACAGCGGTTCGCCGCCTCGAGCACGTCGACCCGGTGTCCGAGCTCGTCGCGGAGGCGTTCCGCCTCGGCCGCACGCGCCTCGGCCCGGCTCCGCTCCGCGTTGAGCGTGTCCCGGAGCCGTCCGATCACGATTCCTGCGGTCATCCCGACGAGGATCCGCACGAGTGCGGCTCGCCACTGCACGCCCGGCCCCAGCGCGTCGATCACGATCGTCGAGCCGGTCATCACTGCTCCGGCGACGACGCCGCCGACCAGCCCGAGGCGGAGGGCCGCCTCCGCGATCGGGATCAGATAGAGCGCGCGG
>DASXJG010000168.1:0-5923 GCA_036497525.1 Gaiellaceae bacterium
TGACAGGTGCCGACGAAGTCGTCCTGAAGCCCGAAGTCGGTCAGGAAGGTGATGACCACGAGCGGGAACGTACTGCCTCGACGAGGCCTTCGAGGTCGTGAGTGCTCGCGACTGCCACCACCTCGAGCCCGGCTGCCCTCGTCTCGGCCGCGGTCTGGGGCCCGATGGCGACGACAGCCGGACGCGCACCGGTCGCGGCGAGCGCCCTGGCGGCGGAGCCGGACATCAGGAGCGCGAGATCGGCGTCGGGCACGTCCGGCCGCAGCTCGATCGTCCGGTACAGCGGTAGGAAGTCGGCATTCAGGACGTCCCGCCGCGCGCCCTCGGCGGCGGCGAGCAACAGCGTTCCCTCGGGCAACTCGTCTCGCAGGCCCTCCTGCGTGTGCGTCCCGGCGACGAGGTCGACCCGCAGCCCGTGCGATTCCAGCGCATCGGCCGTCGCCGGGCCGATCGCCGCGATGCGATTCGCGGTCACTCCGCGGCGCGCGAGCTCGTGAGCTCCGTTGCGGCTCGTGACCACGAGCCAGTCGTACGCGCGAGCGTCCACCGGCGCATCGCCGAGCGGCTCGATACGGATCAGCTCGCAGAAGACCGCGTCGTGCCCGAGAGCCTCGACGCGGGCGACGAGCTCCTCACGCGTGACGAGTACTCGCATCCACCAGCTCCGCTCCGAGCTCGGCCGGGTCGTCGCCCGTGCGCCGCTCGAGCCACGTTCCATCCTCCGCCGCGACGAGCCCCGTCAGCATCGTGCCGTCGTGATGCGCCGCGACCGGAGCGAGGCACCCTCCGCCGACGGCGGCCACGACCGCACGCTCTGCCTCGACGCGCTCGCGAGTCTCGGGATCGTCCGCAGCCGCCACGAGGTGCTGGTCGCTCGTCCGCACCTGAAGGGCGAGCGCACCCTGTCCCGCCTCGGGCAGCATCGTCTCGGGCTCGAAGCGATGCCCGATCTCCCCGCTGAGCCCGAGCCGGTCGAGCCCGCAGGCCGCGAGCACGATCGCGTCGAGCCCTCGTTCCCCTCGCTTGCGCAGGCGTGTGTCGATGTTGCCGCGCAGCGGCTCGATCGAGAGCGTCGGCTCGAGTGCCAGGAGCTGCGCCTTCCGCCGCACGGAGGCGGTGCCGATCCGCATTCCCGACCGCAGAGCTGCGGCACCGCAGAGCGCGTCTCTCGGATCCTCCCGGCGCAGATACGCCCCAATCGCCAGCCCCTCCGGATCCGTGGCGGTGAGGTCCTTGGCGGAGTGGACGGCGACGTCGATCCGCCGCTCGAGCAACGCCTCCTCGAGCTCCTTCACGAAAACGCCGCGGGAGCCGATCTCGCCGAACGGGCGCGAGCGGTCGCGGTCGCCGGCGGTCGTGATCGGCACGAGCACGAGCTCGATGCCGGGCGCACGCAACGAGAAGACGGCGCGCTCGGCCTGGGTGAGCGCGAGCCTACTGCCGCGACTGCCGACGCGGACGAGCACAGCCCAGTCGCTTCCGGACAGGCGGCGCACAACCGACGCCGCGCGGCCTGATCCGGATGAAGGCCGTCGGCACCTGGAGCGGCAGAGGACGCCCCGTCGCAGGCTTGACGTTCAGCGCTCGTCCTCACCGAGACCGAAGAGGTGCCGCACGGTCTCAGCATAGAGAACCCCATCGGCTGCCGCGGCTGCCTGCTTCATCCGCACGGTCGGCAGATGGAGGAGCTTGTTCACGATCTGCGCGGTCACCGCCTCGACCGCCCGGCGCTGGCTCTCGTCGAGCCGTCCGAGCAAGGCCTCCGCCTTCTCGAGCTCGGCCTCGCGGATCTCCTCGGCGCGCGCCCGCAGGGACGCGATCGCCGGCACGACGTCGAGCGACGCGTGCCACTCGTGGAACTTCTCCGCCTCGGCCGCGACGATCGACTCGGCCCGCTCGGCCTCACGGCGGCGCAGCGACAGCGTCTCGGCGACGATTCCCTCGAGGTCGTCGATGTCGTAGAGGTAACAGCCGTCGAGCTCCCGAATCGCGGGGTCGAGGTCGCGCGGGACGGCGAGGTCGACGAGCAGGAGCCGGCGTCCCTTCCGGCCTCGCAGCACATCTGCAACGGTTGCCGCCTCCAGCACGAACCCCGACGCACTCGTCGAGGCGATCACGACGTCCACGCGCGCCAGCTCCTCGCCGATGCGCTCGCGCTCGGTCTTGCTGTTGACGACGAGCGCGATCTCGGCACCGCGGCTGCGAAGGTTGCGGGCGGCCTGCTCGCTCACCTTGCCGGCACCGAGGAGGAGGATCGACCGGCCCTCGAGGCTGCCGAAGACCTGCTGCGCGAGCGCGGCGGCTGCCGCCGACACCGAAGCCGGGCTCTGGCCGATCGCCGTCTCGGCTCGCACCTTCCGGCCGGCATGGAGCGCCTGGCGGAAGACCCGGTCGAGCAGCGGCCCGGTCGTCCCGAGCTCCTGTGCAACCCGCACCTGGCCGAGGATCTCCCCTTCACCCGGCACGAGCGAGTCGAGGCCCGCGGCTACGCGGAAGAGGTGGTGCGCTGCTGCCCGGTCCTGCAGCCGGTAGAGCGCCGGCTCGACCTCCGGTCCGAGCGACGCGAGCGCCACGGCCGCATCCCGCTCGGCCTGCTCCGCGTCGGCGGCGGCGACGTAGAGCTCGGTGCGGTTGCAGGTCGAGAGGCAGGCCGCTTCGCGTCCGTCCTCCGCGAGGCGGGCGGCCAGGGCCTGCGCGGCGTCGCGGTCGAGCGCCACCTGCTCACGAAGCTCCACCGGCGCGTGGTGGTGGGACGTACCGACGAGGACGAGACGCATCATGCGAAGTGGGTTGCCGGAAGTGCGAGGCGGACGATGACGACAAGGGCGAAGCCGGCGAGGGCGAGATAGGCGGCGCGTCGTCCCGTCCAGCCGCCGAGCAGGCGCAGGCCGAGATACGCGCACCAGACGAGCCAAGTGACGGCAGTCACGGCGATCAGGGCATCGAGCCGGTCGTCCCGGCTCAGAAGCCGCACTAGCCCGACCGTCGCGCCGAGCGTGAGGAACGGCACCGACCACGCGACCGTCCGCAGCGCGAGCGAATCGAGCGTCGCGAGCGCCGGCATCTGCCTGCGGAGGATCGTGGCCGGCCGCGTCCGCAAGCGCCGCTCCTGCCAGATGTACAGCCCTGACAGCGCCGCGGCGAGCGTGAAGCCGGCAAAGGCGACGAGCACGAGCCCGACATGGACGACGAGGAAGAGGTTCGAGTACCGGCTCGCGGTCCCGCTGCCGGTTCCGCCCCCGGCGCGCGCAACGACGAGCAGCGCGACGGCGAGCGGCATCACGACGAGGCCGAGCAGCCGGTACGGACGGCGGCAACCCCAGATCAGATACCCCGTGACGACGAGCCAGACGAAGAGAGAGAGCGACGACGCCCATGTGCCCCACGGGAAGCCGTCGTCGCGAGTCGCCTGCACGGCGAGCAGCGCGGTCTGCGCCAGCCAGCCGAGCCGGACCCCCCAGGTCGCAGCTCGTCCCGCACGACCCGGGTGCCGCATCTCGCCGAAGTAGCCGACAGCCGCCTCTCCGTAGAGCAGCAGCGCGGGCCAGAAGAGCAGCTCAGCCAACGCGCGCCGGCTCCCGCGGCGACTCTTCCGCATCCTCGTCCGGCACGCGATCGGCCAACTCGTCCACCTCGCGCTCGAGCCGTTGCAGCTTCAGCGCGATGATCAACAGGTAGACGAGGAGGACGGCGAACACGACGCAGTACGCGGCCGTGACGTATTTCTCTGCAGTCGTCACGCGAGCACCTCCCTCAGGTCACGCAACCGCGCATCGAGCCGTTTGCCGCCGAGCTCGAGCCGGTAGAGCGTGTACGCGAGGACGAGCAGCGCAGCCTGCGAGATGCAGTACGTGACGAGGATCCACCCGCCGAAGTTCGGGCCGTGAAGCGTGAACACCCGAGGGTGGAGGAACTCCTTCGCCAACCGGATCGCCGCGAAGCTCACCGGGATCAGGACGACACCGAACAACGCGTACACAGCACTCAGGTTCGCACGCTGCGGCCCGGGATCGACCGAGAAGCGGAGCATGAAGTACGCGCAATAGAAGAGGTAGAGGACGAGGAACAGCACGAGCTCGTCCTCACTCCAGACCCACCAGCGTCCCCAGGAGATCTTGGCCCAGATCGAGCCGGTGAGCAGCACCATCGTGCCGAAGATCAGTCCCAGGTGGATGCAGACGTAGCTCTCGAGGTCGGCGCGCTGATCGCGCTTCCAGAGATGCCGCAGCGCCTTCCAGGCGCCGCCAATGAAGAGGGCGTACGCCGTGAAGGCGAGCGAGACGTGGAAGTAGAAGATCCGCTGCGAGAAGCCCTGGCTCGCGTCGTCCGGCGCGACGAAGAAGACGAAGACGAGTGCCGTACTGACGAGTACGAGCGAGCTCACGGCGAGCGCGGGCAGAGGGATGCTGCGCGGGCGACCCACGGCAGGGATTGTCGCAGCAGCCGGGCTACTCGGCGACGACATACTCGAACGACGCCCAGCAAACCACGGCGAAGAGAAGGTCGTAGAGGGCGAGGAAGCCGAGGTAGCGCCCCGGCGAGGCTGCGACGCTCGCGCCGACCGCTCCCACCACGATCGGCATGGCGAGCGGCAGGAAGAGCAGCGGCAGGAGCAGATCGCGTGCTCGCGTGACCACGGCCATTGCACCGAGGAACGTCCCGACGCCGCAGATCCCGAGGTCGGCGAGCAGCACGGCCGCCACCGTCGCGCCGCGGATCGGGTGGAAGAAGAGCGCGTAGAGCGGCAGCGCCACGACCTCGGCGGCGACGAGGAAGGCGAGTGTCGCCAGGGACTTCGCGAGCCAGATCGCGCTCCGGTCGCACGGCGCGAGCACGAGGCCGTCGAACGTCCGTTGCTCTCGTTCGGGGACGAACGCGCGCCCGAGGCCGAGCAACGCCGTGAAGAGGATCGCGACCCAGAGGAATCCGGTCGTCTCGAGCCGTGACGGCGTGCCGGGCAACGCGAAGTGGAAGATGACGAACACCGCGGCGACGAAGAGGAGCATCGCCGGCAGCGTGTCCCGCGCCCGCAACTCGAGCAGAAGATCCTTGCGCGCGAGCGCGCCGACGTCGCGGACGTAATTCATGTCGCGAGCGCGAGCCTGCCACTCGCCAGCGGCTCGAGACGCGCGGGATCGTGCGTCGAGACGAGGAAGGTCCGCTCACCCCGGAGCTCGGCGAGCTGCGCGTCGAGGAGCTCGGCGCCGGCCTCGTCGAGCGCGCTGTACGGCTCGTCCAGCACGAGCAGCTCCGGCTCATGGAGCAGGACGCGGCAGAGCGCCAGCCGCTGCGTCATGCCGCGTGAGTACGAAGCGACCCGCTCGTGCCGCGCCTCCCAGAGCCCGAAGCGCTCGAGCACCATCCCGATCCGCTCGCGCCGCTCAGGGATGCGATAGAGGCGTCCGTAGAGCTCGAGGTTCTCGAGCGCTGTCAACTCGCGATACACGAGCGGCTCGTGGCCGAGGTAACCGACCTGGGCGCGCGCCGCCTCGCGCTCGATCGTGCCCTCGGTCGGTTGCGCCAGACCGGCACAGATCCGCAGCAGCGTCGTCTTCCCGGCGCCGTTCGAGCCCGTGACCACGAGGAATCCGCCGCGCGGGAGCGTGAGATCGATCCTCCGCAGGACGCGTTTCTCCCCGTAGCGCTTGCCGAGCCGGCGGGCGGTGAGCACGCGCCCAGGATAGGTCTCGGCTGCGATTTACCGCTGTTTTACCCCGGCCTTGCTCAAAACCGTGGACAGCTCAGGCCTCATTCCGAGTGCGACTCGAACTCGGCACATCCCAACCAGGAGGGGCACCATGACAAGGAAACGACTCGCGCTGCTCGGCTTCATCGTGGCCGCAGCGCTCGCGGCCGCCGGCGTGGCCGCGGCACACCGCGGAGCTCCGTCGGTGCAGTCGGTAACGGCGACGTTCAACGCCGC
>DASXJG010000169.1:0-6994 GCA_036497525.1 Gaiellaceae bacterium
CACGCCGGCTTACGCAAGAACCCATCCGGCGGCGCGGCCGCTCGGAATCGACTGGCTCGCCAACGACTACCCCGTCGTCGTCAGCGGCTGGGTTCGCGCCGGTGACACGGAGACGGTCGAGGCTAGCTTCGCCGACGGCACGACCGCGACGCTCCCCGTGACCTGGGTCTCGTCTCCGATCGATGCAGGCTTCTTCGTCTACCCCGTCCCATCCGCACATCAGACGCGCGCCGACGCCCTCGCGTCCGTAGTCGCGCTCGACGCGAACGGCAACGTCGTCGGCCGACAGGATTTCCGGCTCACCGACCCGCTCGATGAGGACGTCATGCAGACGCTGCCGGACGGAACGACGTATTCGCTTCCTCGGCGCGCGGACGCGGCGAACGCCCGAAAGGCCATCAGCTTCCGCTCGACGAAAGGCTCCGAGGTCTACCTCTGGCTCATGCCACGCACCGGCGGCGGAGTCTGCTACCTCTTCAACCGAGGGCAGGGCTGCGACCCAGCCAACTTCATGGCGGGCATCCCGTCGGCGTTGAACGGTGGACTCAGCGGCGGCGCGGATCCCATCCTCTTCTTTGCACAAACGAAACCGGACGTGGCCGCGATCGAGCTGCGCTACCAGGAGGGCGAGAACGAGCGGCTGACACCCGTCGACGGCTTCGTGCTCGCCGAGATCACGCCGGCGCACTACAAGCTGGGCACCCGGCTCGTCGCAGCCGTTGCACTTGATCGAAGCGGGAAGGCGATCGACACGCAGCGTTACGACCCGCAGGACGTCGGGGTTTACCCGTGCCGAACCCCTACTGATTTGGGCTACGGAGTGAAGGCGTGCCCGTGAGCCGCGGCTGTTAGCAGGCGCCGGGCGCGGGCTCCCCGTTGGGGCCGACCTCGTGCTCGTCGCCGGCCTGAAGGCAGTACGAGGTCGGAGCTGCGGTGACGAGGACGACGCCTGTTCCGACCGGGAGTGTGGCGCCGACGTACGTCGCGTTCTCCGTATAGAACGCCTGCATGGCGGCAGCTGCCTGGGCGAGGTTCGTGGCCGCGACCTCCGACTGCGCCTGCGTGATCGCCGGCCGGCCGGCCGTGGACGTAGGGCCGTTCGACTGCATGTCCTTCAGGGACAGGTAGGCGCCGAGCAAGACGACGACGAGAACCGCTGGGATCCCCAAGACGCGAAGCATCCGGGGGATATCGGCCCCTACGTGTCGATACTCAAGCGATGACGCGGTACACCTGGAAGACCTCGGCGTACTCGCGGTTCACGTTGATGCCGTGTATGCGGGCGAGGTTCCGAACGTATTCGGCGTTCGCATAGCGCCGGTGCTGCTGCGAGGCGTACTTCTCGAGCGCCGCGATCTTCAGCTCGACATGCCGCTGCTCGAGCGCGACGTACCACTGGTACTCGAAGTCGAAGTTGTTCCACGGGATCTCGTAGCCGAGGATCGTCGTGCGCTTGAAAGCGCGCAGCCCCTCCTCCGCCACCGTGCGGTGGTCCTGGTGCACATCGTGGAGGCTCGGCTGGAAGACGACGTCCGGCTCCCATTCCTCCCACAGCGCGACGAGCAGCTCGAGGATGTCCTGCCGCCGCTCGGGGAACGTGCGGACGTCGAAGTCGTGCACCGTCAGCGACTCGGCGGGAATCCCGAGCTCGGCCGTGGCCTCGGCGACCTCGCGCGCGAGCGTGTCGGGAGGGAAGCCGGGCGGCAGCGAACGGGTCGCGATCGAGAAGGCGACGTAGCGGACGTCGCAGCCGGCCGCTACGAGGCGCGCCATCGTCCCGCCGCACCCGAACTCGCCGTCGTCGGTGTGCGGCGCGAGCACGAGCGCCCTCTCCCAGCTCTCGATCATCGGGCGATCATCTCAGGCACGGGCTGCTCGGCGGTCTCCACCGGCTGCGGCCGGGGCGCGCGCACCCGCTTCGGCGCCGCGAGCGCGATCAGCCCGATCAGCCCCCACGTCGTCGGATCCTCGAAGAAGTCGTTGTAGGCGAGGGAGTGGACGAAGATCGCGACGAGGCCGAGCCCGGCCGAGAGCGCGAGCATCCCGAACACGCGGTGGTTGATCCGCCGGTACGCGGCGACGACCAGCGCACCGAGCAGCGCGAAGTAGAAGATGAGCCCGATCCCGCCCTGCTCCGCGGCGACCGTAACCGGCGTGTTGTGCGATGCGCTCCTCCTGGGCGTCCGGTGCGTGCGCTTCGAGTACGCGTGCTCGAAGCCGCCGAGGCCGACGCCGAGCGCGGGGTGTGCCTTCGCGATCCGGATCCCGTTGGCGACGAGACTCGCACGGCCGCTCGTCGCGCCGTTGAGGCCCGAGGTCGTGTGATGGCGCAGCGCATGCATCAGCTTGGGCTGCGTCACCGCGATCCCTCCGGCCACGACGACGACGGCCGCCAGCGCGAACAGCGACCTCCAGCGCCAGACGACCGCAGACAGCAGGAACACGGCCACGAGCAGTGCCGCAAAGCTCGACTGCGAGAAGGAGATGAGAAGACCGAGCCACACGACGGCCGCACCGGCGAGCGCCGCGAACCCCCAGCGTCCGAACCGTCCGCGAACGATCAGCACGGCCGTCGGGATGAGCGCGATGACCAGGAACCGCCCGTAGATCGAGGGATCGAAGAACACGGAGTTGACCCGGAAGAGGGCCGAGTAGGTGTTGCTGATCTCCACCTTCGAGTTCTGAAAGATGCTGCGCGTCTCGTACTGGTAGAAGCCCACCGCGGCGAAAATGAGCGCCATCACGGCGAGCTCTCCGTACAGGAACCGGACACGTGACGGCCGCCACGGCAGCCGCGCGATCGAGAGCGCGATGATCGTGAACGGGATGTAGAAGGCGAGCAGGTCGATCACCGCAGCGTGAAGGCCGACGGTCCACTCGACGGAGACACCGATCCAGCCGAGGTAGAGCGCGAGCGGCCACGAGGCGATGCCGAGCTCGCGCGAGCGGTCGTCTCCTTCGACGAGCTGCCACAGCAGCAGCGCGGCGGCGCCGAGCGCCACGGCGTAGAGCGCCACGAGCAGCTGGTGGTGAAGGAAATGGATGCGGAACGGGATGAACGCGAGCGTCAGGAACGCGATCAGCCAGGGCTCGCGGCGGAACAGCCACGCAAGTAGCGGAGCGACGACAGCCGCGCCCACGATCGCAACCGCGAGCTCCACGGCGCTCGCCGGTGTGAGCGACGCGATGAGCAGGACCGTTCCGACCAGCGCATAGCCGAGCCCGGCGATGCGGTTCCGGCGCGTCCGCGCGACGAGCAGGACGGCAAGGCCGAGACAGGCGATCGGGGCCGCGATCTCCGCGAGCCCGATCACTTCGACCGCACCCGCACGAGGGCGATCGCGGTGTGCCCTTGCTCGGTCACGAAGAGCCGGTATGTGCCTCGGTTCGAGGGCGCACGCAGCCGCAGGACCTTCGTGTGCTTCGCGCCGTGCCTGGCGCCGAGTCGCCACGTGTAGTGCGGTGCCTTCGTCTCGACACGCACCGTGAAGCGGGCGCCGGGCCGCACCGACAGGACCCTGGGCGCGACGTCGACGTAGGTGACGACGACCCTGACCGTCTTGCGTTCCGCAGCGGGGGTCTCGTTGCCGGCGGCATCCCGCGCGCCGACCGTGAGGACGTAGGTGCCCGCTGCAAGCGGGCTGCCGTCGACCTTGCCCGCCCACTTGACGTTGGCGTGCTCCCTCGTCGGACGGCCGCGGATGATCTGCCGGCGGCCGAGATAGACGACCGCGTTGGCCGGCTCGCTCAACGCATACCGGATCGCGAGCGAGCGGCCCCCTCCGGGAAAGAGGACGCCGTCCCCGCCGCTCGCCGAGAGCACCTTCGGCGTGGTCGTGTCGAGCACAATCCGGTTCGGCAGCACGAACGTGTGGCGCGCGCCGCTGAGGTGGACTTCGGGGCGGTAGACGCCGTCGGGGGCATCCGTTCCGGCGGCGGTGCGACCGTCCCAGAAGAATTGATGAGGCGTGCCGCGCGGGACCGACTTCCTCGAGGCGACGGTTGCAACCTTGTGAAGGTTGGAGTCCAGGATCGTGACGGTGACATGGTCGGCGTGCCGCAGCCTGATCTGGATCAGCGCCTGGCTGTCTGCGCACTGACACACAGGCGAGATCACCCTCGAGACTCGCGCACCGGCGATCGGGCCTTTGATCAGCTTGAGGTGCTCGGTGATGGCGAACGCGGCAGCCGTGCCGACCAGCAGGCCCAGAAGCGTGACCATCGTGAGAACCCGCTGCAAAGCGAGCCGATTCTACGGCCCGGAGATTAAGGAATGGGTTAGGCCTGCTCGAGCTCGAGGCGCGGCTCGTCCGCGCGCGGCTGGTGCCTCATCACAAAAACCGTGTAGATCGTCAGGGCGACGAACAGGAAGATGAGGCCGCCGCCGAGGACCCAGTTCGCGTACGGGACATTGAGGAGCTTGAGGCCGGTGATGATGAGGATCCCTGCGAGGCCGCCGCGAATCGTCAGGTCCGGGACCGTCAGGGTGTAGCGGCTCGAGATGAGGATTCCCGGGACGGAGCCGAGGAGGAGCCACGCGGTCGCGTGTAGGTCGACGTCGCCGATGATGAGGTGCCCGACCCCCGCGACCCAGAGCAGGGCTGCGGCGTGGAAGATGTCCGTGCCGACGATCCGCGGCAGCGTGAGCGGGTAGACCATGACCATCACGAGGCCGAAGTACGTGCCGCTCCCGACAGAGGTGAGGCCGACGACGAAGCCGAACACCGCGCCGGTGGCGAGGGCGATCAGCTTGTCGCGGCGGCTCATGATGAAGGGCGCGTCAGTCGGCTGCACCCCGCGCTTCACGAACGCCTTGGCGAGAAAGCCGACGCCGCCGCCGATGAGCGCCACGCCGATCGCGTAGCCGAGGATCGTCTCCGCATTGCTGATCTCGTTTCGGAGCCACCAGGAGACGGCGACGCCGGCGATCGCGAGCGGCCCCGAGCCGACGAACAGCCACAACGCCAGGTGGCCGTGCACGGTGCTGAGACGCCGGTGCCGGATCGCGCCGAACGACTTGAAGATCGCGCCGTGGAAGATGTCGGTGCCGACCGCGAAGGTCGGCTTGAAGCCGAAGACGATGATCAGGATCGGCGTCATCAGCGAGCCGCCGCCTACGCCTGTCAGTCCGACGATGAGTCCGAGACCGAGGCCGGTCAGCGTGAATTGCCAGGTCATTGGATCGCCGAGAGCACCATTCCCGCGCCGACCGTCTCGTTCGTCGCCTCGTCGATGAGGACGAACGCGCCGGTCGAGCGGTTCTCGGCGTAGGGATCGACGCACAGCGGCTCGGAGAGACGGAGCCGCACGACGCCGATGTCGTTCAGCCCGAGGCGCTCCGGCCCAGGCGAGTCCTCGAGCGTGTGCACGTCGACGACGGAAACGAGCTCGTCAGCGACCGCGCGCACCGAGCGCGTCGTCTGCTTGACCGCGAGCCGCGCACGGGGCTCCAGCGGCCGCGCGCTCATCCAGCAGACGCGCGCCTCCAGCTCGCGAGCGACGACGGGCGGATCCGCGGGATCGGCGAGCATGTCGCCGCGCGAGACGTCGAGGTCGTCGGCAAGCCGGATCGTGACCGACATCGGCGGAATCGCCGCCTCGAGCGGCCCGTCGATCGTCTCCACCGCCTCGACCTGCGTCCGCGAGCCGGCCGGCAGGACGACGACCTCATCCCCGGCGCTCCAGGCCCCGCCGGCCACCTGGCCCGCATACCCGCGGTAGTCGTGGTGCTCGCCCGACATCGGCCGGATCACCCACTGCACGGGGAAACGCCGGCTGTCGAGATCGCGGTCTGACGCGATCTCCACCGTCTCGAGGTGCTCGAGCAGGACCGGGCCGTCGTACCACGGCATGTGCTCGGAGCGATCGACGACGTTGTCGCCGTTCAGCGCCGAGATCGGGATCACGCGGAGATCGGGCAGGCCGAGCCCGTCGAGCTCCGCGGAGATCTCGTCGAACCGCTCCTGCGACCAGTCGACGAGATCCATCTTGTTCACGGCCGCCACCGCGTGCGGCACGCGCAGGATCGAGAGGATGTACGCGTGCCGGCGCGTCTGCTCGACCACGCCCTGGCGCGCGTCGACGAGCACGATCCCGAGCTCGGCCGTCGAGGCGCCCGTGACCATGTTGCGCGTGTACTGGACGTGGCCGGGCGCGTCGGCGAGCTGGAAGCGGCGGCGGGGCGTGACGAACGAGCGGTAGGCGACGTCGATCGTGATGCCCTGCTCGCGCTCGGCCCGGAGGCCGTCGGTGAGCAGCGCAAGGTCGACGTATTCGTTGCCCCGGCGACGCGAGACATCCTCGATGTGCTCGAGCTGATCGACGAAGATCTGCTTCGTGTCGTAGAGCAGCCGGCCGATCAGCGTGGACTTGCCGTCGTCGACCGACCCGCAGGTGACGAGGCGCATGAGCTCGGTGCCGAGGGCTGCCTCAGAAGTAGCCAACGCGCTTCCTGTCCTCCATCGCGGCCTCGCTGAAGCGGTCGTCGGCGCGCGTCTCGCCGCGCTCGGTGACCCGGGTCGCCGCGATCTCCTCCACGACGGAGTCGATCGTCGACGCTTGCGACTCGACCCCGCCGGTGCACGTCATGTCCCCGACGGTGCGGAAGCGGACCGACGTGACGAACGGCTCCTCCCCGTCCATCCGCTCGATATACGGCGAGACGGCATAGAGCATCCCGTCGCGGCGGAAGACCTCGCGCTCGTGCGCGAAGTAGATGGCCGGCAGCTCGAGCTGTTCGCGCGCCACGTACTGCCACACGTCGAGCTCTGTCCAGTTCGAGATCGGGAAGACCCGGACGTGCTCGCCCTTGCGGACGCGCGCGTTGTAGAGGCTCCACAGCTCGGGCCGCTGGACGCGCGGATTCCACTGGCCGAAGTCGTCGCGGAAGGAGAAGATCCGCTCCTTCGCGCGGCTCCGCTCCTCGTCGCGGCGGGCGCCGCCGATCGCGGCGTCGAAGCCGTGCTCGGAGATCGCGTCGAGCAGCGTCGTCGTC
>DASXJG010000170.1:0-2993 GCA_036497525.1 Gaiellaceae bacterium
CCGGCCGAGGATCTCCGGGATGGCCGATCGCGTCTGATGCGGTGCCATCCCGTAGAAGCGCGCCGCGTACGACAGGTTCTCGAACGCGGACATCTTCTTGAAGAAGCTCGCCTCGACCGAGACGCGGTTGACGAGCCGGCGGATCGCCTTCGCGTCCTTGTCGATGTCGTGGCCGAAGACCCGCGCCTCGCCGCCGTCCTTGATGAGCAGCGTCGAGAGCAGGCGGACGAGCGTCGACTTCCCCGAGCCGTTCTGGCCGAGGATGGCGACGCACTCGCCACGGGCGATCGTGAAGGTGACGTCGTCGAGCGCCGGCCACGGACGCTTGCGCGCGAAGCGGCCTGCATGACGGTCCTTGCGCTTGAACGTCTTCCGCAGGTCGCGCACCTCGACGGCCGGCGCGTCGCGGTCGAGACGTGAGGTCAATTCTGCTGTGGATGGTGCAAGAGTGGACATGCTGCTCCTTCGGAACGAAGTGGAACGGAGAACGGAATGCCGCCTACGAGGCGGCCCGCGGACCTAAAGGGCGCCGCGAAGTCCGGTGGGGCGACCGCAACTGCCCACCGAGATCCGATTCATCACGTTCTCGAGCAACATGGCTCTCGCAGGCTAGGCGCTCGAGGCGCCCACGTCAAATCCCGGGCACGTACAGGTGCTTTTCGCCGTCGAGGCCCTCGCGCCAGCGAATCGAGGTCTGCCCGTCCTTGTACGTGACCCACGCGGCTCGCTCGGCGAGGAACTCGAAGTAGTGCGAGTCGGGAGCGGGCCGCCACTCGATCATCTCCCAGAACAGGTCGTCGAGCTTGCCGCGGAGCTTCTCGTCGGTCGGCGCCTCGGCCCGCCCGGCGAGCTTGAACTCCGGCGAGCCCTCCTTCGCCGTGACCGGCGCGTGGACGTAGACCCGCGGGTCGCGCAGCAGGTCGCGCGCCTTGAGCGAGCCCGGGATCATGTTCGCTAGCAGGTGCCCGTCGACGATGTACGCCTCGACCGGCGTGATCCGCGGCGAGCCGTCCTTCGTCAGCGTGCCGACTAGGACGAACTGGAACCGCTCGATCAGCTCGCGGCCGTGCGCAGCGATCTCCGGCGCCGCCTGCTCGAGCTCGTCCCATGTCAGCACCTCGGGAGACTAGGTGCCCGCCGGAGACCCTGCTAGCCTCGTCGGTGGTGGCCGGCCGGAGCCGGCGGGCCACCGAGGCGATGGGGCCTCGCGACCGGAGTGGTCGCGGGGCTTTTTTCGTGGTCCAAGAGGAGGAGCGCGATGGTCAAGGTCGAGGCGGTGGTCGTGAGGGAGCGGGTCGAGACGGTGATCGACGCCGTCGAGGAGGAGACCGGCCACGTGGGCGTCACGGTCGTCGAGGCGATCGGGCACGGGCGGGAGCGCGGCGTGACCCACGAGTACCGCGGTCGCACCTTCGAGTCGCGCTTCCTGCCCAAGGCGCTACTCGCGTTCGTCGTCGAGGACGCGCTCGCCGAGCGGGTCGTCGCCGCGATCGCGGACGCCGCCCGCACCGGTCACGAAGCCGGCGACGGCATTTGCTGGACCTCGCCCGTCGCGAACGTCGTCCACCACCGGACAGGGGAGCGTCTCTGATGACCCACAATCAGCTGCTGATCGCCGCGAACACGATCTGGGTCGTCGTCGCGGCCGTGCTCGTCATGTTCATGCAGGCCGGCTTTGCCTTCCTCGAGGCGGGGCTGACGCGGATGAAGAACGCCGCCCACATCGCGGGCAAGAACGTCCTCATCTTCGGCGTCGCCTCGCTCGTCTACTGGCTGGTCGGCTTCGGGCTCGCCTTCGGGAACGGGAACGGGCTCGTCGGCCTGCACGGCTTCGCGCCGTCTGTGGACGAGCTGCTCGCGGTCGGGAAGGCTCCGTACGCGGCGTTCACGTCGATCCCGGGCGCGGCCGGCTGGCTGTTCGAGGTCGTCTTCGCCGGCGTCTCGCTCGCGATCGTCTGGGGCGCGATGGCCGAACGCGCGAAGCTGTGGGTCTACTTCGCGTTCGGCGCGATCTTCACGGTCGTCTACTCGCTCGTCTCCCACTGGATCTGGGCGCCGGGCGGCTGGCTGCAGCGGTTCGGGATGCAGGACTTCGCCGGCTCCACGGTCGTCCACTACCAGGGAGCGCTTGCCGCGCTCGCCGGTGCGTTGCTGCTCGGACCGAGGATCGGCAAGTTCGGCCACGACGGGCGCGCGAACGCGATTCCGGGTCACAACATGCCGTACGCGGTGCTCGGGACGCTGATCCTCTGGTTCGGCTGGTTCGGCTTCAACCCGGGATCGACGCTCGGCGTCGTCACCGGCGGCCACGTCGGCTTCTTCGGCTACGTCGCGCTGACGACGAACCTCGCCGCGGCGGCCGGCGGGATCGGCGGGATCTGCGTCGCGTGGGTCGTGCTGCGCAAGCCTGACGTCTCGATGATGCTCAACGGCGTTCTCGCGGCGCTTGTCGCGATCACCGCCGCCTGCGGGTTCGTCTCGCCGTGGGCCGCGGTCCTGATCGGCTTCGTCGCGGCGATGGTCGCCGTGGTGGCGGTTCCGCTCGTCGAGCGGCTCGGCATCGACGATCCGATCGGGGCGGTCGCCGTGCACGGCCTCGCGGGAGTCTGGGGGACGCTTGCTACGGGTCTCTTCGCGCTGCCCGCGCTGGCGGCCACGGTCGGCGTCGGCCGCGGCGGGCTGCTCTACACGGGCTCGCCGTACCAGCTCGGCGTGCAGGCGCTCGGGCTCGTCGCAGTCGGCGCGTTCACGTTCACGGCCTCGTTCGGCTCACTCTGGGCGTTGAACCGCCTCTGGGGGATCCGCGTCGAGCCGCACGTGGAGACGGCGGGGCTCGACGTCGCCGAGCACGGCATGTGGGGCTATCCCGAGTTCTACATCCCGGTGCCCGGCGGCTACGGGACGGAGTCGCACGGCCACCTCGGCCTCGCGCACGCGCATGCGACCATACCGGTGCCGGAGCCCCGGCTCGCGCCCGCGGCGGACGCCGCTGG
>DASXJG010000171.1:0-18910 GCA_036497525.1 Gaiellaceae bacterium
CCGCTCGGTGCCCTCCATGATCCCCGGGTGCTCGCGGAACTGGCGGCGCACCTCCTCCACCACCTCGCCGCCGACTCGTCCGACGGCCTGCATCGCGAGCGACGCGAACAGGAACGGCATCAGGCCGCCGATCAAGAGACCCGCAATCACCCAGGCGTCGTTGAGCTGGAAGATCGTCGGGAGGCCCTGCTCCCGCAGCCCGTCGGAGTACGAGCCGAAGAGGACGAGGGCTGCGAGCGCGGCGGAGCCGATCGCGTAGCCCTTCGTCACGGCCTTCGTCGTGTTGCCGACCGCGTCGAGCGGGTCGGTGATCGCGCGCACCTCCGCCGGCAGGTCCGCCATCTCGGCGATGCCGCCGGCGTTGTCGGTGACGGGGCCGTACGCGTCGAGCGCCACGATGAGGCCGGTCATGGAGAGCTGCGCCATCACTGCGACGCCGATGCCGAACAGGCCGGCGAAGTGGTTTGCGAGCAGGATTCCGATCGCGATCACGACTACGGGCAGCGCGGTTGCCTGCATCCCGACCGCGAGGCCCTCGATGATGTTCGTCGCGTGGCCGGTCTGCGAGGCGCGCGCGATCGACTTGACCGGATTCCAGCGGGTGCCCGTGTAGAACTCGGTGATCCCGACCAGCAGCGCGGTGATCGCGAGCCCGATCAGCGCCGAGCCGTAGAGCTCACCGAAGGAGTAGGTGTGGATTGCGGCAGTCCCAAGGTTGGCGGGAGCGCCGACGAACGCCTTGGTCACAGGGATGAAGACCGCCGCAGAGATGATCGAGGCGACGATCACCGCGCGGTAGAGCGCGTTCATGACATTGCCGCCGGGCCGGACGCGCGCGAACTGGACGCCGATGATCGACGCGATGATGGAGACGCCGCCGATCGCGAGGGGGTAGAGCCACAGGCTCTTCCCGGCGAGGGCAGCCGGGGCCGTGACGCCGAGCAGCATCACCGCGACGGCGGTCACGGCGTACGTCTCGAACAGGTCGGCGGCCATGCCGGCGCAATCGCCGACGTTGTCGCCCACGTTGTCGGCGATCACGGCCGGGTTGCGCGGGTCGTCCTCCGGGATCCCCGCCTCGATCTTGCCGACGAGGTCGGCGCCGACGTCCGCGGCCTTCGTGTAGATCCCGCCGCCAAGCCGGGCGAAGACGGAGATCAGGGAGCCTCCGAAGGCAAGCCCGATTAGGTGATGGATGGCCTTGTTCGGAGTGTCGCCGATGCCGGCGGTGAGGATCCAGTAGTAGCCCGCGACTCCGAAGAGCCCCAGCCCGACGACCATGAGGCCCGTCACCGAGCCGGCTCGGAAGGCGACGTTCAGCGCCTGCGGCAGCCCCGCGCGGGCAGCCTCGGCCGTCCGCACGTTCGAGCGCACGGCGACATTCATCCCGATGAAGCCGGCCGCGGCCGAGAGCACCGCGCCGATGAGGAAGCCGATCGCCGTCCCCCAGCCGAGTGAGTGGTAGAAGCCGAGCAGGAGGAACGGCACGATCGCGACCACGGCGATCGTCTGGTACTGGCGGCGCAGGTACGCGGCTGCGCCCTCCTGCACGGCGCGCGCGATCTCCTGCATACGCTCGTTGCCGGCCGGCTGCCGCAGGAGCCAGACGGTGAGGCCGATGCCGTAGACGATGGCGGCACCCGCGCACAGCAGCGCGAACAGCACGGCGTGATCCCTGAACCAACTCATCGAGTAGAACTCCCTCCGGGCGTCACAAAGTCAGCGCCGAGAGGGCCCCGGCGCCGCTGCGTTGTACCACACCGGCCGGATTCGCCGTGTCACGAAGTGGGCGTGCGGAGGTGCCAGCGAACCTGCTCCTCGAAGATCTCGCGCATCGACGCGCCCTCCTCGTGGCGCGCGATCTGGCGCTCGGCGGCAGTCCGCTCCGGGACGCCGAGCCACTCCGCCGCGCCGAGCTCCTCCGCGACCGGGCGAACCCACTCGAGCAGCTGCTCGAGCCTCGCCCGGGCGGGGATGGACTCGCCGCGCTCGAAGTCGATCAGCTCGCCCGAGCACCCGTACCGGATCGCCCGCCAGAGGTTCTCCTCGAGCAGGCGGTGCGGAAGGTCGGGCAGCGGCTCTCCCTCGTCGAGCGCGCGCGCGACCCGCGCGGTCAGCGCGTAGGCGAGCGCCGCGAGCGAGCGCGACTCGCCGAGGTCCGGCTGCGCGTCGCAGATCCGGATTTCCACGGTCGGGAAGGCGAGGTGTGGACGGACGCTCCACCAGATCTGCGTGTGCTCGCTGATCGAGCGGGTCTCGTAGAGGAAGCGCACGTACGTCTCCCACTCCGCCCAGCTCGCGAGCGCGTCCGGAATGCCGCAGCGCGGGAACATGCGCGTGAAGATCTGCGTCCGCGCCGAATGGAGGTACGTGAAGACGCCCTCCACGAACGGCGAGCTCCCCGACAGCGCGAGCAGCTCGGGCAGGTAGTTGCGGAGCGCCGAACAGACCCGGATCGCGCGGTCGGGGCCGTTGATGCCGACGTGGACGTGGATCCCGAAGGAGTTGTTGCGCCAGACGACGTAGCGGAGGATCTCGTCGTTGAGGCGGTAGTGCGGGGTGTCGATGATCCGCTGGTCCTGCCACGGGCTCCAGGGGTGTGTGCCTGTGGCGCCGAGCTCGATCCCGCGCGGCTCGGCGAGGGCCCGGAGCTGCTGCCGACGCTCGCCGACGAGCGCCGCAGCATCCGCGAACGAGTCGCAGCGGCCGGTACGGACCTCGACCTCGGAGGCGATCAGCTCGCCGACGAGATGCGGCTCGAGCTCGGTCCCCTCCGCCGCTTCCTGGAGCTCTTCGAAGCGGTTGACCAGCCCGAGCGTCTCCGGGTCGAGGAGCGCAAACTCCTCCTCCACGGCCACGGTGAAGTCGGGAACGGAGTCGAAGCTCGCGCGCGACTGCGCGAGCATTTCCTCGTACCCGACCCGTTGCTCCTCACCCACGCGCGCAAGCCTACTTATGCGATTGGAGCGAGCAAACGCGCCGCCACCACTGTCCAGCTCCAGCGCACTTCCACCGCGCGGCGCGCGTCCACACCGAGGTCGTGCCGCCGCTCGGGGGGCAGCGCGAGGATCGCGGCGAGACGCTCGCGCAGGGCGCCGGCATCTCCTACCGGGAAGGAGAGGAGCGGTGCGGTCTCCGGCCCCACCTCCTCGCCGATGCCGGCCGCGACCTCGGCGAGGCCCGAGTGCGCGGAGACGACCGGCAGTACGCCGGCCGCGGCCGCCTCGGCGGCCACCATCCCGAACGCCTCCGGGAAGATCGACGGCACGACGGCGACGTCGCAGAGCGGCAGCAGGTGGCGGAGATGGCGGTGCTCGAGCGCGCCCGTGAAGAGCGTCCCGGGCGGGGCGAGCGCCTCCAGTTGCCGCCGGAAGTCGCCGAAGCCCACGATGACCGCCCGCGCGTCGAGGCCGTCGAGCGCCTCGAGCAAGACCTGGACGCCCTTGTTCTCGATCAGCTTTCCGAAGTAGACGACCGTCGGTTCGTCGCGCGCGAAGAACTCCGCGAAGCGCTCCGCGTTGCCCGGGTCGGGATGGCGCTCGTCGCCGTCGTCGGGATCGCGGCGCGCCTCCTCCACCAGTGCCGCGCGCGCCCCGGGACGCGGCTCGGGCCGAAACTCGTCGACGTCGACGCCGGGCGGGACGATCTCGACCGGGTCGACGTGGCCGACGACGTCCTCGAGCACCTCGCGAATGTGCTCCGAGCCGGCATAGACGACCTCGGCCCCCGCGAGCGTCGCCGCTCCCCACTCCGCGAGATCGGGACGGCCGCGCATCGCGTACTCGAGCTCCGAGCCGTGCGCCTTGACCCGGTAGCGCATCCCGCTCGCGGCGCCGACCGGCGCGCCGAGGAGCACGTGGTTCGCAAACACGAGATCCGCCGGCGCCAGCTCCCGCAGCGCCGCCGCGTTCGCCTCGACGTACGCGTCCCGCTCCGCCGGCGTGAAGTCGACGAGCAGCCGCGCCTCGAGGCCCTCGTAGCGGTCGAGGACGAAGGTGGGCAGCAGGCCGCCCGGCAGCTCCGGCACGACGACCCGCGCGCCGCCGAGGTCGTAGTCCTCGGCGTGCCTGTCCTGGCAGACGACCGTGACGTCGAGCCCGGCAAGGCTCCACTCGCGCGCGAGCGAGCGCGTGTAGACGTTCGAGCCCGTCCCGCCGAGCAGGTACCCGTGCCACAACAACACCCGCACGAAGCGGACGCTACGTCAGGTGGAAGTACAGCGCGTAGAGGAGGTCGACCGCGGGGTTGGACGTATGCACCGTTACGTCGCCGGGCGTCTCCAGCAGAGCCTCGGAGTAGTTGAAGATGATCTTCACGCCGGAGCCGACGAGGTCGTTCGCCGCCGGCTGGGCCGCGTCGGCCGGGACCGCGAGCACGCCCACGACGACGTTGTGCTCGCGCACGAGCTCGCCGAGCCGGTCGTAGGGCTCGACGGAGACATGTCCGATCGGCTGCCCGACCTTCGCGGGATCGGTGTCGACGACCGCGGCGATGTTGATGCCGTGCTCGGCGAAGATCGAGGACGAGGCGATCGCCTGGCCGAGCCGGCCGGCGCCGACGAGCGCGACGTTGTGCTGCCCCTGCGTCCGCAGGATCTTCCGGATGGCGTCGAGCAGGAGCTCGATCGAGTAGCCGACACCGCGCTTGCCGAACTTGCCGAAGTTCGAGAGGTCGCGGCGGATCTGGGTCGCGTTGATGTTCGTGTACTCGGCGATCTCCTGCGAGGAGATCCGCGTCTTTCCCATCTTCCGCGCCTGCGTCAGCACCTGGAGGTACCGGGACAGGCGGGCGGCGACGCCGACGTTCAAGCGCTCGGCCACTCGACCCCCTTCGCTCGACTTCGTAACAGCGTTCTCTGTTGTAGCAAGCCGCTTTACGAGTCCGCTTGTGCAACCGCGCGGCGGAGTGCTTCAGGGTGCACGTGGTACGTGAAGCGCCTCCGTCCGTCGATCTCGACGACCGGGATCCACTCGCGGTACTCGGCCTCGAGACCGGGATCGCCGTCGATCGCGACCTCCTGCAACTCGAAGCCGAGCTCTTCCTGCGCGGCGCCGACGACGCGCCGAGCCGCCGCGCACAGATGGCAGCCGGAGGACGTGTAGAGGACGACCTGGGCTACGGGTAGATGCCCCGTGTGACCGTTGCCTCCGCGACCCGCTGCACCGCAAGGCCGTAGGCGGCGACGCGCATCGGCAGCTTCCGGGTCTGCGCCGTCTCCCATGTCTCGTCGAAGGCGCGGCTCACGATGTCGTTGAGCTTCGCGTTCACCTCGACCTCCTTCCAGAAGTACTCCTGGAGGCCCTGCACCCACTCGAAGTACGAGACGACGACACCGCCCGCGTTCGCGAGCACGTCCGGGAGGATCAGCACGCCCTTGTCCTCGAGGATCGCGTCCGCCGCCGGCGTGACCGGCCCGTTCGCGCCTTCGCAGATCATCGAGGCCCTGACCTTGTCAGCGTTGTCCGAGGTGATGACCTGCTCGAGCGCGCACGGCGCGAGGATGTCGCAGTCGAGGAGCAGGAGCTCCTCGTCCGTGATCGTCTCCGCATCCTTGAGACCCGCGAGCGTCCGGTTCTCGATCTTGTAGGCGACCGCAGCCGGGATGTCGATCCCTTTCGGGTTGTAGAGCGCCGTCGTCGAGTCGGAGATCGCGACAACGAGCGCGCCTTCCTGGTGGAGGAAGTTCGCGAGGTAGCTGCCCACGTTGCCGAAGCCCTCCACGGCGACCGTCATCCCGGCGAGGCGCTTGTCGAGCTTCGCCACCGCGTCGCGGATGCAGAAGAGCGCGCCGCGGGAGGTGGCCTCGACGCGCCCGAGGGAGCCGCCGATCGTGAGCGGCTTGCCCGTGACGACGCCGAGTACGGAGTGGCCCTTGTTCATCGAGTACGTGTCGAAGATCCAGGCCATCACCGAGCCGTCGGTCCCGACGTCGGGAGCCGGGATGTCCTTCTCGGGGCCGATCTCGTTGATGATCTCGCTCGTGAAGCGGCGCGTCATTCCTTCGAGCTCGTGGCGCGACATCTTCTTCGGGTCGCAGACGACGCCGCCCTTCGCGCCGCCGAAGGGGATCCCCATCAGCGCGCACTTCCACGTCATCCACATCGCCAGCGCCTTGACCTCGTCGACCGTGACGTCGGGGTGGTAGCGGATGCCGCCCTTCGACGGCCCGCGCGCGATGTTGTGGGTGACGCGGTAGCCCTTGAAGACGCGCGTCGTCCCGTCGTCCATGCTCACGGGGATCGAGACCTCGATCGCCTTCTTGCACTCGCCGAGCACGGAGATGAGATTCGGGTCGATCTCGAAGGTCGTGCCGACCCGGCGAAGCTGCTCGCGCGCCAGCTCGAAGGGGTTCTCGCGCAGGTGGGTGGTCGTAGTGTCGACCGTGGTCACGTAGCCGCTCCTTTTGTCGCTGCAAACAGGGCAAAAACTGACGCCGCAGCGAGCTTAGCGCGATGCGTAGGCGTCAAGGGCGAGGTACCGGGGATACGGGACCGGTTCCGTCCAGCGCGCCGCCGACGCGATCATCGCGGCGTTGTCGGTACAGAGGGCGAGCGGCGCCGCGGCGGCATCGGGGAGCGCCGCCCGCAGCTCGGAGTTCGCGGCGACGCCGCCCACGATCGCGATCCGGTCGCGCCCCGTCACCTCCGCCGCCTCGCGCACCCGCTCGACGAGCGCGCGGACGATCGCGTGTTGATATGAGGCGGCGAGATCGGCGCGCCGCTCGTCGAGCTCCTCCTCGCCCAGGTCGCGGACCGCGTACAGGAGCGCGGTCTTCAACCCCGAGAATGAGAAGTCGAGGCCCGGGACGCGCGCGACCGGGAAGTCGTAGGCCCCCGGGTCGCCCTCGCGCGCGAGCAGGTCGAGCTCGCGCCCGCCCGGATAGCCGAGCCCGAGCAGGCGGGCGCCCTTGTCGAACGCCTCGCCCGCAGCGTCGTCGAGCGTCGTCCCCAGCAGCTCCCGGTCGGTGTGCGAGCGGACGTCGAGGAGCAGCGTATGGCCGCCGCTCGCGAGCAGGCAGAGAAACGGCGGCTCGACCGGGTCGGGCTGGAGATAGAGCGACGCGACGTGGCCGTCGAGATGGTCGACCGGGACGAGCGGCAGCCGGCGCGACCAGGCGAGGGCCTTCGCGGCGGCGAGCCCGACGAGCAGAGCGCCGATCAGCCCCGGGCCCTGCGTCACGGCGATGCGGTCGACGTCGTCGAGCGTCGCGTCGCCCTCGGCGAGCGCCTCGCGGATGACCGGAGTCACGAGCTCGAGGTGCCGACGGGAGGCGACCTCGGGCACAACGCCCCCGTACCGGGCATGGAGCTCCGCCTGCGAGGAGACGACGCTCGATCTGATCTCGCCCTCGTCGGTGACGAGCGCGGCAGCGGTCTCGTCGCAGCTTGTCTCGATCCCGAGGATCAAGTGCGGTCGCGCGCGACCGGGTCCTTCCACATGATCAGCGCGTCCTCGCGGTTGTCGGTGTAGTAGCCGCGACGCACGCCGCGCGAGCTGAACCCGAGCCGCTCGTAGAGCTGGATCGCCTTGCGGTTCGTGACGCGCACCTCGAGGGTGTAGCCACGGCGCGCGTCGTCGGCGGTGAGGTCGAAGAGCCGCTCGAGGAGCATCGTGGCGACACCGCGGCCGCGCTGGTCGGGATCGACAGCGACGTTCATCACGTGCCACGCGTCAACGTAGCGCGAGACGATCAGGTAGCCGACGAGCGCGCCGTCCTCCGCGTCCGCCTCGAACGCGCCGAGGCAGATCGAGCTCGGCTTCGCCAGCTCGCCGGCGAACATCGAGCGTGACCACGGCGTCGGATACGAGCGGCGCTCGATCTCCTCGATCTCGCTCAGGTCGTCGAGGAGGAGCCGGCGCAGCTCGATGGTGGTCACTGGACGTTCCTGTCGGCGTCGGGGACGCGGAGGTAGAACGGCTCGAGCTCGTCGACCGGTCCCGCCTCGCGGGCGAGTTCGGCGTGGAAGCGGGCGCGCGGGAGGTGACGCTCGTCGCCGTCCGGCGGCACCTCGGCTCCGCGTTCCTCGAGCAGCGACCGGTAGCGGAGCGCGCCGTCGCCGACGTACAGGGCGCTGTCGCGCAAAGGGAGATCCTGCGGGGCGAGCACCTTCGGCTCCCCGTCGAGGATGGTGAAGATCTCGCGGCGCTTCGCGTCGATTACCGGCACCGCACCTGGGGCGCCAGCCGTCAGCGCGTCGAGAGTCGAGACGCCGGCGCCGGGGAGGTCGAGCGAGAGAGCAAGCCCCCGCGCCACGGCGAGCCCGATCCGGACGCCGGTGAAGCTGCCCGGCCCGAGCCCGATTGCGAGCCGGTCGAGGTTGGTCGGGTGTGCGCCCGCCTGGCGGAGAAGCGCGTCGACGTCCTCGAGCAGCGTCTGGGCGCGCGAGACCCGCTCCCCGAGCACCTCGGAGTCCCCCTTCCCCGAAGACCAGACGAGGGCGCTCGTCGCCGCCTTCGTCGCCGTGTCGAACGCCAGCGTCAGCACTCCTCGATCTCCACCGCTCTCCCGCCGCCAGCATGCCGCAAACGCACGACGTAGCGAGGAGGCGGCAGGACCCCCTCCCCCGCCTCCGGCCACTCGACGAATGCGATTGCGTGCTCGAAATACGGCTCGAGGTCTCCCCACTCCGCAGGCGAGACGCCCTGGAAGCGGTAGAGGTCGAGGTGCGAGACCTCGACGCCCTCTCCGTGGTAGCGGTGGCCGATCGTGTACGTCGGGCTCGTGACGCGCTCGCGAACGCCGAGGGCGCCGCACGCGCCGCGCACGAAGGTGGTCTTGCCGGAGCCGAGCTCGCCCGCAACGGTGACGACGTCGCCGACTGCGAGCCGCCCTGCCAGCTGCGCGGCCAGCGCCTCGGTCTCTTCCGGCGAGTCGGTCGTCGTCTCGGCCATCGCGCCAAGACTACGAATCCGGCTCGGCCTGCAACGGGTGTGGCTCCCTGTCCCAAAGAGCCATGGCCCGGTGCCAGGCACCGGGACGTGTCCCCAGGAGACGTCGCGCTCCGGTTTCAGGGCGAATCGGTGCGTAACCGGCCGCTCTGGACACGTCCGCGTGCCTGGCACCGGGACGTGGCTGGTCTGGACGTGTGTCGGATGGTCCGAGGAGGCCCGGGATTACGATCCCGGTCATGCCTGCCTATGTGATCGTCGAGACGGACATCCACGACCCCGAGCAATACGAGCGCTACAAGGAGGCCTCGCCGGACGCCGTGCACGGCGGCGGCGGCGGCCGCTTCGTCGTGCGTGGCGGCGAGGTCGCCGTTCTCGAGGGCGACTGGCACCCGTCACGGCTCGTGGTGCTCGAGTTTCCGGATCTCGAGACGGCAAAGCGGTGGTACGACTCGCCGGAATACCAGGAGGTCCGCAAGTTGCGCGAGGGCGCAGCGAACCTCCGCATGGTCGCCGTCGAAGGGGTCTAGAACAGCCCTAGCTGCTCGGCCGGCGCCGCGACCGCCGGCTCGGGGTCGGGCTCCGGCTCGGGCGCCGCGACAGGCGACGGCTGGACGCCGCGTCCGATCAGCTCCGAAAGGCGGGCGAAGTCCGCCTCGAGCACCTTCAGCATCGCGGGCGTGTAGAGCGCCGCGGCCGGGTGGTAGAGCGGGTACAGGAGGACGCTGCGGCCGGCGATGGTGAGCGGCTGTTCCTGGCCGTGCACGCGCGTGATCCCGAGCGGGCGGCCCGAGAGAAGCTTGGTCGCGAAGTTGCCGAGCGTCGCGATCACCTTCGGCTCGATCAGCTCGATCTGGCGGAACAGGTGCGGCTCGCAGGACTCGATCTCGTCCGGCTGCGGGTCGCGGTTCCCGGGAGGCCGGCACTTGAGTAGGTTGGCGATGTAGACGTCCTCCCGGCGGAGCTCGACGCCCGCGAGCAGGCGATCGAGGAGCTTCCCTGCCTGGCCGACGAACGGGATGCCCTGCTTGTCCTCGTGGAAGCCCGGCGCCTCGCCGACGAACATCACGTCGGCATGCGGGTTGCCGGCGCCGAAGACGACCTGCGTCCTGCCCTGCGAGAGCCGGCAGCGCGTACACGTCGCGGTCGCCGCCGCATACGCCTCGAGCGTCTCGACCGTCACAACGGGCACGGCACTCACGGTTACCGAGTCTACGAGGCCCGCCCGACGGACACGACTCGGGCCCGCCAGCGGCCGCGCGGCGCGTCCACCTCGATCTCGTCGCCGGGGCTCTTTCCGAGGAGCACCCGCCCGACAGGCGAGTCCGGCGACACACCGCCGACGCTCGTGATCTCGATCTCGAGCCGCTCGCCGTCGTCACGCTCGAGCTCCACCCGCGAGCCGACGGTGACGACGCCGCTCGCCGCGGCCGCCTCCTCGTCGACGATCGTGGCGTGCTGGAGCCGGTGGCGTAGCACCCTGATCCGCGCCTCGAGCAACCCCTGCTCGTTCTTCGCGGCGTGGTACTCGAAGTTCTCGGAGAGGTCGCCGTGCGCCCGCGCAGTCGCGATCGCCTCCACCGCCTCCCTGCGCTTTGGCCCTTCCAGCTCGGCCAGCTCCGACTCGAGCTGCTCCTTGGCCGCGGGCGTCAGAACCTCGCCTTCGTCCCCCCGCTCGGCCACTAGTGCCCGCAGCCGCAGGAGCCGCCGCAGCAACCTCCGCCGCCGCCGGTTGCGACCGGCTTCGTCACGCCGTGCACGGCGAAGGAGGAGAACTGGCGCGAGACGTTTGTCGCGGCGCAGTCGGGACACCCGACCTGCTCCTCGCCTCGCACGAGCTCCTCGAAATGAGACTCGCACTCCATGCAGACGTACTCGTAGATGGGCACGGCGCTGATGCTACTGCGATGAGCAGGTTGCCTGCGTGCCGCCCACGATCTCGCGCACGAGCGCCGCCGGCGTCCCGGGCACCGCGAGCGTGAACCGCTCGGGCCGGGACAGGTCGAGGATGGTCATCTTGTTGGGGCCGGGCGCCGCGCAGCCGGCTCCCGTAAGCCGCCAGTACGGGTTGAAATGGGCGCGGAGGAGGTACCGGCCGGCCGCGAAGACGCGGCCTCCGATCACCGTGTGGCCGAACGAGGTAACGACCGGACGAGCAGGCCCCGTAAGGATCGGCGTCGCATGCGGGAGCTCGAAGATCGCCCAGTTCCTGCTCCGGAAGACGACCTTCAGCCCGGAGCCCGCCGAGCGCAGCACGCTCCTCTCCTGCGGGCCGCCGTCCCAGTCGAGCGGAGAGGTGCGGCTGAGGAGGACGTAGTGGACGGCGTTCGAGCGCAGCCAGCTCCGGTAGGCCGCAGGGTCGAGGTTCTTCGAGTAGAGGACGCGGTTGTCCGCCACGTCCAGCTGCCGGTACCAGCCGCGCGCGAGCGCGAACCCGGCCCTCGGGATCCAGTACGCTTCCCAGTGCTCGGCCGTCGGCACCACCTCGACGCGGAAGCCGGGCCGGTCATGGGCCCGGAGAAAGCCAATCGCCGGCCGCCAGAAGCTGGCGTGCTGCGACTGGTTGTCGAGCCGCGACGGGATGAGGAGCATGTACGGCACGAGGTTGTAGGCGAACGCTCCGGCGAGCGCCAGCACGACGAGCCGCCGCGGCCGGAAGCCCGCGAGGCTCGCCGTGAGCAGCATCACGGGGAAGACGAACGCGCTCAGGCGAGTCCAGTTGTCCCCCAGGGGTGACGGCACGATGTAGACGACGACGCTGCCGAGGCCCCAGAGCGCGTAGAAGGCGACCAGCGGCGCGGCGCCGCGGGCGCGGCGCGCGACGAGGACGCCGAGAGTCGTGACGACGAGCACGGTGACGAAGTCGATCCAGTGGAACGGATAGACGCCGGTACTCGCCGGGAAGACGACGAGCACGAACACCTCGATTCCGGCGGCCAGCGCGAGGCCGGCGCCGAACCAGATGTGGCGGCGCGCGATCTCCCGGCGCGAGACGACATATGACGCGACGATGAGGCAGAGGAACGCGAAGGCGAGCGGGCTGAAGCCGACGGTGAGGGCGGCCATGACCGCAGCCAGCCGGAACCGCCGCAGCTGCAGCAGCTTCAACGTCGCGAGCATCGCCGTGAAGCCGAGCGTGTACGCGTAGAGGCCGGTGAACATCGGCGCGGCCGCGAGCACGCCGAAGACGCGCGACGGCCAGAGCGCCGCCCTGCCCCATTCCCGCAGCGCGATCGAGGAGAAGAGCACGGTCGAGGCGACGGCGGCCGCGAAGACGAGCGGCAGGTTCCCGACGAGCGCGGCCGGGAGGTAGTAGAGGAGGCTGTACGACGCGAGCGGGTACGTCCCGGCGTACCAGAAGTTGTCCCAGATCAGCGCCCCGTCGCGGACGAGGAACGTGCGGTAGAGATGGACGGGAGCGTCGCCGGGGGCGGGGCCGACCGCGAGGACCAGCGCCGCGAAGACGGTGGTCAGCGCGGCACCGAGCAGCAGCTCGCGGCGGCGCGCCAGGCTGGGCACCTCGACGAGGCGTGCGGCGGCAGAGCTCATCCGGGCAACCGCATCCTCGCACGTACGCGTGTCAGCAGAGCCGCCGGCGGCACGAGGTCGACGCCGTCCGGCCGAGAGAGGTAGCCCGGCGCGGTGCCCGCCACGCCCGTGTGACCGTACTGCCAGACGACGCGGTTCGTGCGCGGGTCGACGACGATCACGCGGTCGTTGAAGTCGTCGTTGAGAAGGAAGTCGCCGTTCGGCAACGGCAGTGCAAGCGAGGGGTGGTCGAGCGGCGGATCGCCGGCACGTGGCCGGTAGCGCCAGCGGAGGTTGCCGTGCCGGTCGAACGTCTCGAGGATGCCCGGGCTCTGCCAGCCGACGGTGACGTAGAGACCCGGTCGGACCTCGGTCGAGTCCGACGGGTACGAGACACCGGGCGGATGGGTCGACCAGAGGAGGCGGCCGCTCGCCGACAGCGCGTCGACCCAGTCCCCCTCGATCTCCGTCACGAGCGTCCCGCCTTCCTGAAGCGGGAAGGCGCCGTTCGGGCTCCCCCACGCGCGCGGTGGGTCGTGCACGCAGCCCTGGGCCGGGCTGCCGGACGCGCGCGCGGGCCGATGCGACGGCGGACGGAGCAGGAGTAGGCGGCAGTTTTCGATGTCGGCCGTGAGAATCGCGCCGCCGGGCAGCATCATCGCGTCGTCGGGATGCGCGAGCCGGTTCGCGGTACTGCCGGGCACGTCGATCGCGCCGTACCGCCAGACGATGCGCCGCGATCCGACGTCGAGCACGCTCACGACGTCGACGTCCTCCTCCGTGACGACGATCCGGCGGCCGTCGGGCGAGAAGAACGCGTCGTCGGGAAGCGGCAGGCCCCGGCCACCGGCGGCCGGAAACCGCCAGACGATCCGGCCGAGCGGGTCGACGACGAGGAGGCGGCCGTTCGAGCGGTCGGCGATGAGCACGTCTCCCGGCAGCGCGGACGGATCGGAGCCGGGCGCGAGGTGCGCGGCGGTCAGTGGATCCGCGAACGGCCCGGGCGGCGCCTTCTTGCGAGGCGGCGGCGGATGGTGTGATGGGTGCGTCGGTCGCGTTGCGGCGGCGGGCCGGCCCGTCCCGGCACAGCCGGCCGTGACGACAGCGGAAGCGACGAGGACGAAGAGGAGAGCGAGACGCACGAAGGTCTTCTCACCCGAGCCTCGCCGTTGAACCATGAGCGCCCGATGAGGTGGATCCATGGCAGGCCGCACGAGTACAATCCGGCGTGCCCGGCATCCGCCTCGGAGCTGGAGCGCGATCGTGATCGAAAGAGCCCACGTCATCGGATCGGGCCGCGTCGGTTCGGCCGTCACCGCCCGCCTGCGCGAGCGGGGCGTCGTCGTGGGAGAGGACGACCCGGACGTGGTCCTCCTCTGCGTCCCGGACACGGCCATTTCGGACGTGGCCAGGTGTCTGACACCTGGACGTGCCTGGGTAGGACATGTCTCCGGGGCGACGCCCCTCGCCGCGCTCGAGCCGCACGAGCGGCGGTTCTCGCTCCACCCGCTCCAGACGTTCGACCGGAGCGGGGAACCGTCCCAGCTCGACGGGGCGTGGGCCGCGGTGACGGGCGAGACGGAGGAGGCACTCGCGGTCGCGCGCGGGCTCGCCGAGACCCTCGGGCTGCGGCCGTTCGAGCTCGCCGACGCCGACCGGACGCTGTACCACGCGGGAGCCGTCTTCGCCTCGAACTACGTCGTCACGCTGCAGCGCGCGGCAGTGCGACTCGGCGTCCCGCCCGAGGGGCTCGTGCCGCTGATGACCCGGACGATCGAGAACGGGTTCGACCTCACCGGCCCGATCGCGCGCGGCGACTGGGCGACGGTCGACGCGCACGAGCGGGCGATCCGGGGGACCCATCCCGAGCTCGAGCATCTCTACGAGGCGCTCGCGGAAGCGACCGTGACGCTCGCATGAAGGTCGTCCGGACGATCGCGGAGCTGGAGACCGTCCCGGGCACCGGGCTCGTGCCGACCATGGGAGCGCTCCACGACGGCCACCTCGCACTGCTCGACGCCGCTCGGCGGGAGAACGCGGCGGTCGTCATGTCGCTCTTCGTCAATCCGGCCCAGTTCGAGGATCCGGCCGATCTCGAGGCGTACCCGCATGACGAGGCGCGCGACCTGCGGCTGGCGGAAGAGGCGGGCGTCGACGTCGTCTTCGCGCCGGCTCGGGAGGAGCTCTATCCCAGCGGCTTCGCGACCTGGGTCGACCCGGAGGAGGCGGGAGCCGAGGGCGACTCGCGCCCCGGCCACTTCCGCGGCGTCGCGACGGTGTGCCTGAAGCTGTTCAATCTGGTCAGGCCCGAGCGCGCGTACTTCGGCCAGAAGGATGCGCAGCAGGTGGCCGTGATCCGGCAGCTCGTGCGCGACCTGAACGTTCCCGTGCAGATCCGGGTCGTCCCGACCGTGCGCGATCCCGACGGCCTCGCCCTTTCCTCGCGCAACGGCCGCCTCACGGCAGATGAACGCGAGCGCGCGCTCGCCCTGCCGAGGGCGCTGGCGGAAGCCGCAGGCTCGCCCGATCCCGTGGCCGCCGCGCGTAGCTCGCTGAACGGCCTCGAGCCGGAGTACGTCGAGGTGCTCGACCTCGGCGAAGCCAAGGTGCTCGCCGCGGCCGTGCGCGTCGGCTCCACCCGTTTGATCGACAACGTCCTAGTGGAAGGAGAGCTCGGATGAGCGAAGAGTCGAAGCCTCAACGGTATGCGTCCTGGACGGCCGGAAAGCTGCCGCTTCCGGAGCTCGGCGCGATGAAGCGGCGCGGCGACAAGATCGTGATGGTCACCGCGTACGACGCTCCGAGCGGCCGCCTCGCAGACGTGGCCGGTGTCGACCTGATCCTGGTGGGCGACTCGTCCGGGATGGTCGTCCACGGCCGCGAGTCGACCGTGCCGGTGACGCTCGACGAGATCGTGTTCATGACGCAGTGGGTGACGCGGGGCGCGAAGAGGCCGATCGTGATCGCCGACATGCCGTTCGGGTCCTACGAGGAGTCGGACGAGCAGGCCATCCGCAACGCCGTGCGGCTCGTGAAGGAGGGCGGTGCGGACGCGGTCAAGCTGGAGCGCGGTGGCACCTCGGTGGCGCGCGCCCGCGCGATCGTCGGCGCCGGGATCCCGGTCATGGGCCACGTGGGGCTGACCCCACAGACGGCGACCGTGCTCGGCGGCTTCAAGGCGCAGGGACGGACTGCCGAGCAGGCGCGGCAACTGGTCGAGGACGCGCTCGCCCTCGAGGCGGCGGGCTGTTTCTCGATCGTGCTCGAGGCGGTGCCCCCGGCCGTCGCGCAGGCGGCGACGCGGGCGCTCACGGTGCCGACGATCGGCATCGGCGCCGGCAAGGACACGGACGGGCAGGTGCTCGTCTGGCACGACATGCTCGGCTTCTACGAGGGCCGCGCGCCGCGTTTCGTCAAGCGCTACGCGGAGCTCGGGGACGCGATCGTCGAGGCGCTCGAGCAATACGCCGAAGAGGTGCGGAGCGGCGCCTTCCCGGAGGACCGCCATACCTACGGGATGCCCGAGGAGGAAAAGGCCGCGTTCGAGGCACGATCCAATCCCAAGTAACAGTCTGTTACTAAGTGGGACAGTGCCCAGCTCGGCCCTGTCCGGCAACGTGGCTACGGGCCGTGCGCCGCAGCTAGTAACAGTCTGTTACTACTAGCAAGGACATGTCCCGCCGCTAGACGAGCTTGGCGAGCACGAGGAGTGCCGGGAGGGCCAGGGTGAGACCGACAGTTGCGAGGCTCCGGCCCCAGGTCCACCCGTGGACGCTGCGGACGCCGATCACGAGGAGGACGGCGCTCCACGCGAAGGCGAGGTAGAGGACCCCGCCGAAGATCCGGTCGCCCGGTCCCCAGTCGTCGCCGCCCGTGCGGAAGAGATTCTCGCCGTAGATGGCGATCCGGAGCGGCCACAGCGTGAACAGCGCGAGCGCAAGGGGCGCTCCCGAGAGCGCAAGCATGTGCCGCGCCCGCACGTAGCTGCCCTGTCCGCCGAAGCGCCGGGCCGCGCCGTAGAGGAGCCCGCCGCCGAGCCAGACGACGGCAAGCGCGTAGACCGCGCCGCCGAGGAACGCCCAGACAGGGATCAGCGACACCGAGAACGAGGCGTCGTTGAGCAGGTGCCGCGCGACCGGCGTTCCGAGCACGGCGGAGATCCCTGCGAGCCCGGCGATCGCGAGCAACGGCTCCTGCCGGGCCTCGACCGCCGCCTCCGACTCGTCGCGCAGCGAGGCGAAGACGGCGCGCGGCGCGACGAGCACTGCCGGCGCGCGCAGCCACCAGCTCCGCTCGAGCGCCGAGGAACGGGCGGGAGTCTCCGCGCTGGCCACGCCCGCTAAGCGGCCGCCACCGCGAGCGCGGGCAGCACGTGCCTGAGGAACTCGCCGGTGAAGCTGCCCTCCACCTGCGCCACCTCCTCGGGCGTCCCGACGGCGACGACCTCGCCGCCCGCCTCGCCGCCCTCCGGCCCGAGGTCGATCACCCAGTCGGCCTGCTTGATCACATCGAGATTGTGCTCGATCACGAGCATGGTGTTACCGCCGTCGACGAGCCGCTGCAGCGTCTCGAGCAGCTTCTCGATGTCCGCGAAGTGGAGCCCCGTTGTCGGCTCGTCGAGGATGTAGAGCGTCTTCCCGGTCGCGACCTTGCACAGCTCGGCCGCGAGCTTCACGCGCTGCGCCTCGCCGCCCGACAGCGTCGTCGCCGGCTGGCCGAGCTTGATGTAGTCGAGCCCGACGTCGTGGAGCGTCTGCAGGCGCCGCCGGAGCTTCGGGATCTTGGCGAAGAACCGCAGCGCCTCCTCGACCGACATATCGAGCACGTCCGCGATCGTCTTGCCCTTGAACCGAACCTCCAGCGTCTCCCGGTTGTAGCGCGCGCCCTTACACGTCTCGCACGGGACGTAGACGTCCGGCAGGAAGTGCATCTCGATCTTGATCTGCCCGTCGCCCTTGCACGTCTCGCAGCGGCCGCCGCGCACGTTGAACGAGAACCGCCCCGGCTTGTAGCCGCGCACCTTCGCCTCCGGGGTGAGCGAGTAGAGCTCGCGGATGTGCGTGAACAGGTCGGTGTACGTCGCCGGGTTCGAGCGCGGCGTGCGCCCGATCGGCTTCTGGTCGATCTCGATCACCTTGTCGAAGACGTCGATTCCCTCGACGCCCGCGTGTGCGCCCGGCTTGACGCGCGCACGGTTGAGCCGGTTCGCGAGTGCCTTGAACACGATCTCGTTCACGAGCGTCGACTTGCCGGAGCCCGAGACGCCCGTCACGCAGATGAACTTGCCGACCGGGAACTCGACGTCGATGTCCTTGAGGTTGTGCTGGGACGCGCCGCGGACGAGGAACGAGCCGCGATCCTCGTCCCTCCGCGCGGGGATCGCGATCGACCGCTTGCCCGCGAGGAACTGGCCCGTCACCGACTTCGAGACCCGCTCGACCTTCGCCGCCGGCCCTTCGGCCACGACCTCGCCGCCGTGGAGCCCGGCGCCCGGCCCCATGTCCACGAGCCAGTCGGAGCGGCGCATCATCTCCTCGTCGTGCTCGACGACGACGACGGTGTTGCCGATGTCCCGAAGCCGTCCGAGCGTGTCGATCAGCCGCGCGTTGTCGCGCTGGTGGAGCCCGATCGACGGCTCGTCGAGGATGTAGAGGACGCCGACGAGCTGCGAGCCGATCTGCGTCGCGAGCCGGAGCCGCTGCGCCTCGCCACCCGAAAGCGTCGCCGCCGCACGATCCAGCGTCAGGTAGCCGACGCCGACGTCGTCGAGGAACGTGAGCCGCTCGCGGATCTCCTTCACGATCCGGTGGCCGATCAGCTCCTCGGTCGGCGTCAGATCGAGCTCGTCGAGGAACCCGAGCGCCCGTGTCACCGACAACTGCGTGAACGCGTGAATGGAACGGTCGCCCACCGTGACCGCGAGCACCTCCGGCTTGAGGCGCGCGCCCTTGCAGACCGGGCACGGCCGCAGCGACATGTACTCCTCGATCCGCTCGCGCTGCGTGGACGAGTCCGTCTCCTTGTAGCGGCGTGCGAGGCTCGACGCGATGCCGTCGAACGCCAGCATGTACTGGCGCTTCCGCCCCATGCGATTGCGGTACTGGACGTAGATCTTCTCGCCCTCGGTGCCGTGCAGGAAGCGCCCCTGCTCCTCCTCGGTCAGCTCGGCCCACGGCTTCGACGTGTCGATCTCGTACCGGTCGGCGATGGCCTGGATCACGGCCTCGTAGAAGCCCGAGGATCCGCCCACCGACCACGGCACGAGCGCGCCGTCGTCGATCGAGACCGACGGATCGGGGACGAGCAGGTCGGGATCGATCTCCTGCTGCGAGCCGAGGCCGGTGCAGCGCGGGCACGCGCCGTGCGGCGCGTTGAAGGAGAAGATCCGCGGCTGCAGCTCGGGCAGCGAGACGCCGTGGTCGGGGCAGGCGAAGTTCTCGGAGAAGAGCAGCTGCTCGCCGCCCTCCACGAGATCGACCGCCACGAGCCCCTC
>DASXJG010000172.1:0-13924 GCA_036497525.1 Gaiellaceae bacterium
TGCGGGTGCTTGCGCCCGCCCTGCGGCGGCACCGAGGCCACCGTCCCCTCGAGGATCTTCAGCAGCGCCTGCTGCACGCCCTCGCCCGACACGTCGCGCGTGATCGACGGGTTGTCCGCCTTGCGCGCGATCTTGTCGACCTCGTCGATGTAGATGATCCCGGTCTCGGCCTTCTTGATGTCGAAGTCCGCGGCCTGGATCAGCTTCAACAGAATGTTCTCGACGTCCTCGCCCACGTAGCCGGCCTCGGTCAGCGCCGTGGCGTCGGCGATCGCGAACGGCACGTTGAGGATCCGCGCGAGCGTCTGCGCGAGCAGCGTCTTGCCGCAGCCGGTCGGGCCGAGCAGGAGGATGTTCGACTTCTGGAGCTCGACCTCGTCGTCCTCCGTCCCCATCTGAACGCGCTTGTAGTGGTTGTAGACGGCCACCGACAGCGTCCGTTTCGCTTCCTCCTGCGAGACGACGTAGTCGTTGAGGACGGCGTAGATGTCGCGCGGACGGGGCAGGTTGTCGAGGTCGAGCTGGGTCGGGCTCGTCAGCTCCTCGTCGATGATCTCGTTGCAGAGATCGATGCACTCGTCGCAGATGTAGACGCCCGGGCCGGCGATGAGCTTCTTCACCTGCCGCTGGCTCTTGCCGCAGAAGCTGCAGAGGAGCTGCTCGTTGCCGTCGGTTGCGCGCGCCATATCTCTTCTTCTACCTCGGTTCGGCCGTTTCGTCTACGCCCAAAGGCCTAACGGTGCGCGATTACCTGGTCGACGATGCCGTACTGCTCGGCCTCTTCGGCGGTCATGTAGTAGTCGCGCTCCATGTCCTTCGAGATCTTGTCGATCGACTGGTTCGAGTGGTGGGCGATGATCTCCTCCAGGCGCCGCTTGAGATTGATCGTCTCGCGCGCCTGGATCTCGATGTCGGTGCCCTGGCCCTGGAAGCCGCCCGATACCTGGTGGATCAGGATCTTGGCATTCGGCAGCGCGGTGCGCTTTCCCTCCGTGCCCGCGCCGAGAAGCAGCGCGCCCATCGACATCGCGATCCCGACGCAGGTCGTCGCGATATCGGGCTTGATGAACTGCATCGTGTCGTAGATCGCGAGCCCGGAGTAGACCGAGCCCCCCGGTGAGTTGATGTAGAGGTTGATGTCCTTGTCCGGGTCCTCGGACTCGAGATGGATCATCTGGGCGACGATGAGGTTCGCGACCTGGTCGTCGATCGGCGTGCCGAGGAAGATGATCCGCTCGTTGAGCAGCCGCGAGTAGATGTCGAAGAAGCGCTCCCCGCGCGAGGTCTGCTCGATGACGGATGGGATGACGAGGTTCGACGGCGGGTTCATGATCGGGCTCCTTCGCTGTGCTGATGATCGGGGGGCTGCTGGTCGGGGGTCCAGAGTTTCGTCTCGGTCGGTGGATTCTCCTTGTCTGGCGTCCAGATTGCCTCGCGCGCCTCGGCCTGCGCGAGCGGGATGCGCTTCACGTCGGCGGTAACGCGGTCGAGCGCGTCACGCAATCGCACGTCGTCGCGCAACGTTTCGAAGCGGCCGCTCTCGCGGAGGGCCGCGAGCATCTGGTCGGGATCGTCGCCGAGCGCCTCGGCCTGCTCACGCACGAGCTCCTCGACCTGGGCGTCCGGAATCTCGAGCTCGAGCTGGTCGGCGACGGCATCGAGGACGAGCTCGCGCCCCACCGACCGCTGCGCCTCGTCGCGGAGGCGCGCGACGAGCTCCTCCGGCTGCTGGCCCGTCATGGCGAGGAACGTCTCGAGCTGGACGCCCCTGCTCTCGACCTGCCGGGCAAAGCCGTTCAGCAGCTCGCGGGTGCGCGCCTCGACGAGCGGCCCGGCGGCCTCGAACTTCGAGGCGCCGACGAGGGCGTCTGCGACATCGGCGCGGAACCGCGTCTCGACCTCGTCCTCGATCTGCCCGCGCAGCCGCGACTCGATGTCGGCGCGCAGCTCGGCGAGCGTCTCGAACTCGCTCGCTGCACGCGCGAGGTCGTCGTCGAGCGGCGGCAGCATCTTCTCCTTGATCTCCTTGACCGTCGCGGTGACCGACTGGGTCGAGCCGTCCGCCAGCTCGAACGAGATCTCCTTGGTCTCGCCGGCGCTCATTCCCACGAGGCTCCGCTCGATCTCCTCGACGACTGCCCCGCGGCCCAGCTCGACCACGTAGTCGTGCCGCGTCTCGTCGGCGGCGACGAGGTCGAGAATCACGGTGTCGTCGGCGGCGACCGGCCGGCCCTCCACCGGGACGAGCTCGGCCACCGTTGCGCGCAGGGCGTCGAGCTCGGCCTGGACGAGCTCCTCGGGCACCTCGACGTCGGCGACGCCGACCTCCAGCTGCGTCCAGTCCGGCAGCTCCGGCTTCGCCTGGACGGCGACCGTGGCCGTGAACTCCCAGTCCTCGTCGTCCGAGTCGGGGAGCTCGAAGTCGTACTCGGGCTGCGCGACGGGCCGGAGCCGTGTGCGCGCGGCCGCGTTCCAGAACCAGCCGCCGATGTGGCTCTCGACGGCCTCGGTCATCAACCGCTCGCGGCCGACCCGCTGGAGGAGCACCTGCCGTGGCACCTTCCCCGCGCGGAAGCCGGGCACCTTGACACTCTGGGAGAGGTCATCGGCCGCATGCTCGACGGCGTGGTGGACGTCGTGCGACGGCACCTGAACCGTCAACCGGACGCGGTTCTCCGGCAGCTCCTCTACCTGCGTCTGCACGCGGTCCATTCAAGCAGGGAGCGGACGGGCGAGGTCGAACGACGGGGCCGTGAGCGCGTGGGCACTGACCCTCCTCGGCGGAACGGGAGCGATCTGGACCGCGATCCTGTCCGCGATGGTCTACGCCGTTCGCGTCCGAGTCTGATCCGCGTCGACGATGCGGGCGAGAGGACTCGAACCTCCAAGGGCCTCGCGGCCCAGCGGGACCTAAACCCGCCGCGTATTCCAATTCCGCCACGCCCGCGCACGTTTAAGCGTACTTCGGTTTAGAGTCGCGCTCCGTGGCAGGAATGCGGCCCGAGGACGTCTATGAACTCATGAGCGTGGGCGAGCCGCGCCTTTCTCCGGACGGCCGACGTGTCGCGTACGTCGTCAACCGGATCGACGGCGAGGCGAATGCCTACCGCAGCGCCGTCTGGGTGGCGCCGCTCGACGGCTCGGAGGAGCCGCGGCGGTTCACCTCCGGCGAGCGCGGCGACGCTTCGCCCCGCTGGTCTCCCGACGGGCGCTGGCTCGCGTTCGTCTCCAGCCGGGACGGCGAGGAGAAGAAGGCGCACGGAGAGCTGTATGTCCTGCCGGCGGACGGCGGCGAGCCGCGCCGGCTGACAGAGGGCAACGAAGGCGTCGAGTCGATCGCCTGGTCGCCCGACTCCCGCCGGATCGCCTTCGCGCGCCGCGTCCGCGACGACGCGTACCAGGACGAGGACGACGACCGGCGCCGCGCCCCGCGACGGTTCACGCGCCTTTTCTACAAGCTCGACAGCGTCGGCTGGACGGGCGACCGGCGGAAGCACCTCTTCGTCGTCGACCTCGACGGGGGAGACGAGCGGCAGCTGACGGACGGCGACTGCGAGGACGAAGAGCCCGCATGGTCTCCCGACGGGAGCCGCGTCGTCTTCAGCTCGATGCGCGGCGACCGCTGGGACGTCGAGCTCATAGAGGCGTTGTACGAGCTCGAGGTCGACGGGGAAGGCGCCGAGCCCAAACGGCTCTCGCAGCCGGACGAGAGCGCGACGATGGCGTCCTTCTCTCCGGACGGCACGCTCATCGCGTACCGGCACGAGCCCGAGGACGGCACCTATCCGCATCACGGCCAGATCGCCGTCATGCGCGCGGACGGGAGCGACCGGCGAGTCCTCACAGCGTCGCTCGACCGCCAGTGCACCCCGTACCCGCTCATCCGCGAGCCGGTATGGGACGGCGGCCGCGTCGTCTTCCGGGTCGAGGACGGCGGCAACGTCCACATCTACACGGTCGCCGCCGACGGCTCGGGCGAGCCCGAGCTTCTCGTCGGCGGCGAGCGCACGGTCGGGCTCTACGACCTCGTCGACGGCGTGCTCGTCTACACGGCGAGCGCCTCCACCCGCCCGCACGAACTGTTCGGAGCCGAGGACAGGCAAATCACCACCGCCGGCGAGGAGTTCGTCTCCGGCCGCGAGCTCTCCGAGGCGGAGCGCTTCAAGGGCGTCTCCGCCGACGGGACCGAGGTGGACGCCTGGCTGGTGCGGCCGCCCGGCTTCGACGAGGGGCGTCGGTACCCCGTCCTCCTCACGATCCACGGCGGCCCGTTCACGCAGTACGAGACCGGCTTCTTCGACGAGGTCCAGGTCTACGCGGGCGCGGGCTACTGCGTCCTGTTCGCGAACCCGCGCGGCGGCTCAGGCCACTCGGAGGAATGGGGACGCGCGATCCGCGGCCCCGGCGGTGATGCCGGCCCCGGTTGGGGGACCGCCGACTACGAGGATCTGATTGGCGTCGTCGACACGGCGCTCGAGCGGTTCCCCTTCCTCGACTCGGAGCGGCTCGGCGTTCTCGGCGGCTCGTACGGCGGCTTCATGACGTCGTGGATCGTCAGCCACACGAACCGCTTCAAGGCGGCCCTCTCGGAGCGCGCGGTCAACCACCTCGTGAGCGCCTTCGGCTCGAGCGACGTCTTCTGGACCTTCGAGCGCCAGTTCGGCGGCCCGATGTGGGAGCACGTCGACGACTGGCTGCGGATGTCGCCGGCCACGTACGCGCGCGAGATCGAGACTCCGCTCCTCATCGTCCACTCGGAGAGCGACCTGCGCTGCAACGTCGAGCAGGGCGAGCACCTGTTCACGCTCCTCCGGCTTCTCGACAAGGACGTCGAGATGCTCCGCTTCCCCGCAGAGAGCCACGAGCTGTCGCGCTCGGGATCGCCCGTGCACCGCGTGCAGCGGTTCGACGCGATCCTCGACTGGTTCGGCCGCTACCTCTCGCCCTAGGAGGGCTTGGCGGAACGGTGCTCGTCGTCGGCGTGCGATGCTCGTTCGCTGACAAGGACGCAGGGAGCTCGAATAGCGGAGCTATTCGGGCGACCGAGGACGCCGCTCAGCGGGCGAGCAGCGTGCGTCGGCGGCACAGCCACTGTTTCGCCAATCCCTCCTACTGGACGCGCAGGTAGAGGCGGCCGCCGAAGCGGAGCCAACGGACGGCGCCGTCGTCGCCGCGGATGAAATGGCCGCGCGTGCCTTTCAGGGGCCCTTCTTCGATGTACCACCGCTCCGGTGTGTAGAAGAACGCCTCGGCGGGCTCCAGCTGCGGACCGGGAGGGGAATCCTTCTTCGGGAAGCCTCCGAGCGACTCGTCCTCCATGCGCATCCGGGCTCCGTCGAGCGGCGTGAGCGTAACGCGGCCCACGGCCGTCTCGAAGACGCCGGCGTACTCGGCGATGTCCACCCCGTCGACGGGCTCTGGCTCGCCCTTGGCGAGGCCCGCCGCCCCGAGCGCCGCGTTGACGACCTGAAGGCCGCCAGGCGAGTGGTTGGTGAGCAGCGCGAGCGCGAAGGCACGCTCGGGAACGAGAACCAGCAGCGACAGCTGCCCATTCGTGCCGCCGCCGTGGCGGATCGTCCCGAAGCGGTCCTCCCCGTACCAGGTGAGGCCGACCCACTCGCCCTCCTCCGCCGCCGGGGCTTGCGGCTCCTGCATCGCCGCGAGGGCCGGCGGAGGGTCGAGATGCAGGCGTGCGTAGCGGAGGAGGTCGGGCGTGGTCGAGACGATCCCGCCTGCCGCGTGCGCCGACCGGCCCACCGGCCAAGGGCGCGCCACGTGCAGCTCGTCGCCGAGCCCGAGGTGCCCGACGGCGAAACGCTCCGTCATGACCTCCCATGGCCAGAACGTCGTCGAGGCGAGCCCCAGCGGATCGAAGACGAGCTCCTTCACGGCATCCTCGAAGCGCTTCCCGGTGACGGCCTCGACAACACGGCCCGCGACCGCGAAGCCGGCGTTGTTGTACGCCCACAGCTCGCCGACCGGCGTCTGCTGCGGCAGCTCGCGCATACGCGCCACGTACACGGCGGCTGCGTCGTCGCCCCAGCCCGTATCGTCGAAGTAGTCGCCGAACCAGCCACCGGTATGCGAGAGCAGGTGCCGCAGCGTCACGCGCTGCGTCGCGTCGGCGTCGGCGAGCACCAGGTCCGGCAGGTACTCGCGCACGGGCCGGTCGAGGTCGAGGTCACCGCGCGCGACAAGCTCGCAAATCGCGGTTCCCGTGAACGTCTTCGTGATCGACCCGACCTGGAAGCGGGTGTCCGGCGTCACGTCGAGCGGGTTCTCGACGCTCGTCACGCCGTAGGCCTCGTGGCGTTCCGCGCCGTCCTCCAGGACGCCGACGGCGACGCCGGGAACGCCGTGCTCCTCGCGCGCAGCCCGTACTGCGTCTACGAGTAGATTCGCCTGCATCGCCCGCCAAACTAACCGCCTGGGCTCGTCCGTGCTCGATCCGAAGCTGGCCGCGATCGGGATCGGCGGCGGCCTTCTGTCGGGGCTGCTCGGGGTGGGCGGCGGGGTCGTGATGGTGCCGCTGCTCGTGCTCTGGGCGAGCTACGGGCAGCGGGACGCCCACGCGATCTCGCTCGGCGCGATCATCCCGATCAGCATCGCCGGGATCGCCACCTATGGGATCGCCGGTGAAGTGCGTTGGTGGGACGCGCTCGCGCTCGCCGCCGGGTCGATCGTCGGCGCACAGGTCGGTGCCGGGATCCTCACGCGGATCGACGAGCGGCTTCTCAAAGTCATCTTCGGCACGTTCCTGATCGCCGTCGCCGCGCTGCTGGGGGCGAAGGCGTGAGCGGGCCGACGCTCTACGTCACGCTCGCGGCCTTCGGTGTTCTGGTCGGGGTTGCTTCGGGGCTGCTCGGCGTGGGAGGTGGAACGCTCGCCGTTCCCTTCCTCACCCTCGCCGTGGGCCTGTCGCAGCACGCCGCGGAGGCGACGTCGCTGCTCGTGATCCTGCCGACGGCGATCGCCGGAAGCCTCGCCCTGCGCCGCTACGGGGTGGGCAACCTCTCCGTCGCGCTCCGCATCGGCACCATCGGGGCCGTGGGCAGTGTCCTCGGCGCACTACTCGCCCTCGCGCTGACGGGAGGAACGCTCCGGATCGTCTTCGCAGTCTTCATCGGAATCGTGGGCCTGAAACTCGTGCGCGACGGCCTGGTCTCCGAGCAGCGGGGCACGTGAGCCAGGCCGCAGTAAGCGAGGTGGCCCCGGGAGGAATCGAACCTCCGCACGCAGCTTCGAAGGCTGCCGCTCTGTCCGCTGAGCTACGGGGCCCAGCCGCCGAAGGGTAACCCCGCCCGGAAACGGCGTCGGCTACTCGCTACGCTGTCCCCCGCTTGGTGGCGGTAGCTCAGTTGGTAGAGCTCCGGGTTGTGGTCCCGGTGGTCGCGGGTTCGAGTCCCGTCCGCCACCCTGTCGGCGCTCCTACGCGAGCCGCCCGAGGCTAGAGGTACGTCCGGCGGAGGTAGTCGAGGTAGGGCTGCGCGGAAAGCGGTGAGCCGGTCGCGCGCAGCACGGTCTCCTGTGGGGAGTACTTGCGGCCGAGCGCGTGCACGTGCTCGCCGAGCCACTCGCGCAGCGGTGCGAACTCGCCGCGGCCGACCTGCTCTTCGAGGTCCGGCACGTCGCGGCGCACGGCCTCCCAGATCTGCACCGAGGCGACAGTGCCGATCAGGTAGGTCGAGAAGTAGCCGATCGAGCCACCCGACCAATGGACGTCCTGGAGAACGCCCTGGCCGTCGTCGGGAACCTCGACTCCCAGGTAGTCCCACATCTTCTCGTTCCAGCGCCGCGGCAGGTCGCGCAGCTCGACGCGGCCCTCGACGATGTCCTGCTCGAGCTCGAAGCGGAGCATGACGTGCATCCCGTAGGTCACCTCGTCAGCCTGGATCCGGATCAGGCCGGGCCGGACGGCGTGGATGCCGGCGTGGAAGCGGTCGAGATCGACGTCGGCGAACTGCTCGGGATACGTCTCCCGCAGGCGCGGATAGAAGAGCCGCCAGAACGGGAGGCTCCGGCCGACAAGGTTCTCCCAGAGCCGGCTCTGCGACTCGTGGATCCCGAGCGAGCAGGCCTGCCCGGTGGGCAGCCGCTCCAGGTGCTGCGGCAGCTGGTGGTTGTAGAGGCCGTGGCCGTACTCGTGCATCGTCGAGAAGAGCGACTCGAGCGAGTCGGGGTGGTAGTTCGTCGTGATCCGGACGTCGTTGCGGCCCGCGCCTGAGGCGAAGGGATGCTCGGTTGGGTCGATCCGCCAGCTGTCCGGCCGGTGCCCGAAGAGCTCGATCACCTCGTGCGAGAGCGCGCGCTGGCGGTCGGGCGGGAAGTCGCCGTGGAGGAACGCGTCGTCCATGTCCCGTCCGCGGAGCTCGGCGATCAGCTCGACGAGCGGCGGCTTGAGCTCCTCGAACAGCGTCCGTACCTCCGCCGTGGTGGTCTGCGGCTCGTAGTCGTCCAGAAGTACGTCGTAACGCTCGGCCACCCCACCGGCCACGCAGTCGACGTACTCGAGCTTCAGCTCGACGATCCGTTCGAGCGAGGGGAGGAAGGACGCGAAGTCCGACTCGGTCTTCGCCTTCACCCACACCGGTCGCGCCTCGGCGGCGGCACGCGCCGTCGCCGCGCGCAGCGAGGCGGGCACGTTGACCGCCTTCTCGTAGTCGCGGCGCGTGAGCCGGATCAGGGCGGCGTCGTCCGAATCCGGATCGAGCGACTTCTCGAGAGGCGTCAACTCGTCGAGCAGCACGCCGACCGCCGTGTCGGTGAACAGCTCGTGCGCGAGCCGCTGCACCGTCGCGGTCTGGTCGGCGCGGTGGCCGGTGCCCGCGGGCGGCATCATCGTCTGCTGGTCCCAGGAGAGGAGCCGCGTGACCTTCGAGAGATCCGTGACCTCCCCCAGCCGCTCCTTCAGCCGCTCGAGCGCGTCCGCCATCCGCGCAACCTATCTACCCGAAAGGCGCTCTACCCTGTGCGTGCGCGCCCGTAGCTCAGTGGACAGAGCGGCGGACTTCTAATCCGCGGGTCGGAGGTTCGAATCCTCCCGGGCGCATCTTCTTTGCGCAACGGAGGAACAAAGCGGGCAGTGACACGCCGCCTGGACGGGACGGAGCGGCGGCGCGGGCCGCTGGGGTTGGTGCTCGCGCACCACCGCGAGCATGAGGCCCACCACGTCGTGATGCTCATGGTCGTCGCGGGCGCCCTGTCGCTGATCGCGACGATCTTCGTCGCGGGGGCTGCGGGCTATCAGAACGTCGCCTCGTATATCCGGCACGCGAACCCGTACTGGTTCGCGTTCGCGATCGTGGGTGCCGTCGTGGGCCACGTCGGCTACACGTTCGCGTATCGGGAGGTCGCGCACGTGGGCCGAGGCGTCCGGCTCGGCGCGCTGCGAGCCGGCGCGATCGTCGCCGCGGGCTTCGGGATGTTCACTCCTCGGGGCGGGTTCGCCGTCGACATCGAGGCACTCGAGGACCTCGGTGTCCCGCGCGAGGAGGCCCGGGTGAGGGTGCTCGGGCTCGGGTCCCTCGAGTACGCCGTCCTCTCGGCCGGCGCCCTCGTCTGCGCGATCCTGTTGCTCCTCGACCACTACCCCGCGCAACGCGCGGTGACGCTCTCGTGGGCGATCGGCGTCCCTGTCGGCACCGTGCTCGCGCTGATCGCGGTCCGCTACCGGAAGTGGATCTGCCGCGGGCGGATCGGGCGACTGCTTGGACCGCCGCTCGACGCGATTGCGATCGTGGGCCAGATCGTCGCGTCGCCGCGCCGGCACGGCGCAGCCGCCTTCACGGGCATGGCGGTCTACTGGGCCGGCGAGGTGTTCGTCCTCTGGGTCTGCCTCGCCGTCTTCACGCGCCACACGCCCTCGGTGCTCGCAGTCGTCGTCGGGTACGCGACCGGCTACGCGCTGACGCGGCGGACGCTGCCGCTCGCCGGAGCCGGCGCCGTCGAAGCGCTGATGCCGTTTGCGCTCATGTGGGTCGGCTTCGGCCTGGCGCCAGCCGTCCTCGCCGTCTTCACGTACCGCATCTTCAACCTCTGGCTACCGCTCGGCCCTGCAGTCGGAGCGCTGTGGGGGCTTCAGCGCCGCCCGCCGGAGCGGTTACTTGCGGACGCCGAAGTCGGTGGTGACGATCGTGACGCTCTGGCCCTGGAAGACGCCCGGAGCACTGCTGATGTGGACCGCTGAGATGCCGATTTCGCGCCAGCGGGCGGTCAGAAGGTTCCGCAGGTGCTCGGGGCTTGCGATCCACATCGCCAGTGCCTCCTTGGCAGCGACGCTCGGGGCGGCCCAGAGCAGGTTCTCGCCCACCGACCAGAGCCTGTAGTTCCTCGAGCCGTAGTAGTGCTTGATGCGCCGCCAGAAGGCGGTGCCGTCGGCCGAGGAATGTCCGAAGTAGCCGTCACTCCCCATCTCGAGGGAGTGCTGGCGGGCCGAGCGGTCGAGCGCTCGCGACCTACGGAGCGGAGCAAGGTGGTGCAAGGTGCGGAACTCGTTCACCGCCACCAGCAGCTGCTGGTTCACCGACCGCAGGCTCGTCTCCGTGCGGGCGGTCGCACGCGCGGGGCCCGTCACGATGCCGCCGGCGGCGATCGCCACGATGGCAAGTGCAGCCACGAGGACGCCGCGGCGAAACGGTCTCCATGGTGTCGCACCGGGCGGTTGCGGCAGAATGCCGCGGGATGTCTTTGCGAGGCGAGCCACTCGAGAAGCAGGCGACCCTACCGGACGGACGGGTCGTCACAGTACGTATCGGCCTCGCCGAGGATTCCTACATCCCCCGCCGCGAGCTCGACACCGTCGTGCTCGAGCTCTGGGACGAAGGCCGCGGCGAGCATCTCGCCGGAGTCTCGACCGTCCTCTCCGCGAACGACGTCGACGCCGCGCGGGCGCTGCTGCGTGAGGTCGTGGAGGGGCTCGCCTCGGGCTCGCTCCAACCCACCGCCGGCGCGCTCGAGCCGCTGGCCGATAGCGTTCCGCCGCAATGAGCACCGCGATCGTCCAGACGAACAAGGGCACGATCGAGCTCGAGCTGTTCGACGACGACGCGCCGAAGACCGTCGCGAATTTCCGCTCGCTCGCCGAGAAGGGGTTCTACGACGGGGTCATCTTCCACCGGGTCATCCCGGATTTCATGATCCAGGGCGGCGACCCGACGGGCACCGGCTCCGGCGGGCCCGGCTACACGTTCGAGGACGAGTTCAACGAGCACCCGGTCGCGCGCGGTGCCCTCGCGATGGCGAACGCCGGCCCGAACACGAACGGCAGCCAGTTCTTCATCGTGACCGCCGACGCGTGTCCCTGGCTCGACGGCAAGCACACCGTCTTCGGGCAGGTCACGGACGGGATGGACGTCGTCGACACGATCTCGCAGCTGGACCGCGACCCCGGCGACCGCCCGCGCGAGGACGTCTCGATCGAGCGGGTCGAGCTAGCGTCCACGTAGCCGACCGACCAGCGGCAGGCCGAACCAGAGCCACACCAGCAGGACGGCGAAGCCCGAGGTCGCGGCGATCGCCGCACCGCGCGAGAGCACGAAGTCGACGACGAGCATCACGACCGCCTCGAGCGCCACGGCGAACGCCGCGATGCCGACGATCGTCAGCCGGCTGCCCGTCTCGACGAGCCGCTCCTTGTCGCCCGCCCGGAACTGAAGCCGGTGGTAGGAGCTCGGAGCGGTCAGGAACGCGACGGCGACGCCGGTCGCGAGGAAGGCGACGAGGAAGACGTCGCGCTGGAACGAGGTGACCTGCGACCAGCCCTTCGCGAAGGGAACAGCCAGGAGGAAGGCGAAAAGGACGGTGACACCAGGAAGGACGACCCGCAGCTCGTTCAGCAGCTCGATCAGCTCGCGGTCGGCCCGCTCCTTCGGCGTTTCCTGCTGCTCCGGCTGGTCGCGATCCACCCGGCGGACGCTACTTGCCGCCGGCGACCAAACAAAACCTCTGCTACCAAACCCCCCAATGCGGCGCTTACATCGTGCTTGCGAATCGCTTAGATGTGCCTCATCGACGGCTGCTGTCATGGTGCCGTGCCCGGACTAGCGCGACGCCTCCTGCTCGCAGTCTTGGCGACGCTGGCGCCGGCCGTAGCCGCCTCTCCGGCCGGCGCCGCCGGGCACACGACGCACACGGCCACGCGGCCGAACCCGAACATCGGCATCGTCGACATCTACACGACCCTCGGCTACCAGAACGGCGTCGCGGCGGGCACGGGAATGATCCTTTCGCGCACGGGCGAGGTGCTGACGAACAACCACGTGATCAGCGGCGCAACCTCGTTCAAGGTGGTCGACGTCATCACCCACCGGCCGTACGCCGCTTCGGTCGTCGGCTACTCCGTGTCGCATGACGTCGCCGTGCTGCAGCTCACGCACGCCTCGCGCCTCCAGACGATCAAGCTCGGCCGCACCACCAAGGTGCGCGTCGGGCAGGCAGTCGTCGCGCGTGGAAACGCATTGGGTCGGGGCGGACCCCCGCAGCCGGCGAAGGGCCGGGTGATCGCTCTCCACCGCCAGATCCTGGCGAAGGACGACAGCGGCAACTCCGAGACGCTGACCAACGTGATCGCGACCAACGCACCCGTGCGGCCGGGCGACTCCGGCGGACCGCTCCAGGACGCGCTCGGCCGGACGATCGGCATGGTGACCGCCGGGTCGACCTCGGGCCCGCATCGCGGCTTCGCCATCACGATCAGGCACGCGCTGCTCTACGCGAACGCGATCAAGTTGCACAAGTCGAGCGCGACCATCCACATCGGGCCCACCGCGTTCCTCGGAGTCGGGCTACAGGACACGTCCACGGATACCGGCGCGGAGATCACGCAGATCATCCCCGGAGGCGCTGCCGACACGGCCGGCCTTGTCAGCGGCGACGTAATCACCTCGCTGAACGGCGTCACGATCTCGTCGAGCGCCGACGTCCGCAAGGAGGTCCTCTCCCTCGTCCCCGGACAGTCGATCGCGATCGGCTGGACGGACTCGAACGGCACGGCGCAAACCGGCACGATCACGCCGGCGAGCGGCCCCCCGCAGTAGTACTAGGCCGCGGGCCAGGCGCCGTCGAGGAGCTGCCGCTAGTCGCCGGGAATAGGCGACCGGAATCGGGGTCTTTCGGGGATGACCGATGCCATCCACCGAAGGAGAAGCATGTCTCGCATAACCATCGGCGCGTCTCTTGCAGTGCTCGTGGCCCTCCCCACAACCCCGGGAGGTTTCAATGTTTGAGCATCGGTTGAGGGCACCCAGCCCTGCCTTCGTCATCTCGCTGATCGCGCTGTTCCTCGCGCTTGGCGGGACGTCGTATGCCGCCACCAAGGTCGCCCTCACAAAGCACAACGATGCAAAGGCAGACACGACGCTGGTCAAGAGACTCGCTCCGTCGCTCAGCGTGAAGCAGGCAAAGACCGCCGACAACGCAAACAACGCGGTGAATGCAACCAACGCCGCGAACGCGACGCACGCGACGAGCGCCGACAGCGCGACCAACGCCACCAACGCGACCACTGCCCACACCGCGAACGTCGCCAACGCCATCGGAGCGGTGACGTACGTGAAGGGAACCGTTCAAGACGCTCCGGCGAATGGCGGTTCGGGTTTCGCCGAGACCACGGAATCGGACGCATTTTGCCCGGCGGGCACCGTCGTGATCGGCACGGCGTCGCACAGCAACGACCAGGGTGTCGAGGTCAGCGAAGTGCTCGTCACCACGACCACACAGGTCGCGGGCTTCTTCGACAACTTCAACAACATCGACGAGCCGAACAACTTCGTGATTGCCATCTGCGCGAAGGCGGCCTCGGTCAGCGAACCATCCGGTTTCTAAGACGGGATTGCTTACTACTCGCGGGGCGGCGCCTCAGCGCCGTCCCAAACCGCCTGACCGGGTTCGACCCCTGTGTGAATCCTTCCCTCTCGGAGAGAGAGCG
>DASXJG010000173.1:0-9477 GCA_036497525.1 Gaiellaceae bacterium
GGCAAGGCGCAGCACATGCTCGGCGGCTGCGGTCTGCGTCTGGGTGAGCGAATTCTGGACACTCTCGAGCTCCGCGGTGGCGAGGTCGTGCTCCTCCTGTAGCCGGCTCAGCGCATGCTCGTGCTTCTCCCGGAGGCGGCCCAGCTCCTGCTCGTGTGCGGTCTGCGCCTCGGCGAGGGCGGCCTGGAGCCCCTCGAAGCCCGAGGTGGCGTGGCCATGCTCCTCATGGAGCCGGGTCAGCTGCTGCTCGTGCGCGCTGCGCGTCTCGTCGAGCGCGTTCTCGAGCCGTTCGATCTCTGCCCGCAGCTCTTCGAGCTCGGCCGGATCCGGCGACACGACATCGGGCGCCTCGACGACGGCTTCGGGCTGGGTCTCTGCTTCGGGCTCGGTCTCTGCTTCGGGCTCGGTCTCGGCCTCGGCCTCGGCGTCGGCCTCGATTTCGGGCTCGGGCTCGGCCTCGATCTCAGGCTCGATTTCGATCTCTGCCTCGGCCTCGATCTCCGGCTCGGTCTCCTCACGAACGTCCTCGACCTCGACGGTCGCACTCTCCTCGACCTCGTCCTCGGATTTTTCGACCTCGGCCTCCGCAGCCGGCGCTTCCTCCGGCTCTGCTTCCGCGACGTCGGGCTCGTCGGTCGCTTCCACGGAGACCTCGTCCGCCGGCGGGTCGTCGACCGGCGCAGTCTCGGTGCGAAACTTCGGCTGTACCGCTGTCGCCGCGAGCCGGAGCTTCGGCAGGCCGCCGGGCGTCTCCTCGGAGTCGGGGTCGTCGACGGGTGAGACGCCGAGCGCGAAGCCGTACTCGGTCCTCAGCGCGCCGCCACTCTGCATGGCCAGCGCGTGCGCGACCGCGGCTCCCGAGGCAAAGCCGAGCTCGACGATGATTTGCCCGAGGGGCCGCTTCGAGCGCTGCTGCACCTCGAGGACGGTCGCGAGCTGTTCCTCGCTGATCAGCCCGAGCTCGGTCATGAGCTGGCCGAGCTGCCGCTGGGGCATCCGCTCCTGTTCGGCGCTCATAGCGCGGGATCCAGCTGCCGCAGCGGAATCACCCCGCGTCTATCGGCATCCGACGGGCCGAACTTGAAAATTCGCCTCCTCGGCGCAGAAACGCCTGTTCGAGGGATAGTCGCCGGCGGCTTGGTTGACGACGATTGCGCCAGGACAACTGCGGCGTCCGGGTAGCACTGCTAGTTGAGGAGGAGCGCCGCATGTCCAGCACCATCGAAGAGAGCGTCAGCAGGGACAGCCTGCTGGAGGTCGAGTACGACGTCGCCCGCCGCGATGTCGAGCGCGCCGAGCTGGCCCGCGACATGGCGGCGCAGCACGAGCGGTTGCACACGCTTCGCGCCACCGTTCTCGAGGAGCTCACGAAGCAGCGCCGGGTCACCCTGCCGCGCTGGCCAAGTGGGCCGAAGGTCGCGGTCACGCTCGTCGACGAGGACGACTGGTGGGAGAAGATGCTCGGGAGGAAGCGGGCCGCCTAAAGCGGGCCTGGCGCCGACCGCCGGGCGGGCTTCGGCCCGCCCGGCCGCACTTCATTCAGGGCGTCGTGGTCGTAGTCGCGGTCGTGGTGGTCGTCGGCGGCGGCGCGGTGGTCGTCGGCGGAGGCTGCGTGGTGGTGGGCGGCGGCTGAGTGGTCGTCGCCGGCGGCACGGGCGCCGTGGTCGCCGGCAGCTGCTGCGTCGTGATGCGGGCGGTGGTCGTCTTGGTCGTCGTCGTCTTGCGGTGCGTCGTCGTCTTCCTCTTGTGCGGCTTCTTGTGGCACTCGCCGTCGTGCTTGCGCGCGTCGTGCCACGTTCGTGCGAACTGATAGCGGCCGCACCATGGCTCGTACTGCGGGGCGCCGGGGCTGGCGAACTGCTCGACCGGCCGGCCCTGCAGCACCGCGGTCATGTACGCGTGCCAGATCTGCGCGGGGAGGGTTCCGCCCGTGACGCCGGGGATCCCGTGCACACCGCGCATCGGCTTCTCACCGGTCGGGTAGCCGACCCACGTCACGGTCATGAGCTGCGGCACCCAGCCCGCGAACCACGCATCCGCGAAGCTGTCCGTGGTGCCTGTCTTTCCGGCCACCGGGCGGCCGGAGAGCGCAGCGGCCGTCCCCGTTCCGGCCTGGACGTTCTGGACGAGCACCCGCGTCACGGCTGCGGCGACCTTCTCGTCGACGACGCGCTTGCCCGGGCTCTTCGGAGCCGCGGCCGTGTGCCCGTCGGGGAAGGCAACCTTCGTCAAGATGGTGGGCCGGCGTGCAACCCCGCCGGCCGCAAGGGTCGCGTAGGCGCTCGCCAGGTCGAGCGGGCTGATCGCGTTCGCGCCGAGCCCGATCGACCGGACCGCCTTCAGCCTCGTCTGGATCCCCATCTGCTCGGCGAGGTCGGCGATCGGCTTCGGCCCGAGGTCGAGCGTCAGCCGCGCGAAGACGGTGTTGTCCGAGAGAAGGGTTGCCTGCGTGAGCGGGATCCGGCCGGAGTAGGTGTGCTCGAAGGTCTGGACGTGCCAGTTGTCGGGGCCGGTGAACGGCGCTGAGAGGTACTGCGTCGCCGCCGGATCGATCTTCCGCGTCACGGCCTGCGTGAGGACGAACATCTTGAACGTGGAGCCGGCCTGGCGCTGCCCGTCGACGGCGATGTCGTAGGAGATCCGCTTGCCGTGCTGCGCGATGGCCATCGCGCGGATCTTTCCCGTCTTCGGGTCGATCGAGACGATCGAGCCGGCGGGGTCGGTCTTGCGGTCTAGCGTGCCGAGGATCGAGCGGCTCGCCTCCGACTGCATCTTCGCGTCGAGGGTCGTGTAGATGCGCAGGCCTCCACGGCGGACGAGCTCTGCCCCGTAGTCCTTCACGAGCTGGGATGTGACGAAGTCGGTCAGGTAGGACTGGCCCGCGATCCCCGGCGCTCGTCGCAGGTGAACGCCCAGCGCGCTGTGCAGCGCTTGCGTGTAGCGGCCCTCTGAGATGTCGCCGGCATCGAGCATCGCCTTCAGCACCTCCGCGCGCCGAGCTCGGGCGGCGTCCGGGCGCGCGATCGGGTCGTACGCGGACGGCGCCTGCGGCAGTCCTGCGAGGAGCGCCGCCTGTTCGAGCGAGAGATCCTTGGCATGGGCGCCGAAGTACGTGCGGGCGGCCGCCTCGATCCCATACGCCTCCCGGCCGAAGTAGATGTCGTTCAGGTACGCCGTGAGGATCCGGTCCTTGCTCCAACGGCGGTCGAGCTGGACGGCGAGGCACGCCTCGGTGACCTTGCGGCCGAGCGTCTGCCGCGGGCTGAGGTAGACGTTGCGGACGAGCTGCTGCTCGATCGTCGAGCCGCCCTGAGCGAGCCGGCCGGAGGTCACGTCCGTCTTCAGTGCCCGCAGGATCCCGATGTAGTCGATCCCGTTGTTCTCGTAGAAGCGGCTGTCCTCGGTGTCGACCATCGCCTGCCGCATGATCGGGCTGACCTTGGGAAGCGAGACGGGCAGTCGGGCGCCGCTCGAGCCGAGCATCCCGATCCGCGACCCGTCGCGGGCGAGCAGGACGCTGGCTTGCGAAGGACCGTGCGCTTCGAGGCCGTCGAGGCTGCACGGGTACCAGAAGAACGGCCCGGCGACCGCCGTGCCGACGGCGATCGCGCCCACGAGCACGACGAGTCCGGCCGCAGCGATCTGCAGCCACAGCTTCCAGCGCCAACCCTCGTTGTCCCCATTCGCAGCTTCCATACGACGTCGATTGAACGTCGCAAGAGCGCGATGGATACGGACTCAGCGTCCGAACAGCCTGGCGAGCACGCCCGTCTTGGGCGGCTGGGTGGGCAGCTCGGGAGGCTCGGGCGTCGGCTCGGCCTGCGGCTCGTCCTCGGGCGGGAGCATCGACCGCGGCACCGCGCCCCGTTCCCTCTGCGCGCGGATCGCGGCGTTCATCTCCTCGCGCTGCGACTCCTCGTCCATCGGGACCAGGGTACGCCGCAGAGCCTGTGCCTCCTCTCATAGGCTCGACACCATGTGCTTCGAGCTCGATTCCGAGCCTCCGATCCCACGGATCTCGGGCGCGGCCGTCTCCCACGACGACGTCGTCCTCGCCTCGGAGGACGGGAACCAGTTCGCGGCGTTCCAGGCACTCCCGGACGGGGATTTCTCGACGGGGATCGTGATCCTCCCGGACGTCCGCGGGCTCTACCGCTTCTACGAGGAGCTCGCGCTGCGCTTCGCCGAGCGCGGCTACGCGGCCGTCGCATTCGACTACTTCGGCCGCACCGCCGGAGTCGCGAAGCGCGACGATGACTTCGACTACCGGCCGCACGTCGACGCGGTCACGCCGCACCAGGTGATGGAGGACGTCGGCACGTGCCTCCGCCTGCTGCTTGGGCTCGACTGCACCTCATTCTTCACGGTCGGCTTCTGCTTCGGCGGCTCGAACTCGTGGGTGTCCACGGCATTCCACGACGAGCTCGATGGAGCGGTCGGCTTCTACGGGCGGCCGTCGCGAGCGCTTCCGTTCGTCCCCGAGATGAGCGCGCCGATCCTGGCACTTCAGGGCGGGGCCGACCAGGCGATCAGTCACCTGGACAATCTCGAGTTCGAGCATGCGCTCCGCGAAGCGGGGAAGGAGTACGAGCTGATCGAGTACGAGGGCGCGCCGCACAGCTTCTTCGACCGCAAGCAGGAGGAGTTCCAGGACGCCTCCGACGACGCCTGGCGGCGCACGCTCGAGTTCATCGAGTCGCGCTAGCCGCTCCCGTTCTCTTCGCTACAGTGTTGCGGCCCGAGGCGCCGTAGCTCAGCTGGTCAGAGCGCTGCACTCATAATGCAGAGGTCGGTGGTTCGAGCCCACCCGGCGCTACTGGAGCGCGTCCCGCGGATTCGAAAAAGAGGAAATGGCAACCGGAGTCAGAGTCGCAATCACGCTCGCCTGCACCGAGTGCAGACGGCGGAACTATCAGACGCAGAAGTCGAAGCGCAACTCGCCCGACCGCGTCGAGTTCCGCAAGTACTGCCGCTGGTGCGGCTGCCATACCGTGCACCGGGAGACTCGCTGATGGCCAGGTCCACGCGCCAGGAGCGCCAGCGGCGTCGGGCTCAGGCTGCGGGAACTCCGCCGCTCCGTCCGCCGGTCCGCCCCCGGCCGACCGCAGAGGAGGAGCCTCGCGAGCAGCCTGCCGAGGCGCGCCGCGAGCGCACCGACCAGGTCCGGCCGGGCATCCCCGGCGTCCGCTTCGTCGGCGAGGCCTGGGCCGAGCTCCAGAAGGTCGAGTGGCCGAGTCAGCAGCAGGTGATCAGCGGCACCGCGGTCGTCATCATCGCCTGCCTCATCACCGGCGTCTACCTGTGGCTGAACGACGAGGTTTGGAAGTACGTCGTCCAGCACCTGCTGCTCCACTAGGCCGGGGGAGAGAGAGGCAAATGTTTCGCTGGTACGTGATCAACACCTATTCCGGGCACGAGAACAAGGTGAAGACCAATCTCGAGCACCGGATCGAATCGATGAACCAGCGCTCCCGCTTCCGGCGGGTCGTCGTCCCGACCGAGCAGGTGATCGAGACGAAGGACGGCCAGAAGGTGCAGGCCGAGAAGCGGACGCTGCCCGGTTACGTGCTCGTGAACATGGACCTCAACGACGACGCGTGGACGGTCGTGAAGAACACGCCGGGCGTGACGGGCTTCGTCGGCGCAGGCGCGACGCCTGTGCCGCTCTCGCAGCCCGAGGTCGACCGGATCCTCCACACCGGCGCGGGGACCGCTGTTCAGGCCCGCTCGCAGGTCGAGTTCCAACTCGGCGAGTCGGTGAAGATCACGTCGGGCCCGCTCGCGGACTTCGACGGCGAGATCACCGACGTCAACCCGGACGGGCAGAAGCTCCAGGTGATGGTCAACATCTTCGAGCGGCAGGTGCCGGTCGAAGTCGGATTCGACAACGTCAAGAAACTCGACTGAGGAACAGATGGCGAAGAAAGTTCTCACCCTGATCAAGCTCCAGATTCCCGGCGGGCAGGCCAACCCGGCGCCGCCGGTCGGCCCTGCGCTCGGCCAGCACGGCGTCAACATCATGGAGTTCTGCAAGGCGTTCAACGCCCAGACGGCCGATCAGAACGGGCGGATCACCCCGGTCGAGATCACGGTCTACGAGGATCGCTCCTTTACTTTCATCACGAAGACGCCGCCGGCCGCCGTCCTGATCAAGGAGGCGCTGCGGCTGGACAAGGGCTCCGGCGAGCCCAACCGGCTGAAGGTCGGCCGCCTGTCCCGCGACCAGGTGCGCCGGATCGCCGAGACGAAAATGCCGGACCTGAACGCGCGCGACGTCGACCAGGCGTCGAAGATCATCGCCGGGACGGCTCGGAGCATGGGAGTCGAGGTGGATCTCTAATGGCACAGCACGGCAAGCGATATCGCGACGCCCGCGCGACCTTCGAGCGCGAGCAGGTGTACTCGCCGGTCGCGGCCGTCCGGCTGCTCAAGTCGTTCGGCGACCTCAAGTTCGACGAGTCGGTGGAGCTGCACTTCCGGCTAGGGCTCAACGTCCGCCACGCCGACGAGCAGCTGCGCGGCACGTTGATGCTGCCGAACGGCAGCGGCAGGGACGTGCGTGTGGCCGTCTTCGCCGAGGGCGACAAGGCCCGCGAGGCGGAGGAGGCAGGCGCCGACGTCGTCGGGTCGGCCGATCTCGCGAAGCAGATCGAGGAGGGCTTCACGGAGTTCGACGTCGCGATCGCGACCCCCGACCAGATGGGCAACGTCGGCAAGCTCGGCCGCATCCTCGGGCCGCGCGGCCTGATGCCGAACCCGAAGACCGGCACAGTGACGATGGACGTCGGAAAGGCTGTCTCGGAGGCCAAGGCCGGCAAGCTCGAGTACCGCACCGACCGCGGCGCCAACGTCCACGTCGTGATCGGCAAGAAGAGCTTCGACGACCGGGCGCTCGTCGAGAACTACGCCGCGGTGCTGGACGAGATCGTGCGCGCGAAGCCGGCTGCCGCGAAGGGCCGCTACATCCGCCAGATCACGCTCACGAGCACGATGGGCCCTGGCATCCACGTCGATCCGTCGCGGATCCGCGGTGTTGTCGAAGAGCTGGACGAGCAGCAGCCGGAGGCCGCTACAGTTCCGGCCTAGCGCCAGACCGTAAACCGCCGAAGACCACTGGCAGTCCTCTCTGCGAGGGCAGAAGACCAGTCGAGGTGAGATGAGAAAAGAACAAAAAGAACAGGTTGTCGACGAGCTGACCGAGCGGCTGAAGGTCGCGGACACGCTGCTCGTCGCGGATTACCGCGGGCTGACCATGCCGCAGATCGACGACCTCCGGACGCGGCTGCTCGAGAGCGGCGCCCGCTTCACCGTCGTCAAGAACACGCTTACGCGCAGGGCCGCCGAGGCGGCGGGCGCGGACGCGCTGCTCGCGCTGCTCGACGGCCCGAGCGCGATCGCGTTCCTCGAGGCCGACGGCGACATGGTCGCGGCTGCGAAGGCGCTCGCCGACTCGGCGCGCGAGACGAACGTGCTCGAGATCCGCGGCGGCGTCCTCCAGGGCCGCTCGATGACGGCTGCCGAGGTCGAGACCCTTGCCAAGCTGCCGCCTGAGGACGTGCTGCGAGGACAGGTGCTGGGCGCGATCGTCGCGCCGCTCACCGCGCTGGCGGGTCTGCTCAACGCCCCGCTGCAGAACCTCGTCGGACTGATCGACGCCCGGATCGAGCAGCTGGGTGGCGAGGAGGAAGCAGCGGCGGAGCCGGAGCCCGAAGCGGCGCCCGAGCCCGAGGCGGAAGCAGCGCCTGCCGAGGAAGCGCCCGAGGAGCCCGAGGCGGAAGCAGCATCCGAGCCCGAGCCGGAGGACGCACCGGCCGAGGAGCCGGCGGCCGAAGAAACGACTACTGAAACGACTACTGACGAAAGCACGGAGGAGGAGTAATGGCGGTCGACAAGATCTTCGACGAGCTGGGGAAGATGTCCGTCCTCGAGCTGGTCGAGCTCAAGAACAAGATCGAGGAGGAGTGGGGCGTCACCGCCGCCGCTCCGGTCGCGGTCGCGGCGCCCGGTGCTGTGGCGGGCGGCGACGGCGCCGCAGCCGAGGAGAAGACGGCCTTCGACGTCGTCCTCACCGAGGCCGGCGGCCAGAAGATCCAGGTGATCAAGGTCGTCCGCGCGGTCACCGGCCTCGGCCTCAAGGAGGCCAAGGACCTCGTCGACTCGGCCCCGAAGCCGGTCAAGGAGGGCGCCACCCAGGAGGAGGCCGACCAGATCAAGGGCCAGCTGGAAGAAGCAGGCGCGACAGTCGAACTGAAGTAACGCCTGGAAGGGTGCCTGGCACCGAAGGTGCCAGGCACCAGACTTTCGGCTCCGCATTTGCCGATTAGCCCCGCTGGAGCTACAGTTTCCGTCAATACCGGCTCCCGCCGCGCTTCTGCTTGCGGTGAGGGGGGTCGTTCCGGTACCCTGACTGGTTGCGCCGACGTTCGGCCGCTCGCAGCTGCCACGCCGACTTATTGCCCGTTCTCGCACGCTTCAAGGGAGGCTGTTCTACTTGACCACCACGGTCGCTTCGCCCCGCGCTCGTACGACTTTCAGCCGTCTCGAGCACGTTCTCGACCTACCGAACCTGATCGACATCCAGAAGGCATCGTTCCAGTGGTTCCTCGACGAGGGACTGCGGGAGACGATCGACGACATCTCGCCTATCGAGGACTACACCGGCTCGCTCGCCGTGGAATTCGGCGCCTACAAGTTCGGCGAGCCCGCAGCCTCGATCCGCGAGTGCCGCGAGAAGGATCTGAGCTACCAGGCCCCGCTCTCGATGACCGTCCGCTTCGTGAACAAGGACACGGGCGAGATCCGGGAGCAGACCGTCTTCATGGGGGACTTCCCGATGATGACGGAGCACGGCACGTTCATCATCAACGGCACCGAGCGCGTCATCGTGACGCAGCTCGTCCGCTCGCCGGGCGCCTACCTCATGGAGCCGAAGGACCCGACGAAGCAGGTCTTCACGGCGAACCTCATGCCGAGCCGTGGCTCGTGGCTCGAGCTCGAGATCGACAAGAAGGGCATCGTCTACGCGCGCATCGACCGGAAGCGGAAGCTGCCGATCACGACGCTCCTGCGCGCACTGCCGGCCGAGGACCCGTCGACCGGCTTCGCGCTCGACACCTCGACGAACGAGGCGATCCTCGCGCTCTTCGACAACTCGCACTACATCGTGAACACGCTCGACAAGGACCCCTCGACGCGCGAGGAGGAGGCCCTGATCGAGGTGTTCAAGAAGCAGCGGCCTGGCGAGCCTCCGACGCTCGACAACGCGCGGAACCTCCTGCGGGCGCTCTTCTTCGACCCCAAGCGCTACGACCTGACGAAGGTCGGCCGCTACAAGCTCAACCAGCGGCTCGGCGTCAACGTTCCCGAGGACACCCGCGTCCTCACGACCGAGGACATCGTCGCGCTCGTCCGCAAGCTCCTCGAGCTGCCGGTCAAGATCGGCATCCCGGAGGACTCGAAGGACTTCGCCGCCGACGG
>DASXJG010000174.1:0-14194 GCA_036497525.1 Gaiellaceae bacterium
GTGCGGCGTCGCCGGCGGACGGTGAACGCCCCCGCTCCTCCGAGGGAGAGCACGACGACCGCGCCGAAGACGCTCGCGCCGAGCCACGGCACCGCGTCGCTGCGCGACATCGCGACGTGCGCAGCGGCCGGCGCGGCGCCCGCGAGCGGCGACGCCAGGTTCAGGCCGGTCGCCTCCACCGACCTCGGCTGAGGGAAGGGCCCGTTCAGAGCCGTGTTGGTGACCACCGGCAGCAGGTGGCGGGCGACGAGCAGCTCGTGCCAGACGACGGCGGCCTCCTGCGCGGGGGTGCCGACCGGCGCCTTCAGCTTGGCCGGGGTCGGCATCTCGTTCTTGGGCACGGTCACGATCCGCCACTTCTCGAGATACGCGGTCGGATCGACCGCGCCGTCGTAGCCGAGGTTGAGGAGCTGACTCGGGTGGATCTCGAAGTGAAGGTGCGGCGTCGTCGTGAAGGCGTCGCCCGTGCGGCCGAGGAAGCCGACCACTTGGCCCGCCGTCACGTTCGGGTGCTTGAGGATCCAGCGCGAATACGCGGCGAGGTGCGCGTAGTAGAAGGAGTTGCCGTCCCCGTCGGTGAGCCAGAGCCTCCAGCCGCCGAGCCGGTTCCAACCGACGAGGCTCAGCTTCCCGTTGGCCACCGCCACGATCGGAGTCCCGAGTGGCGCGAACAGGTCGTCGCCGTGATGCCAGCCGTCGTAGATGTCGTTGCGGACCCCGCCGTACGTGTCGCTGTAGTCGGCACCAGTGGCGACCGGGAAGACGTAGTGCGAGGGGCGGAAGCCGAGCGGCGGAGTCACCGTGAGCGGCTGTGGCACCGGCTTCCTCTTTCCCTTCTTGTGCTTCTTTCCCGCGTGTCCTGGCTGGGAGTTGTTCCGGGAGCCCGCGGCCGGGGTCGTGGTGGTGCTGCCCGGCGTCGTGGTCGTCGTCGAGGGCTGCTCCGCCTTCGGTTTGGCGGGCTCGGCGGCCGCGGCGAACGCGACGGTGATCGTCGTGCCTGCAGGAAGTCCGTCGTGGGGCGCGAGCAGCACGAGTACCAGAGGCGCGGCGAGTCGCCCGACTCGCTTGCCGAGGTAGAGCTGCGCCCAGTTTCCGATCGCTGTCATCTGGCCGGCCGCGAGCCCTGCGGGTGAACCGTCGATCTCGAGCCCGCTCACCGATCCCCGGCCGGCGGTCGCCTGGACGCTGGTCGCCGTCACGGCGCCGCGCAGCAGCGAGACCGCTTCGAGCGAGACGTGTGCTGTCTTGCAGGTCGATCCGTTCGAAGCCGAGGAGCCGAACGCAACCAGCGGCGCCTTGCCGGCCGGATACCCGGACGCCCCGAGGCTCGAGGCGGGAGTGCCGAGCGCAAGCACGGGGCGTCCCGGCTCCGCGATCGTCGCCGCGCCTGCTCCGACGCAGGCTGTAGACAGGTAGGAGCGCCCGAGGGGCGCGTACGTCGGGGCGGGTGTCGTCGTGGCGGTGGTCGTCGTGGTCGTCCCCGGGTTCGTTCCGGTTCCGTCCGCCCGGGCGGTGGCAGCCGCCAACGTCGCCGCGAGGACGCCGAGAACGAGGAACCAGACCCCGCGCCGCATCGCCTCAGTGTGCACGAGGTTCTTGTTCTTCGTGTGAAGCCTCACGCCTGGTTAGGACTGCGATCTACCTACCCGCGAGGGCAGCTGCCGTTCCGGCGACTCCGACCGCCGCGGCGGCGCCTAGCGCAGTCCAGAACAGGCCATGACCGGCCGGCACGGCGGAGAGAGCGAGGATCAGCGCCGAGACGACCAGACCCGCGAGCGCCAGCCCGCCGAGCGCCGCGCCGCGCCGCCACTCGAGGAGGTCGCCGGCCAGGATCCATGGGCGCTCGTCGAGCGACCACGCGGCCAGCTCGCCGCAGAGCAGGAGCAGGAGCGCCACGACCGGCGCGGTCGCGTCCACTGCGTGTCCCGCAGCGACGATCCCGGCGACGTAGCTCGCGCCGGCGAGCCAGAGCGCGAAGCCGAGTAGGACGCCTCCGCGGGCGAGCGCGAAGAGGAGGAAAAGCGTCCCCAGCGCAGCGCCGGGCGCCAGCTCGGCAGCGACCGAGCCGTCGCGGGTGAATGCCACCGCGAGGACGCCGCCGTAGGCGGCGGTCGCCAGCGCGGCGGCCGTCAAGCGGGCCGAGCGAGGTGCCTGAATGCGTTCACCTCCTCGAGCGGTGCCGCGAGCGGCTCGTCGTCGCGCCAGAGGACGACCGGGACTCCCACCTGCTCGTAGCGCCAGCGCAGCGCCTCGCGCGACAGACGCCAGAGACGATGCGGGAGCTCGAGCCGCGAGCCGGGCTCGGGCGTGACGATCTCGACGGGGGAGACCTCGACCACGATCAGGTCGTAGCCGCGAGCGCGCAGGTCGAGCAGGGCCGCGGCGGTTCGGTCGTCGAGGAGAGGCGTGAGCGCGAGCACGAGGGCCTTCGGCGGCAGCGTCCGCGGCGGCAGCACGTCGACTCCGCGTATGGCGAAGCTGTGCACGATGTCGCTCGTCAGCAGCGTGTCGGCGATCGCGTAGAGCTGCTTCGCCCCGGACTGCGGCAGGATCCAGGACAAGTAGCCGCCGAACCCGACCAGGGCGACCCTGTCCTTCCGCTGGAGGTAGACGTGCGCGAGCGTCGCGGCGGCGCGGACGGCGCGGTCGTGCGTGCTCCGCCCCTCCGCCCGCACCTCGGCAAACGTGTCGAGGAACAGGACGACGTCGGTGTTCCGCTCGGGGTGCTGCTCGTTGACCCAGAGCTCGCCCCGGAGCGCGCTGGCGCGCCAGTTGACGCGCCTGATGCGGTCGCCCGGCTGCCAGGCGCGAAGATCGGCGAACTCGATCCCTTCGCCGCGCACGCGCGAGACCTGGTTACCGGCGAAGACCTGCGTCTCGAGCGGCGCCACGAGGGAGCGGAGCGTCTCCTCGCGCGGATAGACGCGTAGGAGCTGCGGCTCACCCACGGCGGCTTCCCAGGAGCGGAACGCGAGTGGGTCGCGGGCGCGTACGAGCAGCGGCCCGACCGAGAGCGCTCCCCAGCGCTCGCAGCGAAGCGTCAGCTCGATCGTCCGCTCCTCCTTCGGGCGCAGGTGGACCGCCTGGGCTGCGCCGTCCTCGGTTGCCAGCTCTTCCGGCAGCACGGGCAGGAGCTCGAGGCGGGCGGCGTCTGTCGACAGCTCGATCGTCGCCGTGACCTCGTCCCCCTCGATTGCCCGTTCGCGCTCGAGCGACAGCCGGGCCGAGATGTGCGGCTCGCGGCCTGCCATGGCCGCAGCGACGAGCGCGAGCGCAAACGGGGCGGCGAGCGCGACGGGCTCGACCCGGCCGAGCGCGAGACCCGCCACGAGCCCGCTCGCCGCGAGCGCCGCGTACGCCGAGACACGCGGAGAGGTGAAGCGGGTCACGCGCTCGCGGTGCGCACGGCGTCCTCCGCGGGCGGCGTCGGCACCGTCTCGAGCACCTCGGCGACGACGTCCTCGCCACGGAGGCGCTGCACCCAGAGCTCCGGCCGCACCGTGAGCCGATGCGCGAGGGCCGGGATCGCGACGGCCTTCACGTCCTCCGGGGTGACGAAGTCGCGGCCGGCGAGCGCCGCCTTGGCGCGCGAGAGCTTCAAGACCGCGAGGCTGCCGCGCGGGCTCGCGCCGACCGCCAGCCGCCGCGACTCGCGGGTCGCGGCGACGATGTCCACGACGTAGCCCTCGATCGCCTCCGAGACGTGCACCTGCTCGAGCGCCTGCTGCAGCGCGACGAGCGTCGGTGCGTCGATGACCGGTTCCAGCTCGACGTCGTCGACGCCGCGCTCGAGCCGGCGCTGGAGCATCTCGATCTCGTCGGTGCGCGCGGGGTAGCCGACCGAGATGCGCACGAGGAACCGGTCGAGCTGCGCCTCGGGCAGCGGATACGTCCCCTCGTACTCGATCGGGTTCTGGGTCGCGAGCACGAGGAACGGCGGCTCGAGCCGGTGCGTCGCGTTCTCGATCGTCACCTGGCGCTCCTGCATCGCCTCGAGCAGCGCCGCCTGCGTCTTCGGTGGGGCGCGGTTGATCTCGTCGGCGAGCAGGAGGTTGGCGAAGACTGGACCGGGGCGGAAGACGAAGTCGGTCGTCCGCTGGTCGAAGATCTGCGAGCCCGTGACGTCGCCGGGCATGAGGTCGGGCGTGAACTGGATCCGCGCGAAGCGGAGCGAGGTCGCCTGCGCGAACGAGCGCGCGATGAGTGTCTTGGCCAGGCCGGGGAAGTCCTCGAGCAGGACGTGGCCGTCGCTCAACAGGGCCAGCAGGACGAGCTCGAGCGGCCCGCGCTTGCCCACGACGGCCTTCTCCAACTCGGCGAGGATCCGCTCGCAGCGCTCGCGAAGCTCGGCCAGAGCGGTCACAAGGACTCGATCCGCTCGATCAGGGCGGTCATGCGGTTGCGCGGGACGCCGGGGTCGAACCGGTCGGCGGGCTCGGGCCGGTCGGGGCGCAGCAGCTCCCATGCGTCCTCGCCGAGCAGCGCGCGTGCCGCATCGGGCCGGCGGTCGAGCTCGATCCCGTGGCGGGTGGCCAGGCGTGCCGCCGCGGCCGAGCGCAGGAGCGGCAGGAGACGGTGATGCGCGTTCCCCGCTCCGGCGATGCCGAGCTCGAGCTCTCGTTCCATCCGCAGCAGCTCGACCGGGGGCTGCGTCGTCGCCGGCCTGCTGCGGAGCGCCGCTTCGAACCGGCTTCGCTTGTGCTCGCCGCCGGTGTGGGAGTGCCGGACGAGCAGGACGAGCACGATCCCCGAGGCGAACACGATCCAGATCGCCAGGGCGCGCGAGGTCGAAAGCGGCCGCAGCGCGAGCAGGATCACCAGCGCGGCGGTCGCGGTGAGCACCGGCACCGTCAGCCGCCCCGCGAGCTTCACGCCGGAACCAGCTCGGATGCCCGCAGCTCGTCGCGCACGGCGACCAGCGCATCGATCGCCTCGTCCCTCATCGACGGATCCGGCTCATGCTGGCTGAACCTAGCCAAAGCGAAGAGATCGGTGAGCCTACGTACGGCTTCGGCGCTCGTGTCGAGGGTGAGGAGTGCACGTTCCATGTACTCGAGCGGCGCCTCGGCGCGGTGCCGGGGAATCCCGGCTGCGGCGAGCGCGCGCTCCATCCGGGCGTAGGCGGCGACGATCGCCCGGCGCAGGTCGGGTTCCGTTCGGAGGTCGTCGATCGACTCGTCGAGTGCGGCGGCCAGCTCCTCGGGCGCGCCGCGCCGCGACGCCGGCAGGAGGCGCGAGCGGGTCATGTAGGCCGCCGTGCCCAGCGCGATCAGCACTCCGAGGATGATCGCGAGCTCGTCCCACCGAAACTGGACGTGCCGCGACGCCGGCGATCGATGGTGTCTGCCGTTGCCGCCCGCCGCCGGGTTGGTGAGCGTGGTCGTTGCGGACCCGTTCGGGTGGAACAGGTGCTGCAGGTCGACGTTATGCCCGACGAAGGCGATCAACGCTGCGATCCCGAGCAGGAACGCGAGCGAGCGGACGGTGCTCCTGTTCTGGGTGGCCGCCGTCACCATCCGCTCGCGGCGGAGATAGAAGAACGCAACGAGCCCCAGGACCATGAGGAGGATCACGAAGATGAGAAACGTCGTGAAGACGTAGTCCCAGAACGTCAGAGGGAGTCCGCCGTTCGTTCCGGAGCCCGAGCCGAGCGGGCGTCCACGGGCTACGACCGCGACGACCGCGAGCAATCCTGTGATCGCGACGGCGACCGTTATGAGGCGGCCCCGACTCACAGCACCAAGTCTCTCAGCCCGTACGCTACGACCGCCGTGACGGTCGAATCGCTTCCGCTCCGGCTGCTGCTCGTGGCGCCGCAGCTCTAGGAGCTCAGTGCTTCGAGCAGCGCGCGGCCGCGCGGCGAGCCGTGACCCGTGCACGCGTCCCATGCCCCGCGGCGGGCGCGGTAAGCGCCGTTCCCGCCTCTTGCGACGTCGTTGAAGACGGAGCGGTCGAGGCTCTCGTAGAGCAGCGGGTTGAGGAAGCCGACCGGGGAGCCGAGGTGCTGGTTGAGCTGGGCGACGAGCGCCGCCCAGAGCGGGGCGACGGCGCTCGTCCCGCCGAAGGGATGCTCGGTCTCGCCGTCGCCGATCAGGTAGCCCGTCTCGGGATCGGCGTTTCCGGCGACGTCCGGGACCCCGCGGCCGGGCCTGCCTCCCTCGTTGACCGACGGCGGAACGCGTGCGTTCTGCTGCCACGACGGGAGCCCGGTGAAGGCGCTCACACCCCCGCCGGTGGCGGTGCCGTCGTGGTTGTTCCAGACGGCCTCGACGATCGCGCCGTCCCTCACCTCGAGCCGCGTGCCGCCGCAGGCGAGGACGTACGGGCTCGAGGCGGGGAAGTCGACGTGAGCCTCCTCCCCGACGACGCCGTCCCGATAGCCGTAGTCGCCGGACGCCGCGCACACGGTGACGCCGAGCAGCGCGGCCGCGTGGAACGCCTGGTCGAGGGCACGCCGGCCCTGCTCCGTCCACTGTTCCTCGGCCTGGCCCCAGCTGATCGAGATCACGGACGGTGCACGCGGGTCGAAGAGCGCGGTTGTGACGGCGTCGACGAAGCCCCGGTCGCTCACGGGCGCGAAGTAGACGAGCTGCTCGGCGCCGGGCGAGATCGCGCCGATCACCTCGACGTCGAGCACGACCTCGCCGTCGGCGGTCGGGCTACGGCCCGGCCGGTTGCGGACGCCGTCGACCGAGACTGCCGTGAGCTTCGGCATCGGCCGGCCGAGCTTCTCGAAGTAGCGGCGCAGCTGGGAGCGGCGGAATCCGCCGCCGAGCTCGATCACCGCGATGCGCTGGCCGCTCCCGTCCAGGCGCCGCGGAAACTCGTAGAGCTCGGCGATGCGGTGCGGCGTGAACGAGGTCAGCCGCGCCTGCTCGACGCGGTCGTGTGGGACGAAACGAGTGTCCACGCTTGCCGCCGGCCGGTCGTCGAGACCGAGGACAGCCTCGATCACCGACGCGACCCTGGCGGGTACGTGCACGTGGCCGGAGCGGCCGCGGTACTCCCCCTGCGGCGAGCGATAGCGGGCGAGGCGCGTCGAGAAGGCCGCCTCCATGCGGCTCGCCGGGCCTCTGAGGACGACACTCCGGCGCCCTGCGCTCGCCTGCCGGACCTCCAACCCGTGATCGGCGGCGAAGTCGGCGACGACAGCCAGGTCCTTCCGGGTGGCGCCGTGGCGCGCCGCGAGCTCGCGCCGGGTGAGGTGGCGGCGCTCCCTGATCGGCTGCCGTCCCAGCTCTTCGAGCGGCGGCAGCGGCGCACGCGGACGCACGAGCACCGTCACCTCGACCTGCTCCTCGGACGGGATCCCGCCGACGCGGCGCGCGCCTGGAAGGGCCTTCCGGGCGCTGCCGCCGACCTTCGTCCTACTCGTCGCCGCCGCCGGCGTGTTCCTCCTCGTCGTGCTCCTCGACCGTGTGACCCTCGAGTGTGTGCCCTTCGAGTGTGTGTCCCTCGAGTGTGTGTCCCTCGAGTGTGTGGCCTTCGAGTGTGTGGCCCTCGAGTGTGCGGCCCTCGAGCCCCTGCTCTTCGGGCTCGTCGTCGTCGTGGCCGTGCTCTTCCGTGCCCTCGTTCATGCCGGCCTCCAATCCGCAGGTTCGGTCCGAATCTAGCCGATTGCCACGCGAGTGGCATCGAGTTGCGCGAGCCCCGACCGATCGCCCTTCGCCTCGGCGATCCGGCGGGCCTCGCCGAGCAGTCGCTCGGCCTCGGCGCTCTCGTCCGCCGCGGCGGCGGCTTCGGCGGCGGCGGTGAGCGTTGCAATCGCGAGTTGCGGGAACTCGGCGCCGGCGATGAGCCGCCGAGCCTCGGTCGCAAGCTCCACCGCCTCGCGCGGGGAGCCTTCGCGTGCCCGCACTCGCGCGAGGGTGCAGCGCCAGAGCGCTGATGTGAGCAGATCCTCGTCGCTTGCCTCGGCTGCGACCTGCTGGGCGAGCTCCTCCGCCTCGTCGAGGCGGCCCAGGCGCGCCACGACCTCGGCGAGGAGCGCCCGGTGCGTGGTGGCCGAGGAGGAGGCGCCGAAGTCGTCCAATCCGGCGGAGGAGGCTCGCAGCTCGCGCTCTGCGCCTGCGAGGTCCCCCGCCAGCAGCTCGATCTGCGCTCCCACGAACGACTGCGTTGCGCGGCGGAAACGCAGGCCGAACTCCTCGTAGGTCGCCGCGGCATCCCTGAACAGCCGCCGGGCGTCATCGATGTCGCCTCGCATGGCAAGCAGACCGGCGAGGCTCGTGTGCACGCCGCTTCGCAGCGGTGCGTCGAGACTCAGCGCCTCGGGTAGCTCGTCGAGCTGTGCGATCGCCTCGTCGACCGGAGTAGGCCCGTGCAGGAGGGCCTGCGCCAGCAGCCCCGCAAGCGTGCCGACCATCTCGACTCCGGCTCTCGCGCGGCGGGCGTGCTCGAGCGCCCGTCCGATCGCCTCGCCCCGGGCGCGCCAGCGGCACGCAGCGAGGTCGCCGCTGCTCCTCAGCCACCACGCACGCGCGAGCGCGAGTTCGTCTCCGAGCGGCTCGAGCTCCGCGATCGCTCGGAGCGCAAGGTCGACGCTCTCCTCGACGGGCGCGTTGCCGGCGAAGGCGCGGATGAACTGGAGCTCGACCCGGGCGTGAAGCTCGGCCGCGCGGAGCCGCAAGGCTTCGGCGGTCTCGACCGCTTCGACGAGCGCGGACTCCGCCCCCGGGACGTCGCCGCCGTTCATGCGGGCGGCGCCGAGCGCGGTCAGCAGGGCGGGGAGCTCGCGATCGTCGGTGGGGAGGAGGGCGCGCGCCCGCTCGAGGAGGGCGATCGTGGCCGGCGCGTCGGTGCGGCTCAGCGTCTCCTCCGCGGCGAGGCGCAAAAGATGGCCGGCGCGCTTCTGCAGCGTCTCGTCCCACCGGCCGAGCTCCTGCCGCAGCAGGCAGGCGCGTTCGAGGTGGAAGCCGATCAGGGCCGGCGCGGCGCCCTCGCCGTCGAGCCGCGCGCCTACCGTTTCGTGCAAGTCCGCGCGCAGCGCCTTCGGCATCGCCTCGTACACCGCCTCGCGGATAAGCGCGTGCTGGAAGCGGAAGCCGTCGTCCGGCTCCGCGACGTCAGGCTGGATCAGCCCCCGGCGCACGAGCTCGAACACGCGAGTTTGCGCCCGCTCCTGGTCGGGCGGCGGAATCAGCCTGAGCACGGCCTCGAGCGCGAACTCCCGGCCGACGACCGAGGCCCGCTCGAGCACCGTCCGCTCCTCGGGCCCGAGCCGGTCGAGCCGGGCGTGGAGGACGCCGCGGATCGAGCCGCTGAGCGTAACGTCGACGCCCTCCTCGCCGGCGAAGGCCGCGAGCTGCTCGAGGAAGAGCGGGTTGCCCTCGGCCAGTTCGATGATGCGCTCGCGTACCACGGCCGGAGCTCCGAGCGCGTAGAGCAGCTCGTGCGAATCGGTCTCCGACAACGTGCCGAGCGTCAGCGTGGCCTCGGCGCCCGAGAGCCACTGTGGCCGGCGTTCCGCCAGCTCGGGACGGGCGAGGCAGAGAAGCAGCACACGCTCGGCTCCGAGCCGGACCGAGAGATGCTCGATCAGGTCGAGCAGCGTCTCCTCGGCCCAGTGGACGTCGTCGAATACTGCGACGAGCGGCCGCTCGCGCGCGAGCTCCTCGAACAGCCTGCGCGTCGCCGCGAACACCTCGTAGCTCGAGCCTTCGAGGGCGCGGTCGTCCCGGCCCGCCTCCCGGAACGCCTCCTTGATCGGCGAGAACGTCGTCCCCTCGCCATGCGGCGGGCACCGCGCGACAAGCACCGTCGCCTCCGCCTCGAGCGAGCCGGCGAGCTCGCGCGCCAGCCGCGACTTGCCGATCCCGGGGTCGCCGACGACGGTCACGAGCCGGGCCCCCGCCGAGACAGCCTCCTTGTAGGCGGCGAGCAGCCGCTCGAGCTCGCGCTCGTGCCCGACGAGCGGGGTGTCGTGGCGGCGCGGGATCGCGGTCGCGGCCGGATCGACGGATTCGAGCCGGAACGCGACCGCCTCGCCCGTCTTGCCCTTGAGTGTCAGCGGCTCGAGCTGGGTCGCGGTCACGGCGTGGTCGACGAGGCGGTGCGTCAACTCGCCCAGCACGATCTCTCCCGGCGCGGCGGCCTGCTCGAGGCGCTTGCCGATGGCTACGGCGTCGCCCGTGACGAAGCCGTGGCCGGCGGAGGGATCCCCGGTCATCACCTCGCCGGTGTTGATTCCGATGCGCACCTCGAGGCGTACGGCGCTCTCGCGGTCGAGCTCCGCGACGCACTCGTGCACGGCCACGGCCGCCTGCACCGCGCGCAGCACGTCGTCCTCGTGCACGACCGGCACGCCGAACACGGCCATGATCTCGTCGCCGACGAACTTCTCGACCGTTCCTCCGTGCGCCTCGATCACGGCGCCGGCCCGCTCGAAGAAGCGGAGCATCACGTCGCGGAGCGCCTCCGGGTCGAGCCTGCCCGCCAGCTCGGTGTACGCGACGAGGTCGCAGAAGAGGACCGTGACGGTCTTGCGGCCCTCGGCCGTTCGACTGGAGAGCGCGTCCATGTCCCGAAAGTACACCTACGACCGCACGTTTTCGAGGCGTCGGACGGTGTCAACAGCTCGATATCGGGGTGACGGCCGCTTCCGACTGCCACTTCCAGTCCGAGATGTCGAGAGCGTCCTCACCGTGCTCGAGGGCGTACGCCCGCGCCCGGAGCCGGGCGTCTTCCATCTCCTGCCGCAGGTGGCCTGCGCGGTCGCCGAGCCCCGGCACACGGTCGATGACATCCATGACCAGGTGAAAGCGGTCGAGGTCGTTGAGCATGACCATGTCGAACGGCGTCGTGGTCGTCCCTTCCTCCTTGTAGCCGCGCACGTGGAGGTTGCCGTGGTTCGTCCGCCGGTAGGTGAGGCGGTGGATCAGCCACGGATAGCCGTGGTAGGCGAAGACGACCGGGCGGCCGGTCGTGAAGAGGGAGTCGAACTCGTGGTCGGGGAGGCCGTGGGGATGCTCGCTCTCCGGCTGGAGCCGCATCAGGTCGACGACGTTCACGACGCGCACCTTGAGCTCAGGGAGCCGACCGCGGAGGATCGCGGTGGCGGCCAGTGTCTCGAGCGTCGGCACGTCGCCGCAGCACGCGAGCACGACGTCGGGCTCGTCGTCGCCGTCGCTCGAGGCCCACTCCCAGATGCCGATGCCGCGCGTGCAGTGGAGGATTGCCTCGTCCATCGGCAGAAACTGCGGCGCCGGCTGCTTTCCCGCGACGATGACATTCACGTAGTGGCGGCTGCGCAGGCAGTGGTCGGCCACGGAGAGCAGGCAGTTCGCGTCCGGCGGCAAGTAGACCCTGATGATCTCGGCCTTCTTGTTCACCACGTGGTCGATGAAGCCGGGATCCTGGTGCGAGAAGCCGTTGTGATCCTGGCGCCAGACGTGGGAGCTGAGAAGGTAGTTGAGCGACGCGATCGGCCTCCGCCACGGGATCCCGCGTGTCACCTTCAGCCACTTCGCATGCTGGTTGAACATCGAGTCCACGATGTGGATGAAGGCCTCGTAGCAGTTGAAGAGCCCGTGCCGTCCGGTGAGGAGATAGCCCTCGAGCCAGCCCTGGCACTGGTGCTCCGAGAGCATCTCGATGACCCGTCCGCTGGGCGCAAGATGCTCGTCGACCGGCTCGACTCGCGCGTCCCACTGCTTGTCGGTTACGTCGTAGACGGCGTCGAGGCGGTTCGAGGCCGTCTCGTCGGGGCCGAAGATGCGGAAGTTGCCCGGGTTCGCGCGCACCACCTCGGTGAGCCAATGTCCGAGGACGCGCGTCGCCTCGGCCGTCGCCGTGCCGGGCTTCTCCACCGGAACGGCGAAGGTGCGGAAGTCGGGCAGCTGCAGGTCGCGCATGAGGAGCCCGCCGTTCGTCTTCGGGTTGGCCGACATCCGTCGCTCGCCCTGAGGAGGGATTGAGGTGAGCTCCCCGCGTGGCGCTCCCGTCTCGTCGAACAGCTCGTCCGGGCGATAGCTGCGTAGCCACTCCTCGAGCTGACGCAGGTGGTCCGGCTTCGTCCGCACCTCGGCAAGCGGCACCTGGTGCGCCCGCCATGTTCCTTCGACCGGCAGCCCGTCGACTTCGCGCGGCCCGGTCCAGCCCTTGGGAGTCCGGAACACGATCGTCGCCTTTCGATCGTCGAGCGCGCCGTCGAGCAGGTCGGCGAAGCGCCTGTGGATCGAGAGGAAGTCCTCGTCGTCGAAGCCTGCCGTGAACCAGAACGGCTCGTAGCCGTAGCCCCGGAGCAGCGAGCTGAGCTCGTCCTCGGGGATGCGCGCGAGGATGGTGGGATTCGCGATCTTGTACCCGTTGAGGTGCAGGATCGGCAGGACCCGTCCATCCCTTGCCGGGTTAGAGAACTTGTTCGAGTGCCAGCTCGTCGCGAGCGGACCGGTCTCGGCCTCGCCGTCGCCGACGACGCAGGCGACCGTCAGCCCGGGATCGTCGAATGCGGCACCGTACGCGTGCGAGAGGGCATAGCCCAGCTCGCCGCCCTCGTGGATCGAGCCAGGGGTCTCCGGCGCGGCGTGGCTCGGGATGCCGCCCGGGAAGGAGAACTGCCGGAACAGCGCGCGCAACCCGGCCTCGTCCCGAGTGACGTGGGGGTAGAGCTCGGTGTACGTCCCCTCGAGGTAGGCCTGCGCGACGACAGCCGGGCCACCGTGTCCCGGCCCGCAGACGAAGATCGAGTCGAGGTCACGCTCGCGGATGGCGCGGTCGAGGTGCGTGTAGAGAAAGTTCAGGCCCGGCGTCGTCCCCCAGTGCCCGAGCAGGCGCGGCTTGATGTGCTCGGGCCGCAACGGCTCGCGGAGGAGCGGGTTGTCGAGCAGGTAGATCTGCCCGACGGCGAGGTAGTTCGAGGCGCGCCAGTACGCGTCGAGCGCCCGCAGGTCGTCTTCGGTCACGAGAATCCCCTTCCATGGATGTCCTGGTCGTCAACGCGGGCTCCACGAGCCTCAAGCTTCACCTCGTCCACGGCGACGAATCCGAGCCGGTCGACGGCTTCGTCGCTGCGGACGCCGTCGGTCACCGTGTCGTCCACGGTGGGCGCCGCTTCGTCGATCCGGCGCTTGTCGACGACGAGGTCGAGCGCGCGATCGAAGAGCTCGACGTGCTGGCTCCGCTCCACAACCGCCGCGCGCTCGAGGATATCCGCCGCGCCCGCGAGGCGCTGCCGGACGTGCCGCACGTCGCGGTCTTCGACACCGCCTTCCACCGGACGATGCCGCAGGAGGCATCGACCTACGCGATTCCGGAGCGGTGGCGCGAAGACTGGGGCGTGCATCGCTACGGGTTCCACGGGATCTCGGTGCAGTGGGCCGCCTCGCAGATCGTGGCGGAGCGGCTCGTCGTCTGCCACCTTGGGGGCGGCTGCTCGGTGACGGCGGTGCGCGAAGGCCACTCCGTGGACACGACCATGGGATTCTCGCCGCTCGAGGGGGTGCCGATGGCGACCCGCTCGGGCTCCGTCGACCCCGGTGCGCTGATCTACCTCCTGCGCGAGCGCTTACTGAGTCTGGAGGAGCTCGAGCAGGAGCTCGAGCACGAGTCCGGGCTCGCCGGGCTTTCCGGCCGGGAGTCCGGGGACGTGCGCGACGCGACGCCGCCGGCGCTTGACGTCTTCGTGCATCGCGTGGCGGGAGCGGTCGCGGCAATGGCGGCCGCCTGCGGGGGGATCGACGTGCTCGCCTTCACGGGGGGGATCGGTGAGCACGCCCACCTCGTCCGCAAGCGGATCATCGACCGCATGGGCTTCCTCGGAGACTTTCGGGTCGAGGTCGTCCCGTCACACGAGGAGCTCGTGATTGCCGCCGAGACCCGCCGGCTGCTCAACAGGAGCGAATGAACAACGCGAGAGGGCGGCTTGCGCCGCCCTCTGCGGGGGAGGCCTTGTGGCCTCGTCTTAGCGGACGGTCAGCTTGAGGTAGTTGTCGTCGGGCGCCTGGCCGACCATCATGATCACGTAGCTTCCGCGGCTCACGACTAGGGACTTGCCCATCGCGATGTGCCGCGTCCCGTGGCGGGAGGCGATCTTCAGTGCCGCTTCGTCGAGGTTGACGAGCCGGACGCGTCCGTTGGCCGTGGCCTTCGTCGTGTACTTCCCGCCGATCCGGAACCAGTGGCAGCCGGGGTCGCGCATGTAGATGTTCAGCGTCTTCGGCGCGGCCTGGTGGGAGGTCGCCGCCGGCGCCCGTCC
>DASXJG010000175.1:0-11022 GCA_036497525.1 Gaiellaceae bacterium
GCCCGCGGGCGAGTGGAAGAAGAGCGCGTTGTAGATCGTGCCGGAACGTTCGGCATCGACCTCGTTGACGCCCGTCACGATCCAGATTCCGAGCTCCTGCGCCGCCGCCGCGATGCGCCGTTACGCGGGGGAGCCGACCGCGACCGATTGCTGCGCGAGGCGCGCGAACGTCTCCTTTGCGCCCGGAGCCTCCCAGCCGGCGAACGCCTTCGCCCAGAGCGACGACGGGTACACGGGCACGAACGTCTCGGGAAAGACGACCAGCTCGGCCCCCTCGCGCGCAGCCTCGCCGGCGACCGCCTCGAGCTTGTCGAGCGTCGCCTCGCGGTCGAGCACGACGGGCTCGACCTGAGCGCACGCGACCTTGACCGGGCGATCCACTGGTCAGGAGCCTACTGCGGCCTGCCCCGGCCGCCGCCGCCGGGCGTCTCGACCCGGACGACGTCGCCCGCCCGTAGCTGTCGCGTCAGCTTGGGCGGCTGCTCCTCGCCGTTCACGAGCGTCAGGCCGCGCGCGCCGTCCTCCCCGCCGGACCGACCTGGCGGCGCGTGGCGGCGCCGCTCCGCCAGCACCGACAGCCGGCAGTCCTCGAGCACGCGTAGCTCGCGCACGACGCCGTCGCCGCCATAGTGCGCTCCTTTGCCGCCCGCGCCGCGCCGCAGCTCCCATCGCTCGACCCGGAGCGGGTACTCGAGCTCGATCGCCTCGGCCGGCGTGGCCAGCGTGTTCGACATCGCGACGTGGACGCCGCTCGGGCCGTCAGCGTCGGGACAGGCGCCCTGGCCGCCGCCGACCGTTTCGTAGTACGTGAACCGGTCGTTGCCGAGCGCGAGGTTGTTCATCGTCCCCTGGCCGGCGGCCGGTACGGGCACGAGTTTGCCCAGCGCGGCGAAGACGACGTCGACGATGCGGGAGGACGTCTCGGTATTGCCGGCAGCGACCGCGGCCGGCGGGCGCGCGTTGACGAGACAGCCCTCCGGAGCTGTGACGGACACCGGGGCGAACGCACCGCCCGAGGCCGGCAGGTCCGGCTCGGTGAGACAGCGGACGACGAAGAAGCAGGCCGACTTCGTCACAGAGAGCGGGCAGTTGAGGTTGCCGTCGTACTGTTGCGCGGTACCGGCGAAGTCGATGCGGATCGCGTCGCCGTCGATCTCGACCGTGCAACTGATCGCGAGGTCGCCCTCGACCGCCTCGACGACGTCCTCGGCCTGGCCGCGACCGTCCGGGAGCGCGGCGATCGCCGCGCGCACCATCCGCTCGGAGTAGGCGTAGAGCTCGTCCATCGCGGCGGCCACGCGATCAGGGCCGCGGCGCGCGCACAGCTCCTCGATCCGCTGCTCGGCGAGGCGGTGCGAGGCGAGTTGCGCGCGGAGGTCGCCGCGGCGTTCGTCCGGCTGCCGCGTCGCGTGGACGAAGCGCTCGAGCACCTCGTCGGTCAAGAGCTGCGGCGGCAGGATCACTCCCTCCTCCTCGAGCGTGTGCGAGAAGGCGGGCAGGCTCGCCGGCTCGATCCCGCCGACGTCCGCGTGGTGGGCACGCGAGACCGCGAACCCGAGGACGGTGCGCGACACGAGCGTCACGTCGGGAAGGTGCGTCCCGCCGGTGTACGGGTCGTTGAGGATCGCGACCTGGCCCCGCTCGAGTCCGAGTCGCATCACGGCTGCAACCGCATCGGGCATCGCGCCGAGGTGGACCGGGATGTGCTCCGCCTGGGCGATCATCCGGCCGCGCTCGTCGAACAGCGCGCTCGAGCAGTCGCGCCGCTCCTTGATATTCGCGGAGAAGGAGGAGCGGATCAGGACGGCACCCATCTCCTCTGCGATCGACCGCAACGACGCACCGATCACTTGGAGCTGAATCGTTGCGTTCACGTCACTCACGTGTCACCACCCAGCTGGAACCATCCCTAACCCCCTCCCACCCGGGGGGAATCCAAAGGGTCGACCCGTCCAGCTCGTGGAGTGCCGGCCCGGATAGCCGTTGCGACTCGCCGCCCGGCAAGGCCAACTCCGGCCCGGGCGTGACCTCGGCCGTGCGTACAGCGACGAGCTCGACGTCGCGGCCGCGGTCGGCATAGCCGTACCGCTCCTCGTGGGCGCCGTGGAAGCGCTCCGCCAGGTCGCCGCCGAGCCGGACAGTGAGCTCGAAGGACTGGCCCCGGTAGCGGAGGTCGGCCTCGCCCTCGTCCGGCAGCCCGCCGACCTCCGCCAGGGGCCGCACGTGGGAGACGACGCGGTCGCGCCGCTCCTCGCTCGCCGCCAGCCCGAGGGCCGAGAGGACCCCGGCCGCGACCGGGACGAGCACTGCCTCGGCGCCCAGCTCCTCGGCGAGCGCGCAGGCGTGGAGCGGTCCGGCGCCGCCGTACGCGACGAGCACGAATTCGCGCGGGTCGTGGCCACGCTCGACCGACACGACGCGCAACGCACGCAGCATCTCGGCGTTGACGACCTCGACGACCGCGGCGGGATCGACCCCGTCGAGTGCTGCTGCCGCCGCATCGCGGTCCAGGACGAGCCCGCCCGGCAGCTCGTCCGGAAGCCGTCCGAGCAGCAGGTTCGCGTCCGTTACCGTCGCGCCGCCGCCGCGGCCGTAGCACGCTGGGCCCGGATCCGCGCCCGCCGACTCCGGGCCGACGCGCAGCGCGCCGCCCGCGTCGCGCCGTACGAGCGACCCGCCGCCGGCGCCCACCGTGTGCACGTCGACCGACGGGAGCCGGATCGGGAGCCCCCCGACCTCGCGCTCGGGCACTCGAGCCGCAAGCCCTCCCGGCAGGAGGCAGACGTCCGTCGAGGTGCCACCCATGTCGAAGGCGATCGCGTCCTCGAAGCCCGCCCGGCGCGCGAGCAGCCCCGCGCCGACGACACCGCCCGCGGGCCCGGAGACGAGCAACCGCGCGGGATGAGCCGCCGCCTCCGCCACCGACGCAACGCCGCCGGAGGAGAGCATCACCACGGGCTCGGGCAGCCCGGCCTCGGCCGCCGCCGCAGCGAGCGCGTCCAGGTACCGCGCCGCCACGGGAACGAGGTAGGCGTCGGCCGCCGTCGTCGAGGCGCGCTCGTACTCCCGGAACTCCGGCGCGACCTCGTGCGAAGCGACCACGTGGACGCCGGGATGCCGCCGCTGCAGCTCGTCCGCCACCGCCTGCTCGTGCGATGGATCGCGGAACGCGAACAGGAGGCAGACCGCCACCGCCTCGGCGTCCCCGAGGTCGGGGAGCGCGTCGAGCGAGAGCGGCTCGAGCTCTCCGTCGGGCCCCAGCCGGCCGCGGACGCCGTGGCAGCGCTCGAGAGGGACAAGCGGCTCGGGATGCTCCGCGCAGAGCCGGTAGAGGTGGGCGCGCGTCTGCCGGCGCAGATGGAGAAGGTGCTCGAAGCCGGCGTTCCCGACGTAGGCGACACGAGCGCCGCGCCGCTCGAGAAGCGCGTTCGTGGCGACCGTCGTCCCGTGTGCAAAGCGCGTCAGCCCGTCGCCCACGCCGACCCCGCGGGCAGCTGCGAGCACCGATTCCTCCTGCCGTGCGGCGGTAGGCACCTTGGCGGTCCGGATCCGCCCCTCCTCGACCAGCACGGCATCGGTGAACGTCCCGCCGACGTCGACGCCGAGGATGGCCACGTCCGTAGTCTGAATCGCCGTGGCGATCCGCGCCTTCCTCTTCGACTTCGACGGCCTCATCATCGACACCGAGCTCGCGTCGCGGGCCGGCTGGGAGCTGCTCTACCGCGACCACGGCCACGAGCTGCCGCCCGACCTCTGGGCCACCGTCGTCGGCACCTACGGCGCCTGGGACCCGATGGCGCATCTCGAGGAGCTCGTCGGCGAGCCGCTCGAGCGGGAGGCGCTGAACGAGCGCCGCTACGCGCACGAGATCGCCCTGATCGAGGCCGAGGAGCTGCGGCCGGGCATCGCTGAGTACCTGGCGGCAGCACGGCAGCACGGGCTGAAGCGCGCAATCGTCTCCAGCTCGAACCGCCGCTGGGTGGAGACGCACCTCGAGCGGCTCGAGGAGGCGGTCGGCTGGGACGCGATCTGTACGGCCGAGGGCGATCGCGACCGCGCGAAGCCCGCGCCCACGCTCTACCTCGAGGCGCTCGACGCGCTCGGGGTCGCGGCCTCCGAGGCGGTCGCCTTCGAGGACTCGCCCAACGGGGTCAAGGCGGCGAAGGAAGCCGGGATCTTCTGCGTCGCCGTGCCGAACGAGGTGACGCGCGACCTCGGCCTCGACGAGGCGGGCGCCGACCTCGTCCTCGACTCGCTCGCCGACCTGCCGCCGGACGAATTGCTCGGGCGCTTCTCCGAGGAATAGGCTCCCCGGCATGGCTGCCTACGAGAAAGCGCACATCGACGAGATCGCCTCGAACCAGTGGCCGCACTGGATCCCGATCCGCCATCACTTCGGAATCGAGACGTTCGGCATCAATCTCTGGCGGGGCCAGGACGACGGAACGGTCATCCCTCAGCACGACCACGCCGAGCATGGCGAGCCCGAGCTCTACTACACCGTCGACGGCCACGCGAACTTCACGATCGACGGCGAAGCGGTCGACGCCCCGACCGGGACGTGCATCTGGATCGACCCGGCCGCCACGCGCGCGGCGACGGCGGAGATCCCCGGGACGCTCGTCCTCTCGGTCGGAGCCGGTCCGCCCGGGACGGGCTACTCGCCGCCCGGCTGGGACTCGCACTACCTCGAAGGCGACAAGTAACCCGAGACGGAGCGGCGCCGGAGTCGAACCGACCTAGCCGTGGGTTGCACGACCGTACGGGTTTTGAAGACCCGCTGGGCCACCAGGCCCGGCCGCTCCGCGGCGGAGCGTAGCCCGGCCGGTTACTCCGACTTCATGTCGTCGAGCGTGGCGCGGCCTTCGTCGTGCACACGCCGCCGGCGTTCCTCGGGCGACTCCGGCTCCGTCTCGGGCTCGGCGGATGGCTCCTCCGCCATCGACTGCGTGGCCGGAGGACTCGTCCCCTCGGGCTCGGCCGCGCGCGACTCGGCGAGCTTCTCCCGCAGCTCCTCGGCGCGGTCGTCCGGCTCCGGCTCCGCCGTCGCGGGCGGCTCCGGTGCCGGCTCCGGGCGCCGCTTCAGCAGCCGGTAGGCGGCGATCCCGCCGGCAACTCCGCCGACCCACGCGACGAGGCGCTTCACCGCGCCGATGCTACAGTGACGGCCGCTTCCTGCCCCGTCATCGCGCCGTTCAGTCCCGAGCGGCGCCGGCAGTCGGGGCCGACATCGAGACCATGGGAAGGGAGGACCTCGGGACGTGACGACTTACGAAATCTTGTTAATGCTGGACCCGGAGCAGGCCGAGGCGCGCCAGGACGACCTCATCGCGCGCACCCGCCAGCTCGTCGAGAACGGCAACGGAACCTGGCAGAGCCACGACGCGTGGGGCCGGCGCCGCCTCGCCTATCCGATCGCGCACAAGGAGGAGGGCGTCTACCACCTCGTCGTCTTCGACTCGGAACCGGCGACGCTCGAGGAGATCTCCCGTGTGCTCAAGATCGACGACGCGGTGCTGCGCCATCTGGCGACACGCCACATAGCGGGCTCCCGCACGAGCGCGCCGCGCGACGAGCTCACGGCTCCCGCGGCTGCCCCGCCGGCGGAGGCCGCCGCCGAGCCGGTCCAGGCCGCCGAGCCGGTCGAGGCCGCCGAGCCTGCCGAGCCGGACACGTCCGCAACGGCCGTTTCGGAGACGGCCGAGCCGGAGTACGCTGCCGCGGAAGAGCAGCCCGTCTCCGCAGACGAGCAGCCGGCCGAGGAATCCGCCGAGGAAGAGGAGTAGACATGGCAGCCAACATCAACCGCGTCGTTCTGGTCGGGAACCTGACGAAGGACCCGGAGCTGCGGCACACGCCGGGCGGCACCCCGGTGTGCAACCTGCGCGTCGCAGTCAACAGCCGGCGCCGCGACGAGTCGGGCCAGTGGACGGACAAGCCGAACTACTTCAGCATCTCGGTCTTCGGCAACCAGGCGGAGAGCTGTGCGCAATATCTTTCGAAGGGCCGCCCGGTCGCGATCGACGGCCGCCTCGAGTGGCGTGAGTGGGAGGCGAAGGACGGCGGCGGGAAGCGCGAGGCCGTGGAGATCGTCGCCGACAGCGTCCAGTTCCTCGGCAGCCGCGGCGACGGTGACGGCGGTGGCGGCGGCAACCAGTTCGTGCCGGCGGGGGCGCAGCAGGAGAGCGCCGACTTCCCGGCGGCGACCGACGACGATATTCCGTTCTAGGAGAGGCATGGCGAGAGAGAAGACCCAACAGCAGCAGCGGAGGCGGCCCGGCGGCCCGCAGGGCCAGATCCGGCGCCGCAACTGCTTCTTCTGCAAGGACAAGATCACGGAGATCGACTACAAGAACGTCAACCAGCTGCGGCGCTACATCTCCGAGAAGGGGAAGATCCGCAGCCGCCGCATCACCGGCGCGTGCCGCCGGCACCAGGTGCAGATCGCGCAGGCGGTCAAGCGGGCGCGCGAGATGGCGCTGCTGCCGTACGTCGCCGAGGGCTCGGACGAGCGCGGGGGCGGCGGTCGCCGTGACCGCGGCGATCGCGGAGATCGCGGCGACAGGGGAGACCGCTGAGATGGAGGTCATCCTCCTCTCGGACGTCGACCACGTCGGGCTGCGCGGCGACGTGGTCTCGGTCGCGCGCGGCTACGCGCGCAACTTCCTCCTGCCCCGGCACCTCGCCGAGGAGGCCACGCCGGCGCGCGTCGCCGAGCTGCAGAAGCGGGAGGCCAACCGCGCCCGCCACGAGGCGAAGACCGCCGACCAGGCGAACGAGATCGCCGAGATCCTCTCGAAGACGGTGCTGCGGTTCGAGGTCAAGGCCGGGCCGACCGGCTCGCTCTTCGGCTCGGTGACGCCGACCAACATCGCCGACGAGCTGTGGGCCAAGAAGAAGGTGCGCGTCGACCGGCGCAAGATCGGGACCGATCCGATCAAGCGCATCGGCCGGTATGAGATCCCGATCACGCTGTTCGAGGACATGCGCGCCGAGGTGAAGACGGAGGTCGTCCCCGAGGGCGGGGAGCTCCCGTCCGACGAGGAGCTCCAGGAGATGGAGGCCGCCGAGCGCGCGGAGCAGGAGGAGGCGGAAGCCGAACCCTCGACCGAGCTCGAGGAGATCCTGGCCGAGGTCGACGCAGCCGAGGAGGCCGAGGCCGAAGAGGCTGACGCCGAGCAGGCCGCGACTGAAGAGGCCACGGCCGAAGAGGCGACCGAAGCCGAAGAGCCGGCCGAGGGCGAGCCCGAGTGGCGGGCCGACGCCGACGCAGCGCTGGCCGAGGAGTAACGCGCTACAGGCAGTCGAGGAGATGCGGCAGCGCCTCCTCGAGATCCGGCGCAGTCCCGTCGAGCTCGAGTACCCGTGCGCCGGCGCAGCGCGCGTTGTCGCCGAACGCGTCGACGATCTCGCCCGCGCGTAGGTGCTCGGGGTGCGCCTGCCAGAACGCGCTCTGCAACGCGGCGGACAATCCGCCCGGCCAGCCGCCGAGCGGCGCCGCGATCTCGGGCGCGCTCCGCCGCCAGTGCGCGGTGTCGATCGCTCCGCTGCAGCCGCCGCCGAAGGGATCGCTCGTCGCGTACTCGATCCGGCCCACCGTCGCGAGCAGCGTCGCCGCCGTGCAGAGCAGGCAAGGCTCGAGAGTCGAGTAGAGCACGTGGTCGCGGTAGCGCTCGGTCACCGGCAGCTGGGCGAGCGCGTCGACCTCGGCGTGGGCGAGCCGCGAGCCCGAGAGGCGGTGCCCCGGCGGCTCGAAGATGCGATTGCGTCCGCGCGCGACGATCAGGCCGTCGGCGCGGGCGACGACGGAGCCGACCGGGATCGTCCCGGCGAGGTACGCCTCCCACGCCAGGTCGAGGGCGGCCCGCCAGGGCTCGGCGAGGTCGTGGCAGCCGTCCATGTCTCGATGGTAAGAGGACGTTCACACGCTGTCCACGAACCTGTGGATCTGCCGAAGAAGTTGCCGCTCGGAGCGGAACTTCCATCCCCAGCCGCGCCGTCCGGTGCGCCTGCAAGGATGCACGATTCTCCTGCAAATGGCCGAAAAAGACCTGTTCACAACAGACATGCCAACATCTAGAAACCCGGCGGACGGAATGCTGGAATCCCGGCGCATGTCCCTTGCCCCCGTCCCGACGCCCGCCGCCTCCCCGGGCGCCGTCCCTCCTCAGAACCTCGAGGCCGAGGAGTCGGTCCTCGGCGCGATGATGATCTCGCCCGGCGCGATCGCCGCCGTCAGCGAGATCCTCGACGCGGGCGACTTCTACCGCGAGTCGCACGCGAAGATCTACCGCGCCGCGCTCCAGCTGTACGGCAAGAACGAGCCCGTCGACGCGATCACGCTCACGAACGAGCTCGAGCAGCGGGGCGAGCTCGACGAGATCGGCGGCCGCGTCCGCCTGCACGAGCTCGCCCGGCTGGTCCCGGCCACCGCGAACGCGAGGCACTACGCCGAGATCGTCCGCGAGAACGCGACCCTCCGCGGCCTGATCCGCGCCGGCGGCGAGATCGCCCAGCTCGGCTGGGAGCGCGAGGGCGAGCCGGTGGAGCTCGTCGCGCGCGCCGAGCAGCTCGTTTTCGACCTCGCCGAGCGCCGCTCGGAGGGCGATCTCGTTCTCTTCAAGGACACGCTCGTCGAGACATTCCAGCGGATCAGCCATCTCTACGAGTCGGGCGCCGAGGTCACCGGCCTCGGCAGCGGATTCAAGGACCTCGACCGGATCACCGCCGGCTTCCAGCCCGCCAACCTCGTGATCATCGCCGCCCGCCCGTCGATGGGAAAGAGCGCCTTCGCGCTCGAGATCGCAAACCACGTCGCCGTCGACCTGCAGACGCCGTGCGCGTTCTTCAGCCTCGAGATGTCGCGGCAGGAGGTCGCCCAGCGGCTTATCTGCTCGCGCGGCAAGGTCGACGCGCACCACATCCGTACCGGGAAGCTCTCGAAGGACGACTGGCCGCGCCTAACCCAGGCGTGCGGCCAGCTCGAGTCGGCGCCGCTCTACGTCGACGACACCCCGGCGCTCAGCCTGCTCGAGCTCCGCGCCCGCGCGCAGACGCTGAAGCGCCGCGAGCCGAACCTCGGGCTCGTCGTGGTCGACTACCTCCAGCTGATGACGACCGGCCGCAGCGAGGAGAGTCGCCTGCAGGAGGTGTCGTCGATCTCCCGCGGCCTGAAGGAGATCGCCAAGGACCTCGACCTGCCCGTGATCGCGCTCTCCCAGCTCAACCGCTCGCCCGAGCAGCGGCACGACAAGCGGCCGCTGCTCTCCGACCTCCGGGAGTCCGGCTCGATCGAGCAGGACGCCGACCTCGTGATGTTCCTCTACCGCGAGGAGTACTACGACCGCGACGAGACCGACGACGCCAACAAGGGGATCGCAGAGGTCATCGTCGCGAAGCACCGCAACGGACCGACTGACGACTTCAAGGTCGCCTTCATCAAGAAGTTCGCAAAGTTCGCGAGCCTCGCACAATGATCGTCCGTTGCCTCAACTGCGACCGCGAGTTCGAGACCGAGCAGGTCGTCCTGCTCGGCCAGACGTTCCCGTCCGAGCGCTTTTGCGAGATGTGCCGCGCCGCCGAGGAGGTCTGCGACGAGCAGCGCCGCGCCGAGGAGCGGTGGGCTCGCGTCCAGGTGCCGTTGGCGTACGACGACTGCACGTTCGAGAACTTCGAGCCGGTCCCGAACACGCCGCACGCGCTCGCCGTCTGCCGCTCGTGGGCGAAGGAGTTCCGCGCCGGAACCGACCTGCGTCAGGGGCTCCTCCTGCGTGGGAACCCGGGCGCCGGCAAGACGCATCTCGCGGTGGCGATCCTCCGCGAGGTGATCTGGTGCGAGCAGAAGAAGACCGCGCTCTTCCTCAACGTGCCGGCGTGGCTGAACGCCCTGCGCGAGAGCTTCGGCGACGGCGAGCCTCCGCCGAACCCGAGCGGCTACGACGTCGTCGTCCTCGACGACCTCGGCGCCGAGGACTGGTCGAGCTGGGCGCGCGACCGCATCTACAACCTCGTCAACCAGCGCGAGCAGTCGCGGCGGCTCGTGATCGTGACCACGAACCACGAGTGGCGCGAGCTCGCCGAGCGGGTCGGCGGCCCGACGGCGAGTCGTCTGCGGCGTCTGGCGAGGGAAGTCCACGTCGACGCGCGCCAGGACTTCCGCGAGCGCACCGCCGCCTGACCGCCTCCAACGGCATACTTCTTCGACGTGCCTGCGACTGTCATCGTCGGCGCGCAGTGGGGCGACGAGGGGAAGGGCAAGATCGTCGACCTGCTCGCCCGGAACATGGACGTCGTCTGCCGCTACCAGGGCGGCCCGAATGCCGGACACACCATCGTCGTCGGCGACGAGACGTACAAGATCCGGGCCCTGCCGAGCGGGATCGTCCGCGGCAAGCCGTGCGTGATCGGCAACGGCTGCGTCGTCGACCCCGAAGTGCTGATCGCGGAGCTCGACGAGTTCGAGGGGCGCGGCCACACCACCGACGAGGTCTACGTCTCCGGCAACGCGCACCTGATCATGCCGTGGCACCTCGCCATCGACCAGGCGAGCGAGCGACGGCTCGGCAAGCTCGCGATCGGGACCACCAGGCGCGGTATCGGCCCGTGCTACGCCGACAAGGCGATGCGACTCGGCATCCGCGTCCAGGACGTGCTCGACCCGAAGATCCTCCGCCAGAAGATCGAGGTGGCGCTCGCCGAGAAGAACCTCTGGCTCGAGCGCGTGTACGAGACGGAGCCCTTCGACCTCGAGACGGTCGCCGCACAGTACGAGGGCTACGCGCAGCGGCTGCGGCCGCTCGTCGCGGACACGTCCCTCTACGTCGACACGGCCCTGCGCGACGGGAAGGAGGTGCTGTTCGAGGGAGCGCAAGCGACACTGCTCGACCTCGACCACGGCACGTATCCCTTCGTGACCTCCTCCAACCCGGTGGCCGCCAGCGCCGCGACCGGCGTCGGCATCGGGCCGCAGCTGATCGACCACGTCGTCGGCGTGGCGAAGGCATACGTGACGCGCGTCGGCGA
>DASXJG010000176.1:0-7390 GCA_036497525.1 Gaiellaceae bacterium
CCTGCACGCTGTTGATCAGCGCCAGCTCGGCGTTCCGCTGCCGCGTCTCGTGCACCAGCCGCGCGTTCTCCAGGGCGACGCTCAGGCTGCCCGCAAGCGTCGTCAGCAGGCGCTGGTCCGCCTCGGTGAACGCGTGCTCGCGGTCGATGTTCTGGAGCGAGATCACGCCCGTCGCGCGGCCGCCCACGATCAGGGGCACGAACAGGCCGGCCTTCGTCAGGTTGCCGCTCAGCACCCGAGGGTTCCCGTAGCGCTCGAAGATCTCCGGGGTTGGCTCGTCGATCACGAGCGGCTCACGCGTCTCCATCACGTGCTTGCGGAACCCGATCAGCTCGATCGTCTCGCCGGGAAGACGTTCGCCCTGCTCGATCGTGTACGGGAAATGGAGAAGTCCGGCGGCTTCGTCGTAGATCGCGATGTCGACGACCTGCGCGTCGAAGACCTCCTGGATCTTGTCCCCGACGACGTCGTAGATCGCCTGCATCTCGAGCTCGCCGGCCAGCGCCTCCTGCACGCTGTTGATCAGCGCCAGCTCGGCGTTCCGCTGCCGCGTCTCGTGCACCAGTCGCGCGTTCTCGAGCGCCACGCTCAGGCTGCCCGCGAGTGTCTCCAGAAGCTGCTGGTCGGACTCGCCGAATGCTTGCTCCCGGTCGACGTTCTGGAGCGAGATCAAGCCCGTCGCCTTGCCACCGGTCACGAGCGGGACGTACAAGACCGATTTCGTCATCTCGCCTACGAGAATCGAGGCTTCGTATCGCTCGGCCTCGGCGTTCATGTTCTCGGTGATCAGCAGCGACTCACGCGTCTCCAGCACGTGCTTCGAGAAGCCGCGCGGCGGGCTGGAATCCGCTTTCAGTCGCTGGCCACGCTCGAGGAGGTAGGGGAAGTGCAGGAGCCCGGTCGCCTCGTCGAGCGTCTCGATCGTGACGGCCTGTGCGTCGAAGACGTCGCGGATCCGGTCCCCGACCGCGTCGTAGATCGCCTGCGGCTCGAGCTCGCCTGCAATCGCGTCTTGCACGCCGTTGATCAGCGCGAGCTCCGCATTGCGCTGCCGCGTCTCGTGCACCAGCCGCGCGTTCTCGAGCGCAACGCTCAGGCTGCTGGCGAGGGTGGTCAGCAGGCGGACGTCGCTCTCTGAGAACGCGTTCGTCCGGTCGAGGTTCTGCAACGAGATGCGCCCACGGATCTCGTCTCCTGAGATCAGCGGAGCCAAGAGCATCGCCAACGCGGGCTCGCCCTGCGTAACGGGAATGACTTCGCCTCGCTCGCGCTGCCAGGCGGACACGTCGTTGACGATGACCGGGGCTTTCGTTTCGAGGAGCTGTCGAGCCGTGGGTGAGATCGAGATGGGAGTCGGCTCGTCGGGGAAGCGGACGCCTCGTTCGATCGTGTAGGGGTAGCGGGTCACCCCGGCGGCGAAGTCGTAGATGCCGATGTCCACGACCTGGGCATCGAAGATCTCCTGGAGCTTGTCGCCCACCACGTCGTAGATCGCCTGCATTTCGAGTTCGCCTGCGAGCGCTTCCTGGACGCTGTTGATCAGCGCCAGCTCGGCGTTCCGCTGCCGCGTCTCGTGCACCAGCCGCGCATTCTCGAGCGCCACGCCGAGGCTGCCGGCGAGTGTCGTTAGTAGACGCTGATCGGCCTCGTCGAAGGCGTGCGTCCGATCGACGTTTTGGAGCGAGATCACGCCGGTGGCGCGACCATTGACGACGAGCGGGACGAAGAGATCCGACTTGGCGGGCTCGCCGGCAAGGACGAAAGGATTGCCGTATCGCTCCGATAGCTCGCGCGTGTTCTCTGTGATCAGAAGCGGCTCACGCGTTTCCATCACGTGCTTGCGGTAGCCGATCAGCGGAATCGGCTGGTCCGGGAAGCGCACCCCACGCTCGATCGTGTACGGGTTGTGCAGGAGACCGGTGGCCTCGTCGTAAATGCAGATGTCGACAACCTGTGCGTCGAAGACGTCCTGGATCTTGTCGCCGACGACGTCGTAGATCGCCTGCATCTCGAGCTCGCCGGCAAGGGCCGACTGGACGCTGTTGATCAGCGCCAGCTCGGCGTTCCGCTGCCGCGTCTCCTCGATCGCCCGGGCGCGCGAGAGCGCGGCGCCGATGTGCTGCCCGACGAACGCGAGCAGATCCTCGTCCTGCTCGGTGTACCGGAAGCCTTGTGCGTACGACGCGACGGCGAGCACGCCCACCGTGCGCTCGTCGGACTTGAGCGGGACGCCCAGCCAGTCCTCGGCCAGCGCTCCGAGCAACTCGACTTCCCTTTGCTCGACGAGCTCCATCATCCGGCCGCGTGAGATGCGCTGCGGCTCGCCCGTCCGGAGCACGTAGGCCGTGACACCGCGCGCGTCGCCCTGGCCGAATTCGAACCACTGGTTCGGATCGAGCGGATCTTCTTCCTCGAGCTCGTCGACGTAGTACGGCCAGCTGATCCGCCGGCGCTCCTCGTCGTAGAGCGCGATGAAGAAGTTCCTCGCGTCCGTGAGCTCGCTCACGACCTCGTGGATCGAGCGGTAGAACTCCTGCATGTCCTGGGCCGCGCTCGCCAGCTCGGCGATGCGGTAGAGCGCGTCCTGGACCTTCTCCCCGTTTTCGCGCCCCACGCTTCGAGTATCGCGGGTTACGAACAACTCGTCTAGGTTGGCGGGATGGCTGACGCGCCCGGCCCGAACGTCCCGTTTCCGCCGATGGAGGCCGAGCTCGTCTCGGATCTGCCGGAGGGCGGCGGCTGGCGCTACGAGCCCAAGTGGGACGGCTTCCGCGGTGTGCTGGAGAACGACGGCGGCGAGCTCGCGCTCTGGTCGCGCAACGGGCGGCCGCTGCTTCGGTACTTCCCCGAGCTGCGGGAGCTCGGCGAGTCCATGCCGCCCCACTCCGCGCTCGACGGCGAGATCGTGATCGCCCGCGGCGGCGCGCTCGACTTCGACGCGATGCAGATGCGACTTCACCCGGCGGAGAGCCGTGTCCGCAAGCTCTCGGGCGAGATCCCGGCCACCTTCGTCGCCTTCGACCTGCTGCTGTGGAAGAGCAAGCCCGTGCACGAGCGCCCGATCGAGAAGCGGCGCGCCGAGCTCGAGAAGGTCGCGGCCGGGTTCCAGCTCTCTCCGGTGTCCGACAAGGTCGAGCAGGGGCGCGAGTGGCTGCAGACGCTGCAGGCGGCCGGATTCGACGGCGTCGTTGCGAAGCGGCTCGGCCTCCCCTATCTGCCGGGCTCGCGCGACGGCGTCGTCAAGGTCAAGCCTCACCGCACCGCCGACTGCGTCGTCGCAGGGATCCGCTGGAAGAAGGGCGGCCGCGAGACGATCGCGACGCTCCTCCTCGGCCTCTACGACGACGAGGGCGACCTCAACTACGTCGGCTCGGCGGCGGTCGGCGCAACGAACCAGGCCGAGATCGCCGCGAAGGTGCTGCCGCTCGTCGACAAGAAGAGCGACCGACGCTTCAGCGAGCCGAACCGCTGGGGGACGGGCGAGCTCGAGGAGTCACCGCTGAAGCCAAAGCTCGTGGTCGAGGTACGCTACGACAAGCTCGAGAAGCACCGCTTCCGCCACGGCACCAAGCTGCTCCGCTTCCGGCCCGACAAGAATCCGAAGGACTGCACCTGGCGCGAGGTGCGACCACCGCGAAAGGCCAGCGACCTCGCGGTCGAGGACCTCCTCGGCGCTTAGCGCCGCGCCACCCTTACGTCACAGGTGTCCGACACCGCGACGAGCGACCGCGTCGTGTGCGTCAAGCCTTTGTCACGACTTCTTGGCGCGTGACGGCTGGACGCGCTTCGGCTCGCCCGGCATCTTCGGGAAGTTCGGCGGATACGGCGCCTCGCCGGCCCCTTCCGCCTCCTCCCGCTCGACCCACTCGAACAGCTTGCGCAGGTCGCAGACCGCGTCGTCGATTCCCGCCTGCACGTCCCCCAGCTCGGCGTAGCGCGGCGGCATGGTCGCCATCGTGAAGTCCTCGGTCTCGATGTCCTCGAGCTCGTCCCAGCGAAACGGCGCCGAAACCGTCGCGTCGGGCCGGGCGCGGACGGAATAGGCGGAGGCGATCGTCCGGTCGCGCGCGTTCTGGTTGTAGTCGATGAAGACGCGCTCGCCGCGCTCCTCCTTCCACCATGCCGTCGTGACGAGCTCCGGGGCGCGGCGCTCAACCTCGCGTGCGAAGGCGAGCGCGCACCGGCGCACCTCGCGGAAGCCCCACCTCGGCTCGATCCGGCACGCAATGTGGATGCCGCGGTTGCCGGACGTCTTCGGCCAGCCCACGAAGCCGAGCTCGTCGAGCGTCTCCCGCACGATCGCCGCGACCTGCTTCGCCTCGGCGAAGCCGGTGCCCGGCTGAGGGTCGACGTCGATGCGAAGCTCGTCCGGGTGCTCGACGTCGCGGCGGCGCGACGGCCAGGGATGGAAGTCGATCGTGGCGAGGTTCGCGGCCCACGCGACCTGGGCGAGCTCGGTCACGCACAGCTCGTCGGCCGTCCGGCCCGAGGGAAACGTGACGGTCGCGGTCTCGATCCAGTCGGGCCGGTGCTTCGGCACGCGCTTCTGGTAGATCGCCTCGCCCTCCGCCCCGTCCGGATGTCGCTTCAGCTGCGTCGGCCGCTCGTAGAGAGCGCGCACGATCCCGTCGCCGACGCTGAGGTAGTACTGGACGAGATCGAGCTTCGTCTCGCCGCGCGTCGTGAAGAAGACCTTGTCCGGGTTCGTCACCTTGACGGAGCGCGACCCGACCTCGAGCTCGACGAACGGCGACTGCGACGGGGACATCCCGCCGCAGTATCGCCACACGACTGAAACGGAGAGGGAGGGATTTGAACCCTCGAGGCACCTTTCGGCACCCACGCGATTTCCAGTCGCGCTCCTTCGACCGCTCGGACACCTCTCCGAGAGCGCCCAGAGTATCGGCCTGTCGCGCCCTAGGATGACCAGCGGAACAGATGAACCTCTTCCGCTTCATCCCCGGGTACGAGACGCACATCTACGCCGGGGGCAGGGAGCCGGCATTCCTGATGCTGGTCGCGTTCATCCTCACGCTCGCGGGGACGCGCTTCTACACGCGCATGGCTCGGATCCGCGGCTGGGGGAGCGCACATCTGGGCGACGTGCACGTCCACCACCTCGTGCCGGGCATCGTGCTGAGCCTCATCGCGGGCGGCCTAGCCATCGGCCTCGCTCCGCGCGAGCCCTGGCTCGCGTTCCTCGCGATCGTGTTCGGCGCCGGGGCCGCGCTCGTCCTCGACGAGTTCGCGATGCTCCTGCATCTCGACGACGTCTACTGGACCAACGAGGGCCGCCTGTCGATCGAAGCCTGCATGGCGGCGGTGGCGTTCCTCGGCCTCGCGGTGCTCGCGACGTTCCCGCTCCCGACCGACCATGGCAGCGAACGGCTCGCGAGGGAGCTCGGTGACGCGCTGATCGTGCTCGTTGCGGTTCTCGTCGTGGTAACCCTGCTGAAGGGGAAGCTCAAGCTGGGCCTCTTCGGGATCGTCTTCCTGCCGCTCTCGCTCGTCGGAGCCATGCGCCTGGCAAAGCCCGGCTCGATCTGGGCTCGCCGGCTCTATCCGGGGGAGGGCAGGCGGATGCGGCGGAGCGAAGCCCGTGCCGCCGCCCGGGACGAACGCTGGTCGCAACGCCGTGAGCGCTTCTACGACCTGATCGGGGGCGCGCCCCATCTCGGCTCGAAGCGAGGCTCGAGCCGCTCGTAGTAGCCCGGGAACCCTTCATGTGCGCGAGCGCGATCTTGCGGGTGACATGGATTTGAACCCTCGATCCGCCTAACCTCTGATCGTGTCCAGCCTGGTCGGGCGCGAAGCGGAACTGGGGGCCGTCGAGACCTTTCTGCGCTCCGAGCGACCCTGCGCGGTCGCGATCGTCGGCGAGCCGGGAATCGGCAAGACGACCTTGTGGCAGGCGGCGGTCGAGCGTGCTCGCGCGGGGGGTGCCCGAGTGCTGATCGCGCGGCCGACCGAGTCGGAAGCCCGACTCGCCTTCGCCGCACTCGCGGATCTGCTCGCCGACGTGCCGGACGAGTTCTTTGCGCAGCTGCCCGAGCCGCAGCGAGTGGGTCTCGACGCCGCCCTCTTGCGCGCCGCCTCGGCGCGGCCGCCCCAGCGTCGTGCCGTCGGCGCCGGATTTCTCACGCTCCTGCGCGGGCTCGCCGGCGAGTCGGAGGTCGTGTGCGCGATCGACGACCTCCAGTGGCTCGACGCGTCGTCGGCGGCGGCGGTCGAGTTCGCCTTGCGCCGGCTCGGCGAGGAGCCCGTGCGGTGCCTCCTTTCGGTGCGCGCGACGGAGCTCGCGCGACCGCCGATGCCTGCGCTGGAGCGCGACCTGCGGGTCGAGCACCTCGAGCTGGGACCCCTTTCGGTCGCCGCCCTCCACCGCGTGCTCGCGCAGGAGCTCGGGAGCACGTTTCCGCGACCGACGCTCGTGCGGATCGCACGGGCGGCGGGCGGCAACCCGCTGTACGCGATCGAGATCGCGCGCGAGCTCAACCGCGGCGAGCAGGACATCTCGGGGCACGTTCCCGTGCCGCAGGACCTCGACGCGCTCGTCCGGGCACGCGTCCGGGCCCTTCCGGTCGAGGCGCGCGACGCGCTGCTGCGCGCCGCGGTCCTGGCGCGGCCCGACACGGAGACGATGGATCCCGTCGAGCTCGCGCCTGCGGAGGAGGCGGGGCTCGTGCGCGTCGACGCGGACGGGCGGATCGAGTTCGTCCACCCGCTCTTCGCGTCGGCCGTGTACTCCGCGGCTCCGGCAGCCCGGCTCCGCGAGGCGCATCGCGAGGTCGCCGACCTGGCGCGCGGCCCGGAGGAGCGAGCGCGACATCTCGCACTCGGAGCGCCGGGGCCGGACGCCCAGGTCGTGCAGGAGCTCCAGGCGGCCGCCCGCCACGCGCGCATGCGCGGCTCCCCGGACTCTGCAGCCGAACTGACCGGGCTCGCGCTGCGACTGCTTCCGGCGAACGCTCCGGAGCGACTCGAGCTCCAGCTCGAGCTTGCCGAGCAACTCCATCTCGCAAGCGACTTCTCGGCCGCACGGGCGCTGCTCGAAGAGTTGCGCACGACGCTGCAGCCGGGCGACCTGCGCGCGCGAGCGCTGCTGACGCTCGTCGAGATCGACTACTGGCGAAGCGGCGAATCCGCGGCGACGGCTCTCGCAGAGGATGCGCTCGCGGACGCGCGCGACCCCGTTCTCAGGGCCCGCTGCCATGCCGCCGTCGCCCTGTACGCCGGTACCGTCGACCTCCCGAAGGCGGCGGCGTCCGCGCGGGAGGCGCTGGCGCTGCTCGACAGCGCTCCGGACCCCGATCCCGGCCTCGTCGCGGCGGCGTTGGGCGCGCGCGTGCGTGCCGACCTCTTCCTCGGCGACGGCTTCGACCAGGAGACG
>DASXJG010000177.1:0-7513 GCA_036497525.1 Gaiellaceae bacterium
TGGAAGGAGATCTCGGGCGGTCACGACACGATCGAGCTCGGCAAGCGCGAGGTGAACTCGCGCCAGTACGTCTCCTGGTTCAACTTCAAGAGCGGCGACCAGCAGAAGCGCGTCTCGGACCTCTCCGGCGGCGAGCGGAACCGCGTCCATCTCGCAAAGCTCCTTCGCTCCGGCGGCAACGTCCTGCTCCTCGACGAGCCGACGAACGACCTCGACGTCGACACGCTGCGCGCGCTCGAGGAGGCGCTGCTCGAGTTCGCCGGCTGCGCCGTCGTGATCACGCACGACCGCTGGTTCCTCGACCGCGTCGCCACGCACATCCTCGCCTTCGAGGGCGACAGCGAGACGATCTGGTTCGAGGGCTCGTGGGCCGACTACGTCGAGTGGATGAAGGAGACGCGCGGCCCGGACGCGCTCGAGCCGCACCGGATCAAGTACAAGCCGCTTACGCGCGCCTGATCAGGGAATCCTGGGCGCCCAGAACGCCGAGGCCAGGCCGGCAAGCAGTAGCAGGAGCGCCGCCGCGGCTACGAACTCGTCCGTGATCTCCTTGCGGTCGGGTACGCGCCCGAGGCTCGAGCCGAGGCTCGCGTAGGCGTCCTTCACGTCGCCGGCGGTCTTCGCCCGGAAGAACTTCCCGCCGGTGGCGGCCGCGATCTTCCGCAGCGTTACCGGGTCGGGAGCGAGCCTGTTTGCGCCGCCGAAGAAGCCGCCTCCGGCCCCGCCTCCTCCGTAGAAGTTGAAGCCGCCGCCGCGTCCGCGCAGCGTCGTGTTCCCGGTCGTGCCGAGCGCGACGGTGTAGACGGGGAAGCCGGCCGCCCTCGCGCGCGCCGCGCCCTGCAACGGCTGCAGCAGGCCGCGGTTCTGACGGCCGTCCGAGAGGAAGAGGATCGAGACGAGCGGGTGCTTCGGCGTGATGGTGCTCTGCGCGGCGGCGAGGCTGCGCGCCGCCCCGAGCGTCGTCCGCTGCACACCGGCGGTACCGGCGATCTGGCGGGCGACCCGGACAGCGAGCGCGAGCGCGTCGCCGATGGCGGTGCCGCCGAACGCGTCGATGTCGCCCGACGAATCCGCGGCCTGCCTCACGAGGTCGTGGTCGGCGGTCGGCGGCGTGGCAAGAACCGCCTCGCCCGAGAAGAGGACCAGCCCCACGCGCACGCGGTGCGGCACCTTCGCGAGGAAGGCGTCGATGGCGCGCCGGGCGGCGTCGAGACGAGTCGGCTTCACGTCCACCGCCTGCATCGAGCCCGAAACGTCGAGCACGAGGATGACCGCAGCCTTGTCGCTCGGGACGAGTGCCTTCTGGTGCGGCCGGGCGACAGCGAAGACCAGCGCGACGAGCGCGGCCGCGAGCAACACGGGCGCGACCAGCCGTGCCCGGGAGCGGGCTCCGACGACGCCGGCGAGCACCTCGACGTTCGTGAAGCGGACGGCGTAGCGCATGCGGCGCCGCTCTACGTACCGGCGGCCGAGCCACGCGAGCGGCAGCACTCCGAGCAGCAGGAGCAGAAGTGGATGCCCGAAGCTCATGCGCCGCCTGCGCAGAGGAGATCGAGCTGGACGACCGCGCGGACGCCCCGCACCGCGGCGCCGCCGTGGATCGTCACCGTGCTACGGCCATGCACCGTCTGCCGCTCGACGCGCACGGCGCGGGCGAGCGTCCGGGACGGGGCCTCCTTCGTGTAGAAGCCGATCGCGTGAGTCGTGCGGATGAGACGCTCGCCCGCGCGGCAGGTGCGAGTGACGCGGCGAATGGTCCCCGGACGCACCGCGAGAGCGCTTGCGCGGAGAACGGTGGGCCGGCCGGGCGGATAAACGGGGCGGTGCGCGCTCGGTATGCGTGGCCCGCCACCCGATGACGGAATGCAGCCGATGTGCGGCCGGAAGCTCGCCGCCGGGTCGCGGCCCGCCACGAGCCTTCCGAGAAAGACGGCCGCCGTCGAGGTACTGACTCCCGGGTTGACCGGGCTCCCGAGGGTCGCCCGGAACGCGAGGTCGAGCGCGCGCGTCGTGAGCTCCGCATCGAGGCCGCCGACGATGAACTTCTTCGGACAGGCGAGCTGCCACTGCGTCTCGGCCCGTCCCGGCGCCAGCACCCATGGCCCCGCCACCGGCACGCAGACCTGGAGGCCGTTGCATTCGCGCGTCGCGCCCGCCGTGCCGGCGACGGCGAGGGCGGCTGCGGCCACTACCGCGACCAGAAGCAGCCGCCTCACGGCACGACCCGCCGGAACCAGAGGAACGAGAGGCTCGAGCCGACGAGCACGAGCACAGCGGCGCCGCCGGCGAAGAAGTCGGTGATCTGCCTGTCCTCGGTCGTGTGGCCGAGACGCGTCGCGAGCTTCCGGTAGACGCCGGTGAGCGCCTGCGGCGTGCGCGCCCTGTAGAAGGTGCCGCCGCCCGTCCGCGCGATCTGCTGCAGGGTGCCGGGGCTCGCGGGCACGCGGATCTGCGCGGTGTAGCCGCCGGTGAGCTTGGCCGTCACGACGCCGGTCGGGGTCCCGACGAGCACGGTGGAGACCGGGACTCCGAGCGCCTTCGCCTCCCGCGCGGCGGTCAGAGGAGCGACGCGGCCGCCGTCGCGGGCGCCGTCCGAGATCACGAGCACGGTCGTCGGGGGCACGATGCCCTCCTGTGCCTTCTGCTTGCGCCCGAGGCGCGCCGAGAGCAGGATCGCGTCCCCGATCGCGGTTCCCTCGCCGGTGCGCAGTTGCGAGAGCTCCTGGCGGATGAGGTCGCGGTCGCGGGTCGGCGGCACCGAGACGAAGGCGCTGCTCCCGAACGGGACGAGCCCGACGCTGTAGCGCGACGGGAGCTCGGTCAGGAACCGGTCGGCCGCCGAGACCGCCGCGAACAGGCGGGTCGGCGGGACGTCCTCCGCGCCCATCGAACGCGAGACGTCGATCGCGAGCACGACGGTCGCGTCGCGGCGCGGCACGGTGACCTTCGCGTGCGGCTTCGCGATCCCCACGAGCAGCGCGCACAACGCGAGGAGGAGCAGCACCCCCGGCACGATTCGCAGCCGGCCCGGCACCCGCTGCACGAGCGCCGGCAGAAGCGGCGCCGAGGCGAACCGCTCACCTTCGCCGCGGCGCCGGCGGTCGAGCGCACGCCACGCAAGCAGCGCCAGCGGCACGACGACGAGCGCGAGCAGCGCCCAGGGACGCTCGAAGCTCACCGCGTGCGGCTCCTCTGCCGCAGGAAGAGGGCGAGCTCTCGCAGCCAGTCGCCCTCGGTGGCGAGGACGACGTTTGGTACGCCGAGCGCGGACAGCACGCGCGCGACGCCGCTCCGCTCGTCCGCCGCGGCGACAGCGAAGCGCTCGCGCAGAGCGGTGCTGTGCGTGTCGACGCGCACCTGGCGGCCCGTCTCGGGGTCGACGAGCCACACCTCGCCGACGTCGGGAAGCTCCTGCTCGCGCCGGTCGCGGATCTCGACCGCGAGCACGTCGTGGCGCGGGAGGAGCTGAAGCAGCGGCGGTCGCCAGTCGAGCGGGCCGCGGAAGTCGGAGACCACGACGACGAGCCCACGCTGACGGGCGACCGCGCCCGAGCGGGCCAGCGCGGAGCCGAGCGAGGTAGCGCCGCCGCCCTCGAGCTCGGGCTCCTCCTGCAGCGCCGTGAGCAGCCCGAGCAGCCCGTGCCGTCCCTGCGCCGGCGGCAGGGTCTTCTCCTCGGGGCCGCCGAAGGTGAGGACGCCGAGCCGGTTGCCGCGCCGCGTCGCAACGTGGCCGATCGCCAGCGCGACGCCGGCAGCGACGTCGCACTTGCGGCGCTCGGCGGTGCCGAAACGCATCGAGGGCGACACGTCGAGCAGGAGCCAGGTGACGAGAACGCGCTCGGCGAGGTTCACGCGGACGTGCGGGAAGCCGGTACGGGCGGTGACGTTCCACTCGAGCATGCGCACGTCGTCGCCGGGCACGTAGGGACGCACCTGCGCGAGCTCGCTGCCCTCGCCGTGGCGGCTGGAGCGGAACTCGCCGGCGAGCAGCCCCTCGATCCGCCGTCCCACGTCGAGCTGGAGCGCGCGCAGGAGCGCGGCGGGAAGTTCGCGCCGTCCGGCTTCTGCGCTCACGCGACCGCGGGACGCGCCGGGCTCACCTCGGGCGCAGGCACGGCCGCCAGCACGCGATCGAGGATCTCGTCGGCGCTCACGGTCTCGGCCAGCGCCTGGTAGCTGAGGACGAGCCGGTGGCGGAGCGCGTCCTTGGCGAGGTCACGGACGTCCTCGGCGGTTGCGTAGTCGCGGCCGCGCAGCAGCGCGAGCGCGCGGGAGGCCTGGGTGACGGCGATCGGCCCGCGGGGCGAGGCGCCGTACTCGACGTACTCGGCGAGGTCGGCGAGCCCGATGCGAGCCGGGTCGCGCGTGGCCGTCGCGAGCGCGACTGCATAGGAGACGAGCGCCGGGTCGACGTACACGCGCACGACCTCCTCCTGCAGCGTGCGCAGCTCCTCGAGACTCAGGACCTCGCGCAGCTCGGGGTGCGCCGTGAGCTGTCGCTGGACGATGGTCAGCTCCTCGTCGTGCTCGGGGTAGCCGATCAGGACCTTGAGCATGAAGCGGTCGACCTGCGCCTCCGGCAGCGGATACGTCCCCTCCGACTCGATCGGGTTCTGCGTCGCCATCACGAGGAAGGGCTCCGGAACCGGGTAGCTCGTGTGCGCGATCGTGACCTGCCGCTCCTGCATCACCTCGAGCAGCGCCGACTGCACCTTCGCGGGCGCGCGGTTGATCTCGTCGGCGAGCAGGAAGTTGCAGAAGACGGGGCCGAGCTCGGTGTCGAACTCGCCGCTGTCGGGCCGGTAGATCCGCGTGCCGACGAGGTCGGCCGGGACGAGGTCGGGCGTGAACTGGATGCGCGCGAAGGAGCCGCCGAGCACGCTCGCGGCGGTCTTGATCGTCAGCGTCTTCGCAAGTCCCGGCACGCCTTCGATCAGCAGGTGCCCCTGGGCGAGCAGGCAGACGAGCACCCGCTCGAGCATCGCGTCCTGGCCGGCGATCACACGGCGGATCTCGAAAAGCGCCTGCTCGAGCCGGTCGCTGCGGTCCTGGTCGGTCACGAGTCCTCCCGAGTCGTGGTTCCCGGATGTTTGCAGGGATACGTAAGCCTGGGGTGAGCCGGTTTGGCTGCGGCGCCTAGCCCTGCGGGTGGCGGCGCAGATAGGCGAGGACGAACGGGCAGACGACGCGGTACTCGATCCCGCGCTCGCGCAGGTCGTCGAGCGCACCCTGGACGAGGACGTTGCCCAGTCCCTGGTGCTCGTAGCGCGGCTCGATCTCGGTGTGGACGAGCACGACCTTGCCGTCGTCGTCGCGGATGTAGCGGATCTCCCCGGCGAGCTCGTCACCGAGCCAGAGCTCGTAGCGCAGCTCCTCGGGGTTGTCGACGATACGAGGCTCCGCCTCCACGAGGGAAACGCTAGCTAGCGGCCGCCACGCGGACTCGTTCGACAGGCGGAGTTGCTCACGGTGCGGCGAACTAAAGTCGGATCGATGGCCGCCGATCGCAGCGCAATCGAGTGGACGGAGTCCACCTGGAACCCGGTCACGGGCTGCTCGAAGGTCTCGCCAGGCTGCGCGCACTGCTACGCGGAAACGCTCAGCCGTCGCTTCGGCTGGAGCCGATCGGCGTGGACGCCGGCGAACGCGGCGACGAACGTGATCCTACACCCGGAGCGGCTCACGACGCCGCTCCGCTGGCGACGTCCGCGGATGATCTTCGTGAATTCGATGAGCGACCTCTTCCACGAGCTCGTGCCGCTCTCGTTCATCGAGGAGGTGTTCACCGTCATGGCGAGCGCGCGCTGGCACACTTTTCAGGTCTTGACGAAACGCGCCGAGCGGCTTGCCGAACTCGCGCCGATGCTCGACTGGCCCGCGAACGTCTGGATGGGTGTATCGATCGAGAACAATCGCTGGGCGCACCGCGCGGACTACTTGCGCGAGGTACCTGCAGCCGTGCGCTTCATCAGCGCCGAGCCGCTGCTCGGCCCGCTTGACCAGCTCGAACTCGACGGGATCGACTGGTTGATCGCAGGCGGCGAGTCCGGGCCGCGGCACCGAACGGTCGAGCCGATCTGGGTGATTGGGCTTCGTGACCGCTGCGAGGCCGATGGCGTCGCCTTCTTCTTGAAGCAATGGGGCGGGCGGACCCCGAAGTCCGGTGGGCGCGAGCTCGACGGCCGCACGTGGGACGAGATGCCGAAGCAGCGGTTCGTCCCGGCCGGTGTCTAGCCAAGGCAAGTCCGGCTCAGACATGTCCGCCGTCCGATCCACCGCGTAGCTTGGGTCTGGCCCGGAGTTCGTGGGGACGTAAGTGTTCCCAGGTACCGAGGGTGATCGCCTTAGCGATCGTCAGGCCGGCAGTGCGCCGGTGCCGTTCGGCCCGTGAGGTTCGTTTTGGCAGCACTCCGGGATATCCCCGGCGATCTTCCTCCTCCCTTCGACGGACGACCCTGCCGACCCGTCCATGCTTACAACACGGAGAAGGTGCGCTACTGGGGGCGGATCGTCAACACCGCCGCCCGTGCGACGAAGCACAAGTGGGCGGGCCGACGCAGCTGCATCGACGTTTTTGCCGCCGAAGGCTTTAACCGCGACAGGGACACGGACGAGCTCTCGTGGGGCACGCCCTTGCTGGCGCTCAGCGTGGACGACCCGTTCGATTTCTACCTCTTCAACGACGGCGACGCTGACGCCACGCGCACTCTGGCCGAGCGGATCGCCGACCCACACTTGTTCGGGATGCCGGTGTTCCCGCTCGATCTCGGCAGTGAAAGCGTCGGCGCGCAAGCGGTGCGCATCAAGGGCGAAAAGCCGCCCGGGCCGAAGGTGATCGTCAGCACGGGGGACGCGAACGACACCCCCGTGTTCGTGAAGATGCTGCTGCCGGCCTGGGAGCAGCGTCGCTACTCGATCGCGTTGATCGACCCACCCGGCCTCGACTTCAGGTGGGAGGCCGTCGGCCAGCTCACGCTGAATGAGCGCCTCGACTTGCTGATGCTCTTCGCTGAGGACATGGACCTGGAGCGGAACCTGGGCCGATACCTCGGCGTACCAGACAACAAGGCCGACGGCTACTTCCCCCACGGCTGGCGCGAGGTCGCCCGGAACTCAACCCCGCATGAGGGGCCGGCACTCCGGCGCTTCTACAAAGAAAAGCTCGCCGCGCAGCTCGGTTACGAGTACACCGCCGAATTTGACCGGGTGATCCGCAACGCAAAGAACAGCGAACTGTACAAGCTGATCTTCGCCTCGAAGCACAAGCTCGGCCTGAAGATCTGGGAGAAGGTGAACGGGCCTGCCAACGACCCACAGCTCGCGTTCCCGTTCGACTACGTCAGCGAATGACTCGCGTCGTCGCTATGCCTGAGGAATCCGCGCCTCGAGCGCGGCTGTGACCGCTTCGCGCACCGGCTCGAGCTCGATCCGGTCGAGCACGTCCTGGAAGAAGCCGCGCACGATCAGGCGCTCGGCCTCCGGCCTCGTGAGACCGCGGCTCATCAGATAGAAC
>DASXJG010000178.1:0-9684 GCA_036497525.1 Gaiellaceae bacterium
TTTGATCGAAGCCGTCGTCTTCGACCTGGACGGCGTGCTGCTCCAGTCGGAGGAGGTGTGGGACGCGGTGCGGGAGCATTACGTGCGCGAGCGCGGCGGCCGGTACGACGAGAATGTGCAGCGGGCGATGATGGGGATGTCGGCGCCGGAATGGTCTCGCTTCCTGCACGACGACGCGGGAGTTCCGGACGATCCCGACGAGATCAACAGTCAGGTCATCCGGCGGATGCTCGATGCGTACCGGCGGGAGCTGCCGCTGCTGCCCGGCGCGGTGGACGCGGTGCGGCGCGCTGCTTCCGCCTATCCGCTCGCGCTCGCGTCCTCCTCGAACCGCGCGATCTTCGAGGAGGTGCTCGAGCTGGCCGGGATCGCAGATTGCTTCAAGGTCACCGTCTCCTCCGAGGAGGTCGCGCGCGGCAAGCCGGCGCCCGACGTCTACCTCGAGGCCGCCCGCCGGCTGGGCGTCGCGCCGGAGAGCTGCACCGCGGTCGAGGACTCGAATGCAGGCATCCGCTCGGCGAAGTCCGCCGGGATGCGCGTCGTCGCGATCCCCAACGCGGCTTACCCGCCGGACGAGGCGACGCTCGAGCTCGCCGACGCCGTCGTCCGCTCCCTCGACGACCTCACGCGCGAGGTGCTCCGCGGCTGAGGCGGAAGCTCCATCGGACGTGTCTTGGTATGCGTTACCGAGACTGGTCCGCGGAAGACGGGTAATCGCTCAACGAGTTGCTTCCGGTGCTGGTCGGGCCGAACGGGACACGTCCCGGTAACTGATACCGAGGCATGTCTTCAAAGGACACGTTCGCCGCGCGCGTCGTAGGCGCGAATCCCTGCGGCGATCGCCGGGTCGAAGTCTTCGCGGAACATGGTGAAGATCGTCACGTCGCGGAGCGGCTCGCCCTCGCGCGACGGCAGACGCCGCCGCAGCGTTGCCTCCTCGACGAAGCCGAGCTTGCGCGGGACGCCGAAGCTCGCCTGGTTGCGCGGGTCGATCCTGATCTCGATCCGGTCCGCGTTGCAGACCTCGAAGCCGACCCGGGTCAGGGCCGCCGAGGATTCGGTCGCGATCCGCTGCCGGATCGCGCTCGCACGCACGAAGTAACCGATCTCGAGGCCGCCGGGACCGATGCGCGGGTGGAGCCCGGTGGCGCCGACCTGCTCCGTCTCGTCGGGGGAGAAGATCCCGCAGATGAAGTTCTCGCCCGTGTCGAACTCCGAGCGGAAGAGCTTCACGAGGTCGGTCTTCTCGTCGAGCGTCTGCGGCTCGTCAGCCGCCCACGGCATCCAGGGCCGGAGGTGCTCCAGGCTCGAGTCGATCGCATCCTTCAGCAGCGGCGCGTCGCGCGGGTCGTAGCAGCGGATCACGAGCCGCTCGGTCTCGATCCGGTACGGAGCGGGCGGGCCCTCCCAGGCCATCAGACCCTCCCGACGAGGACGCAGCCGTTGTGGCCGCCGAGCCCCATCGCGTTCGAGAGCGCCACGTCGACCTGCGCCTGCCTTGCCTCGTTCGGCACGTAGTCGAGGTCGCACGCTGGATCGGGATGGACGTAGTTCATGGTCGGCGGCAGCACACCGTCGCGGACGGCGAGGACGCACATCATCGCCTCGATCGCGCCCGCGGCACCGAAGCAGTGCCCGGTCACCGACTTCGTGGAGGAGACCGCGAGCCGATACGCGTGATCGCCGAAAACCTCCTTGATCGCGGCGGTCTCGGCCGCGTCGCCGAGCGGCGTCGAGGTGCCATGGGCATTGATGTAGCCGACGCGCTCCGGCTCGACGCCGGCCCCCGCGAGCGCGTTCCGCATCATCTCCGCCACGCCCACGGACTCCGGGTCGGGCTGCGCGAGGTGATGCGCGTCGTTCGACATCGCATAGCCGAGGATCTCGGCGTAGACCGTTGCGCCGCGGCGCTCGGCCGCCTCGAGCTCCTCGAGCACGAGCACGCACGCGCCCTCCCCCATCACGAAGCCGGCCCGCGTGGCGTCGAAAGGACGCGACGCGCGCGGCGGGTACTCGTCCTCGGCCGCGAGCCCGCGCATCGCGCAGAAACCGGCCAGGATCAGCGGATGAAGGCAGGCCTCGCCTCCGCCCGCGAGCACCACGTCGGCGTCGCCGCGCTTGATCAGCTCCGCCGCCTCGCCCACGGCGGTCGAGCCCGTCGCGCAGGCCGAGACCGGCGCGTAGTTCGGGCCGCGGAAGCCGAGTGAGATCGCAAGCTGGCCGCTCGCCGTGTCGACGAGGACGTTCGGGATGAACGTCGGCGCGACGCGATCCGGGCCCCGCTCGCGCAGCACGTCGGCTTGCTCGACGATCCCGAACACGCCGCCGATCGCCGTGCCGAAGAGGATCCCGACGCGGTCCGCCGGATAGGCGCCGTCGAGCCGCGCGTCGGCGACCGCCTCCCGTCCGGCGCCGAGCGCGAGGAGGACGTTGCGGTCGAGCCGCCGCGCATCCTTCGGCCCGGCGACCTGGGTCGGGTCGAAGGCCTTCACCTCCGCCGCGATCCGGACCGGGAACGCGCTCGCGTCGAACGTGCGGATGAAGTCGATGCCGCTCTCGCCCGCGACCGCGGCGCGCCACGTCGACGGCGCGTCGGCGCCGATCGGCGTCACGGCGCCGAGCCCGGTCACGACCACCCTCCTCATCCCGCGAGGTTAGACGCGCGCTACGAGGCCAGGTTGCGTGCTTCGACGGGGGTGTCGACCAGAACTGCGTAGACCTGCGTCGGCTCGGTCTTGCCCTTCATCAGCAGCTCGCCCTGCGGCTCGACCTCGATCCCTTCGCCGAGGCCTTGCCGCGTGTTCTCGTCGATCAGGATCGGCCGCCCCAGCTCCTTCGTGTGTGACTCGAGCCGAGCGGCGACGTTGACGGTGTCGCCGACGCAGGTGTAGGTGGCGCGGTTCTGCGTGCCCGTGTACCCGGCAACGACCCGGCCCGACGCGATCCCGACCCCGATCTGGATCTGGATCTTGCCCCGCGTGGCCTGCTCTTCGTTGAAGAGCCGGATTAGCTCGACCATCTGGCGCGCCGCGAGCACCGCCGCCCGCCGGTGGTCGTCCCGCGGTACCGGTGCTCCGAAGATCGACATCAGGCCGTCGCCGACCATCTGGTTGACGATCCCACCCTCGCCGCCGATCGCGTCCATCATCAGCAGGTAGTAGTCGTTGAGCAGCTCGATCGTCTCGGCAGGCTCTCGCGATTCGGAGATCGTGGTGAACGAGCGGATGTCGCAGAACATGGCCGATGCATCGACGTGCTTGCCGCCGAGCGCGAAGCCCTCGGTCAGCAGATCCTCCGCGACCTCCTTCGTCGCGAACTTGCTGATCAGCTCGCGCTGCTGGTCGCGCAGGCGCTTCTTCTCGAGGCTCGCATTGATCCGCGCGGTGAGCAGCACCGGGTTGACCGGCTTCGTCAGGTAGTCCTCGGCGCCCATCTCGACGCAGCGCACGACGCTGTCGAGCTCGTCGAGCGCCGAGGTCACGACGACGGGGACCTCGCGCAGGTGCGGGTCGTCCTTGAGCTCCGCCAGTACCTCGTAGCCGTCGAGCTCCGGCATCAGGACGTCGAGCAGTAACAGGTCGAACCGCTGGTTCCGCAAGAGGTCGAGCGCCTCGCGGCCGTGCTCCGCGAAGACGACCGTGTGCCCTTCCTGCTCGAGCCCGCGCGCGAGCAGGAGCCGGTTCACACGGTTGTCGTCGGCGATGAGGATCGTGCCCGGGACAGGAGACGACAAGCTCACGCAGGCGACTCCGAGCGGAGGCCGGACAGAGCTTCCTCCAGCGGCACGTACTCCTGCTCGACCCGGTCGACGAGCTCCGCGGCGCCATCGAATTCGCCGGCCTTGGCCTGCTGCTCGAGCGTGCGGCACAGCTCGGCGAACCCCTCCGCGCCGAGCGTCGCGCCGTTCGACTTCAGCGTGTGCGCCGCGCGCCGCAGCTCCTCGGAGTTTCGCGAGTCGAGGGAGCTGCGGAGCATGGCGACCAACCCCGGAGCATCGGCGAGGAACGCGTCGATCACCTCGTGGAGGAAGTCGTCGCCGCCCAGGTCTCGCAGGTTCTTGAGGGCGCCGTCGTCGAGGCTCACGTAGTCGACGCGTTCCTCCGACTCGGCGTCGCCGCCCGGGAGCCGCTTCGTGCGCTTCAGCGCCGCGGCGAGCTCCTCGGAGCGGATCGGCTTCGCCACGTAGTCGTTCATCCCGGCCGCGAAGCACGCCTCGCGATCCTCCGGGAGGGCGTTGGCGGTCATGGCGATGATGCGCGGGCGGGTCTCCTCCGGCCATTCCGCGACGATCCGCCGCGTCGCGTCGAGGCCGTCGAGCTCGGGCATCTGCACGTCCATCAGGACGACGTCGTACGGCTTGGCTTCGAGTGCCGCGATGGCCTCGAGCCCGTTCATCGCGACGTCCGCGCGGTAGCCGAGCGTCTCGAGCAGGCGCAGCGCCACCTTCTGGTTCATGGCGTTGTCCTCGGCGAGCAGGATCCGCAACGCCGACCTCGCACGCTTTCCGTCTGTCACTGCCTCGACCTCCTCCTCCCCGGCCCTGCCCGCGGTCAGCAGCTGCAGGAGCGTGTTGTAGAGCTGAGACGCCTTGAGCGGCTTGGAGAGCTGCGCCGAGAAGGCACCCTCCAACTGGAGCTGCGGCAGCCGGCCGAGCGAGGTCAGGAGCAGCAGCGGAAGCTCCGACTCGGCGCGGTGCTTCCGGATCTCGCGCGCGAGGGTGACCCCGTCCATCTCCGGCATCATCATGTCGAGCACGGCGACGTCGAACGGCTCGCCCTGCGCGATGAGCTCGAGCGCGGCGGCCGGCAGCTCCTCCGCGACGGGCTCCATCTCCCACGAGCGCGCGTGCCGGGTCACGATCTCGCGGTTCGTCGCGTTGTCGTCGACGATGAGGATCCGCTTGCCCGCCAGATGCGGGAGGCCGTCGCCGAGCGGGATCCGCGACGGCACGTCGGCCGCAGCGGCCGGCAGAGAGATGCGGAAGGTCGATCCCTTGCCCTGGTCGCTCTCCACGGAGATCGTGCCGCCCATCAGCTCCACGAGGCGCTTCGAGATGGCGAGGCCGAGGCCGGTGCCCCCGAAGCGGCGCGTCGTCGACGCGTCCACCTGGCTGAAGGAGGTGAAGAGCTGGTCCATGCGGTCGGCCGGGATCCCGATCCCGGTGTCGCGGACGGCGAGCTCGACCCGGTACGAGCCCGTGCCGGTCTCCTCGGCGTCCACGAACACGACCACCTCGCCCCGGTCCGTGAACTTGACGGCGTTCGAGAGGAGGTTCAGGAGGATCTGCCGCAGGCGCGCCCCGTCGCCCACGATTCCTGAGGGCGCGGCCTCGTCGATCAGGCAGCCGAGCTCGAGCTCCTTCTCCCAAGCGCGCGGCGCGACGATGTCCAGAGCCCCTTCCACGCAGTCGCGGAGGCTGAACGGCTCGCGCTCGAGATCGAGCTTGCCGGCCTCGATCTTCGAGTAGTCGAGGATGTCGTCGATCACGTGCAGCAGCGCGTCGCCGCTCGAATGGACGACCTCGGCGAACTCGCGCTGCTCGGGAGTCAGGTCGGTGCCGAGCAGCAGGTCGGTCATGCCGATCACGGCGTTCATCGGCGTCCTGATCTCGTGGCTCATCGTGGCGAGGAAGGCACTCTTCGCCTGCGTCGCCGCCTCGGCCTCCTGGCGGGCGCGCTGGAGCTCGGTCACGTCGTGGTAGATCCCGAGGAAGCCTGAATGGGCGCCCTCCACCGTGAGCGGGACGAGCATCAGCTCGACGTCGACCGGCGTCCCGTCCTTGCGCCTGCGGGTGGTGATCCGTTGTGCACGACCGTCTCGCATCGCCTCCGCCGTGACCTCGCGTCCTTCGACGCGGGAGGTGTCGCCGAAGACGAGGTCGTCGACGTGCCGGCCCAGGGCCTCTTCTCCGGAATAGCCGAAGAGCTCCGCTGCGGCCGGGTTCCAGTCGACGACCACTTCGCCGGCGTCCATCACGACCACCGCCGCAGGACTGATCTCGACGAGCGATGCCGAGTATTCGCGTTGCCGCTCCACCTCGGTGAACAGGCGCGCGTTCTGAATCGCAACGCCGACGTTCGCTGCGAGGGTTGAGAGCAGGCGGGAATCGGCCTCGCCGAACCGGCCTTCCTCCTCGATGCTCTGGACGCTGATAACGCCAATCGCCTTGTCGCCGACGAGGATCGGCACGCCGAGGTAGGAGCGAGAGGGCGTCCCGACGCTCGCCTGGCCTTCGTAGTGCTCCTGGCGGTTGAGGAGGAGCGGCTCGCGCGATCCGAGGATCTGAGACGTGAGGTTCTCGCCGTATTCGATCGGCGCCTCGGGGCGGCGTTCGCCGCTCTCGTAGTAGTAGGCGAACTCGATCTGCCCCTCCGCCTCGTGGTGCAGGGCGACGTAGGCGATGTCGGCCTCGAACGTCTCGCGCACCCGCTCGCCGACGAGCTCGATCAGTGCGTCGAGGTCCAGCTGGGACGAGAGCGCCTGGCCGACGCTGTTGACCGTCCCGAGCTCGGCAACGCGCTGCCGCGTCTCGTGAACGAGGCGGGCGTTGTCGAGCGCGACGCTGAGGCTCCCGGCCAGCGTGGTCAGGAGTCGCTGGTCGCCCTCGTCGAAGGCGTGCGCGCGATCCACGTTCTGCAGCGAGATGACGCCTGTCGCCCGGCCCCCCACGACGAGGGGGACGAAGAGCGCCGACCTGCTGGGCTCGCCGCTCAGCACGACCGGGTTGCCGTACCGCTCCAGCACCTCCTGTGTGATCTCGTCGAGCAGCAGCGGCTCGCGCGCCTCCATCACGTGCTTGCGGAAGCCGATCAGCGGGATCGGCTGGGTGAAAAGGCGCTCGCCGCGCTCGATGACGTACGCGAAACTCAGGAGCTCGCTCTCCTCGTCGTAGACCACGATGTCGACGACCTGCGCGTCGAAGACCTCCTGGAGCTTGTCGCCTACCAGGTCGTAGATCGCCTGTGGATCGAGCTCGCCGGCGATCGCCGATTGGACACTGTTGATCAGCGCCAGCTCGGCGTTCCGCTGCCGCGTCTCGTGCACGAGCCGCGCGTTCTCGAGTGCGACGCTGAGGCTGCCGGCAAGGGTCATCAGGAGCCGCTGGTCGTCCTCGCCGAAGGCGTGGGTGCGGTCGACGTTCTGGAGGGAGACGACGCCGGTCGCGCGACCGCCGACGACGAGGGGGACGAAGAGTGCCGACTTGGGCGCCTCGCCGGCGATCGCCGACGGGTTGCCGTAGCTCTCTGCAAGCTCGGGCCAGCCCTCGTCGATCAGGAGGGGCTCGCGTGTATCCATGACGTGCTTGCGGAAGCCGATCAGCTCGATCGGCTCGTCGGGGAAGCGCACGCCACGCTCGATCGTGTACGGGAAGTGGATGAGGCCCGCCGCCTCCTCGTAGATGCCGATGTCGACGACCTGCGCGTCGAAGACCTCCTGGAGCTTGTCGCCGACCAGGTCGTAGATCGACTGCGGGTCGAGCTCGCCTGCGATCGCCGACTGGACGCTGTTGATCAGTGCGAGCTCGGCGTTCCGCTGCCGCGTCTCGTGGACCAGCCGCGCGTTCTCCAGCGCCACGCTCAGACTGCCGGCCAGCGTCTCCAGGAGCTGCTGGTCGGAGTCGGTGAACGCGTGCTCGCGGTCGATGTTCTGGAGCGAGATCACGCCGGTCGCTTTCCCACCGGTGACGAGCGGCACGTAGAGCACCGACCTCGGCATCTCGCCCGCCAGGAGCGGGTTACCGTATTTCTCGGCCACTGCTTCGAGGCTTTCGTCGATCCGCAGCGTCTCGCGTGTCTCCAGCACGTGCTTGCGGAAGCCGAGCAGCTCGATGGGCTCGTCGGGGAAGCGGACCCCACGCTCGATCGTGTACGGGAAGCGGACCACGGCTGCGGGCTCGTCGTACATCCCGATGTCGACGACCTGGGCGTCGAAGACGTCGCGGATCCTGTCGCCCACGGCGTCGTAGATCGCCTGCAGCTCGAGCTCGCCGGCCAGGGCGTCCTGGACACTGTTGATCAGTGCGAGCTCGGCGTTGCGCTGCCGCGTCTCGTGCACGAGCCGCGCGTTCTCGAGCGCGACACTCAGGCTGCCGGCGAGTGTCGTCAGCAGCTGCTGGTCGGACTCGGTGTAGGCGTGCTCGCGATCGACGTTCTGGAGCGAGACCACGCCCGTGGCCTTGCCGCCCACCACAAGAGGGACGAAGAGCGCTGACTTCGGCGGCTCGGTGCCTTCGATGACCTCGCTCCCATATCGCTCGGCCGCGGCCTCGATGTCCTCGACGATCAGCAGCGACTCACGGGTCTCCAGAACGTGCTTGGAGAAGCCGCCCGGAACCCACGGCTCGGTCTGAATCCGCTGACCGCGCTCGATGAAGTACCGGTCATGCAGGAGCCCTGCGGCCTCGTCGACCATCGAGATCCCGACCGCCTGCGCCTCGAACACGTCCCGGATCCTGTCGCCGACAGCGTCGTAGATCGCCTGCGACTCGAGCTCGCCCGCGATGGCCTCCTGAACGCTGTTGATCAGTGCGAGCTCAGCGTTCCGCTGCCGCGTCTCGTGCACCAGCCGCGCGTTCTCGAGCGCGACGCTCAGGCTGCCCGCCAACGTCTCGAGCAGCTGCTGGTCTGACTCGCTGAAGGCGTGCTCGCGATCGACGTTCTGGAGCGAGACCACGCCCGTCGCCTTGCCGCCGCTGACGAGCGGCACAAACAGGACCGACTTCGGCGCCTCTCCGACCAGGACGTCGCTCCCGTAACGCTCCGCCACGGACTCGAGGTTTTCGTTGACCAGGATCGGCTCCCGCGTCTCGAGCACGTGCTGTCCGAACCCGCCGGGAGGCTCCGGCTCGGCCTGTAGCCGCTCACCTCGCTCGATGATGTATGGGAAGTGCACAAGTCCTGTGGCCTGGTCGAGCATCGAGATCTGCACGACCTGCGCGTCGAAGACGTCCCGGATCCGTTCGCCGACTGCGTCGTAGAGCGCCTGCGGCTCGAGCTCGCCGGCGATCGCGTCCTGAACGCCGTTGATCAGCGCCAGCTCGGCATTCCGCTGCCGCGTCTCGTGTACCAGGCGCGCGTTCTCCAGGGCCACGCTCAGACTGCCCGCCAGCGTCTCGAGGAGCTGCTGGTCCGACTCGGCGAACGCGTGCTCGCGGTCGATGTTCTGGAGCGAGATCACGCCTGTCGCCTTGCCGCCGCTCACGAGAGGCACGAAGAGCGCCGACTTCGGCATCTCGCCGACCGTGACCCTGCTGCCGTACTGCTCGGCTGCGGAATCCATGTTCTCCGCGATCAGGATCGACTCGCGCCCCTCGAGCGCATGCTTTGCGAATCCGCCCAGACGACGCGGCTCGTCGGTCAGCCGCTCACCGCGCTCGAGGGTGTAGGGAGACGCGAGAAGGCCCGTCGCTTCGTCGTAGATGTCGATCGCGACGACCTGGGCGTCGAACACGTCCCGGATCCGGTCGCCGACCGCGTCATAGATCGCCTGCATCTCGAGCTCACCGGCGAGCGCCTCCTGCACGTCGTTGATCAGCGCGAGCTCCGCGTTCCGCTGCCGCGTCTCGTGCACGAGCCGCGCGTTCTCTAGGGCCACGCCGAGGCTGCCGGCGAGTGTCGTTAGTAGACGCTGATCGGCCTCGTCGAAGGCGTGCGTCCGATCGACGTTTTGGAGCGAGATCACGCC
>DASXJG010000179.1:0-16126 GCA_036497525.1 Gaiellaceae bacterium
TACGAGGGCCGGGAGGGGGCCGCGGTCGACCACCTCTCGCTGACGGTGCCCGCCGGCGAGATCTGCGTCCTCGTCGGACCCTCCGGCGGCGGGAAGACGACGGCGCTCAAGCTCGTCAACCGGCTGATCCCCCTCACGAGCGGCTACATCCGCATCGACGGCACCCAGATCGGCGACTACGACGTGACCGAGCTGCGCCGCTCGATCGGCTACGTCATCCAGCAGGTCGGTCTCTTCCCGCACATGACGATCGAGAGCAACATCGCGACGGTGCCGAAGCTGCTCGGCTGGAAGCGGGAGCGAATCCGGGACCGCGTCGGCGAGCTGCTCGAGCTCGTCGGCCTCGACCCTCTCACGGACCGGAAGCGTTTTCCGGCCGAGCTCTCCGGCGGGCAGCGCCAGCGCGTCGGCCTTGCGCGCGCCCTCGCCGCCAACCCGCCGCTGATGCTGATGGACGAGCCGTTCGGGGCGATCGACCCGATCGTGCGGGCGCGGCTCCAGGACGAGTTCCTTCGCCTCCAGCGCGAGCTACGCAAGACCGTCCTCTTCGTCACGCACGACATCGACGAGGCGATCAAGGTCGGCGACCGGATCGCGATCCTGCGCCAGGGCGGGCGGCTCGCGCAGTACGACACGCCGGAGCAGATCCTCGAGCATCCGGTCGACGACTTCGTCGCCGACTTCGTGGGCCGCGACCGCGCGCTCAAGGCGCTCTCCCTCAAGTCCCTCGCCGACCTCGAGCTGTCGCCCGTCGGCAACGCGGACGGCTTTCCGCGACTGCCGGCGGACACGAGCCTCCGCGACGCGCTCGCGCTCCTCGTCGCCGAGCGCCGTGACGCCGTTCTCGTCACCGACGCCGCCGGCTCTCCACTCGGGGTCGCGACGCGGGAGCAGATGATCGGATGACCGGCTTCCGCGTCGCCGACGGGGGCGGGCCCGTGATCCCGAACTTCGGCCAGGGGAGCTCGTGCATTCGCCACAACGGCTGGTTCTGCCCCGAGTGGGTGCGCGAGCACTGGGGAGACATCCTCCAGCCGGCGCTCATCCAGCACATCGAGCTGGCGCTGATCGCGGTCAGCATCGGCTTCGCGATCTCCTTCCTGCTCGCGCTCATCGGCTTCCGCTGGCGGCTGTTGGACGCGCCGCTCGGCGCGTTCACCGACGTGCTCTACACGATCCCGAGCATCGCCCTGTTCCAGCTGCTGGTGCCGATTACCGGGCTGACAGTCACGACGATCGAGGTCGCGCTCGTCTCGTACACGTTCTTCGTTCTCTACCGCAACATCGTGGCGGGGTTGCGCGGCGTGCCCGAGGAGGTGCTCGAATCGGCCCGCGGCATGGGGTTCACGCGGATGCAGACCTTCTTCCGAGTGGAGCTGCCGCTCGCGGTTCCGGCCATCCTGGCGGGCCTTCGGGTCGCGGTGGTGGCGACGATCTCGGTCGCTACGGTTGCCGCCATCGTCATCTACTACGGCCTCGGCGGCCCGATCTTCGACGCGCTGGGGCAGCCGGACATCTTCCGGACCGAGCTCGTCGCCGCCGGAGGACTCGCCATCCTCCTCGCCCTGACGGCGGATGCGCTGCTCGCCCTGACGCAACGCGCCCTTACGCCGTGGAACCGGGTTCGCTGATGCTCGGCTCGCTCTTCGTCGACGCGCTCCAGTTCATCCCCGACCACGCCCAGCTGCTGCTCGACAAGACCGTGGAGACGGCGGAGCTGGCCTTCACCGCTCTCGGGATCTCGCTCGTGATCGCGCTGCCGGTCGGGCTCTGGCTCGGGCACAGGCATCGGGGCCTGTTCTTCGCACTCGGAGTGTCCTCGATCGGTCGCGCTCTGCCGAGCATCGCGATCATCGGCGTCCTGATCGCCTGGCTCGGCGTCGGCTTCTGGAACGTCACTGTGGCACTCGTCGTGCTCGGCGTCCCGCCGGTCCTCACGAACACGTACTTCGCCGTCGAGGGCGTCGACCGCGACGTGGTCGAGGCGGCGCGGGGGATGGGCCTGACCGAGCTGCAGATCCTCAGACGAGTGGAGTTGCCGCTCGGCTTGCCGCTCATCCTCGCCGGCGTGAAGATCTCGGCGATCTTCGTGATCGCAACGGCAACCATCGCCGGGATCGCAGGCGGCGGAGGCCTCGGCGAGGTCATGAACAACCAGCCGGCCTACGGCCTCGCCGGCGTACTCGCGGCGGCGATCTGCGTCTCCGCTCTTGCGCTGCTCACGAACGGACTGCTGTCGCTCGCGCAGCGCGCGGCCTACCACAGAATGGCTCCAACCGCGTAGGGTCCACGGCGCAGTTCCAATCTCGAGAGGAGGGGAGATGGTTCGGAAACACACGCGTCGCGCTGCCAAGGCGGCGTTCGCAGTCTCGATCGGGGTAGCGCTTCTGATCGGACTCACAGCCGGAGTGGCCTCGGCCGGGAAGTCGAGGGCGACGTCGAGCAAGCCGACGATCACGCTCGGCACCAAGAACTTCGGCGAGGAGTACATCCTGGGGCAGCTCTACGGCCAGGCCCTGCAGGCGAAGGGGTTCACGGTCCACTTCAAGGGGAGCTTCGGATCCTCCGAGCTCGCCAACACGGCGATCCAGAAGAACAAGATGAACTTCTACCCGGAGTACACGGGCGTGATCGCGCTCGACCTGGCGAAGGCGAAGAACGCTCCGAAGTCGGCCTCGGGCACCTACAGCGTGGCCCAGACGTACGAGCAGAAGCACGGGCTGAAGCTCCTGAAGCCCACGCCGTTCTACGACAGCGACACGTTCACGATGCTGACGAAGACGGCGCACAAGCTCGGCGTCAAGACGATCGCCGACATGAAGGGCAAGTCGTTCTCGTACGCGGGCTATCCGGAGTGCCAGACGCGGATCACGTGCATCCTCGGCTTCAAGAAGATCTACAAGCTGACGCACATCAAGTTCGTCCCGATCGGGACGATCAGCGTCTACACGCTGCTCGACCAGAAGAAGGCGACGGCGGGTGACGGCTTCTCGACCGATCCGCAGCAGCTGCAGCACGGCAAGTACACGGCGCTCACCGACACGAAGCACGTCTTCGGCTTCCAGTACGTCGCGCCGGTGGTCTCGAAGAAGCTGCTCAGCGGCTCGAACGGCACGCTGCTTGCGTCGATCTGCAACAAGGTCTCCAGCAAGCTCACGCTGGCGGCGATGCAGGCGATGAACAAGGCCTACTACGTCAACAAGCAGACCCCGAAGAAGATCGCGAGCCAGTTTCTCCAGGCGAACGGCCTGAAGTAGTGAAGGTTGTCGTCCTCGGCGGAGGGTCGACCGGCGAGCATTTCGTCGGCGCCCTCCGCCGGTTCGACGCCGACGTGGAGATCACGCTCGTCGAGAGCCGGCTCGTCGGGGGCGAGTGCTCGTACTTCGCCTGCATGCCGACGAAGACGATGACCCGTGCTACGGAGCTGGCGGCGTCGCTCGACCGCTCTCCCGGCCTCGAGCCCGAGCAGCTGAAGACGGACGGCGTCTGGTGGTGGCGTGACCAGGTCACGAACGACTGGGACGACTCCGGGCAGCTCCACTACCTCGAGGAGTGGCGCTGCCGCCTCGTACGCGGCGAGGGGCGGGTGGCCCGGCCCGGCGTCGTCGAGGTCGACGAACAGGAGCTGGCGTACGACCGCCTCGTCCTCGCGACAGGCTCGCGGCCTCTGATCCCGCCCATCGACGGGCTCGACTCGGTGGAGTACTGGACGAACCGCGACGCGACCCGGACGCACAAGGTGCCTGGGAGCCTCGTGGTGATGGGTGGCGGGCCCGTCGGCGCCGAGCTCGCGCAGTTCTTCGCCCGCATGGGCTCGCAGGTGACGGTCGTCGAGCGCGGTGAGCGGCTGCTCGGGCGCATCCATTCCGACGCCGGCGAGCTGCTCGCCGATTTCTTCCGCGAGGAGGGGATCGACGTCCGGCTGGGCCTCGGCATCGAAGGAGTCGAGCGCGGCATCCGGCTGCGCCTGTCCGACGGCTCGACGCTCGAGACCGAACGGCTCCTCGTTGCGACGGGACGACGGCCGAACACCGAGCGGCTCGGCCTCGAGCAGCTCGGCGTCCAGATCTCGCCGCGCGGGATCGAGGTGGACGAGCGGCTGCAGGCGGCGGAGAACGTGTGGGCGATCGGGGACGTCACCGGCGTCGCGCTGTTCACGCACGTCGGCAAGTACCAGGCGCGCGTGGCTGCCGCGGACATGTCCCGCAGGCATGCCAAGGCCGACTACCGCGCAATCCCCGCCACCGTCTTCACGGATCCTGAGGTGGCGACCGCCGGCCGGACGGAGGGAGACGATCTCGTGTCCGCGAGGGTGGAGATCTCGTCGTTGCCGCGACTCTCGACGTACGAGCGACCGAAGCGAGACGGCTTCATCCGTGTCTTCGCCGACCCGCAACAGCGCGTCCTCGTGGGCGTCGTCTGCGTCGGGCCGCAGGCGGCGGAGTGGCTGGGAGCATTCACGCTCGCGATCAAGGCCGCCGTGCCGATCGAGACGCTCATCGACACGATCCAGCCGTATCCGACCTTCTCGGAGGCTCTCTTCTACGCCGTCAAGGCGTTGCTGGACGAGCTCGGCTGAGCGCGGCAGGTGCCTACGGGGCGCCCGTAGAATCCCAGGGCGTGCTCGGCTCCGTGATAACCGCGATGGTGACGCCGTTCGCCTCGGACGGCTCGGTGGACCTCGACGGGTTTCGTGACCTTGCGAGTTTCCTCGTCGACAACGGCTCCGACGGCCTCGTCGTCTGCGGTACGACCGGCGAGTCGCCGACGCTCACCGACCAGGAGAAGCTCCTGCTCTTCGCAGCCGCCGTGGAGACCGTGGGCGACCGCGCAACGGTGATCGCCGGCACCGGGACCTACGACACGGCGCACTCCGTCCAGCTCACGAAGGAGGCGACCGACCTCGAGGTGGACGGGATCCTCGTGGTGACGCCGTACTACAACAAGCCGCCGCAGCGCGCGATCGTCCGCCACTTCGAGGAGATCGCCGGCGCGACCGACCTGCCGGTGGTCGCCTACAACATCCCGTCGCGCGTCGTCGTCGACATCGAGCCCTCGACCATCGCGCGGCTCGCGGAGATCGAGAATGTCGTCGCCGTCAAGCAGGCACACGGCGATCTCGACGAGGCTCGCTTCATCGCCGAGGAGACGCGGCTCGACCTCTACTCGGGAGACGACCCGAACACGTTCGCCTTCCTCGAGCTCGGCGGAGTAGGCGTCGTCTCGGTGACCGCGCATCTCTGGGGGCCGCAGATCGCGGAGATGATCCGGCGGTACGGCGAAGGGGACGTGGAAGGCGCCCGCTCGCTGCACGAGCAGCAACGGCCGTCCTACGAGCTGCTGAGGATCCAGACCAATCCGATCCCGATCAAGGCGGCGCTCAACCTCACCGGCCACGAGGTGGGCGGGCACCGGCTGCCCATGGTCGATCCGGACGAAGCCGAGCTCACGCAGATCCGCTCCTGTCTCGAGCGCACCGGGCTGCTCGCCGCCGCCTCCGCGTAGGCGTCCCCATAGACTCAACGCCGATGGGCGTCTGCCGCATCATCCCGCTCGGGGGCCTCGGCGAGGTCGGAAAGAACATGACCGTGTACGAGGCGGACGGAGCGATCGTCGTCGTCGACGCCGGCCTCGCGTTCCCGCGCGACGAGCACCTCGGCGTCGACCTCGTCCTGCCCGACTTCTCCTACCTCGAGGATCGGGAGGAGATGGTGCGCGCGGTCGTCCTCACGCACGGGCACGAGGACCATGTCGGCTCGCTGCCCTACCTGATGCGCGAGGTGCGCGTGCCGCTCGTGATCGCAACGCGGCTGACCCTCGCGCTCGTCAAGTCGAAGCTCGACGAGCACGGCCTTGCCAACGCGGCGGAGCTGCGGGAGATGGCTCCCGGCGACGAGCCGGTCCAGCTCGGCCCCTTCCGGCTCGAGCTCGTCCGCATGGCGCACTCGATTCCCGACGCCGCCGCCGTCGTGCTCGAGACGCCCGGCGGCCGCGTCGTCCACACCGGCGACTACAAGCTCGACCACACGCCCGTCGACGGCCAGCGGACCGACGTCGGCCGCCTGGCGGAGATCGGCAGCCAGGGCGTCGACCTCCTGCTCGGCGACTCGACGAACGCGGAGCGGGCCGGCGTCACCGAGTCGGAGCGGGTCGTGGGGGAGGCGTTCCGCCAGATCTTCCCGCGGCTCGAGGGGCGGATCCTCGTCTCCTCCTTCGCGTCGAACGTCCACCGGATGCAGCAGGCCGCGGACGTCGGAGTCGACTGCGGGCGCAAGGTCGCGTTCGTCGGCCGCTCGATGCGGAAGAACGCGAACATCGCGCGCAACCTCGGCTACATGGACGTTCCCGAGGAGGCGATCCTGCGGCCGAACGAGCTCGCCGAGCTGCCGCGCGGCGAGCAGCTGATCCTCTGCACCGGCAGTCAGGGCGAGCCGATGTCGGCGATGACGCGAATCGCGTACAACGACCATCCCGCCGTGCACGTGGAGGCGGGCGACACGGTGATCATCTCCGCGAAGCCGATCCCCGGGAACGAGCTGCGCGTGCACGACGCGATCAACCGGCTCGCGAAGATGGGGGCGGAGGTGCTGCACGAGGACAACGCGCCCGTGCACGTCTCCGGCCACGGGAAGGCCGAGGAGCTGCGCACCATCATCGGTCTCGTGCGCCCGAGTGCTGTGATGCCGGTGCACGGCGAGTTCCGGATGCTCGCCGCGCATGCGCAGCTCGCGCGCGAGGGCGGCATAGCCGACGACCGGATCGTGCTCGCCGAGAACGGCAGCGTGGTCGAGCTGCGCGACGGCGTGCCGCGGATCGTCGGCGAGGTCGAGGCGGGCATGACGTTCGTCGACGGGCTGGGAGTGGGGGACGTCCACGACGTTGCCCTGCGTGACCGGCGCAAGCTCTCGGAGGACGGCATCCTCATCGTCGTGGCCACGCTCGCGGCCCAGGACGGTGGCGGGCTGACGGCGCCGCCGGAGCTGATCGCGCGCGGCTTCGGCGAGCAGGCCGAGCCGCTGCTCGACGAGCTCCGCGAGGAGGCGGCGCGCGTGCTGGCCGAGCTGATCGGCGACGACGTGACCGAGATCAAGCTCCTCCAGGAGCACCTGCACGACGCACTCGGTGGCATCGTCTACGACCGCACGCGGCGGCGCCCCATGGTGCTGCCCGTCATCGTCGAGGTCTGAGGGCTAGGCCAGCTGCTCGTCGTAGGCCAGGGCTAGTCGTCCTCGAGCGGCTCGCCGTCGAAGTTCTCCAGCGTCTCGATCCGGCCGATCACGCCGAGGCCGCGCCACGCGATCTTGCGCGAGCGCGGGTACCAGCACATGTCGTTCGGGTCACGCGTGCCGTAGACGAGCATCGTCACGCCGTCCGGCCCGGCGCGGAAGGAGTGGGAGATGCGGGAGCCGGGAGGCCGCGCGACGACATGGCCGCCGCGAAGCGCCGTCTCCTCGACCTCGCCGGTCGGTGACCAGAGCTCGAGCGTCGCCGTGCCCTCGAGGATGACGAAGATCTCCTCCTCCGCCGAATGGCAGTGAGGGACGGAGCCGCGATGCCCTGGCGGGAGCGTCTCCCAGCCCAGGCCGGCGAGCTTGGTCCTCTCGTCTCGGGTGAAATAGGCGAATGTCTGGTGGCGCACGGTCTGGAGCTCGACCTCGTCCACGTTCGCGATGTTCGTGGGGCGGGGGCCGGGCTCCCCGTAGGCCAGGGGCTCGACGGTCGCCTCGACGTCCCACGGGTCGTCGTCGCGTCCCTCGACCCACGGCCAGCCGAACCGGATCGCGCGGGAACGCGGAAGCCAGCCGAGCTCCGTCGGGTGGCGTGTCCCGAAGACGAGGTACTCGAGGCCGTGGTCACCGGCGACAAACGTGTGCTCCATCTCGTCGGGGCGCTGGATCACGCAGTCGAGCGGGCGCACCTCGTAGACCTCGCCGTCCTGCCACGCAAGGCCCGAGCCCGCCAGGACGAAGTAGAGCTCCTCCGACGCGCCGTGCGAGTGGGGAGGCGTCGGCAGCTTGCCGGGCTCGACACGGACGCGGTTGACGCCGACGCCGCGCGCGCCGGCAGCGTCGCCGAGAGCCTGCCAGGTCGCGTCCATCTCGCCCTTCGCGTTACGGCGCCAGTCGACCTCGTCCCAGTGCGCGACGGTCATCCGCCCGGCAGTCTGTCAGGACCGCGGGTCCGTCTCCTCCGCGACCTCGGCGACCTCTTTCTCCTGCTTGCGGACGACGTCGTAGCCGTCGGCCTGCTCGACGACCTGCTCGAAGCCGGGGAACTGGTGGCCCTTGGCGACCACGAAGAGGAGGCTGTCGCTACGCGCGCGCTCGTACTCCGAGACGAGCAGCTCCAGCCGCTCGGCGCAGTCGGCATCGCTGCACTCGCAGATCACGGTCATGGTGCCCCCGTCTGCCGCGAGCTCCTGGTTCAGCCCGCGAATCTGCTCGTTCACCTCGCGGAAGAGCGCCTCGTTGAGCCCGACCCGGCGTGCCTGCTCGTCGCTCAACCAACCTCCCTCGGGTCAACCGCGTGTGTCACTTATACCTCGGGATAGGCTCGCGCGCATGGCTGCGCCCCGGCTGACCGTCGTCGGCTCGATCAACCTCGACCTCGTCGTGCGGGCGGAGCGGCTGCCGCGGCCGGGGGAAACGGTGAGTGGCGCGAGCTTCTCCCGCGTGCCCGGCGGCAAGGGCGCGAACCAGGCGGTCGGCGCCGCGCGGCTCGGCGCGGAGGTGGCGCTGGTGGGCTGTGTCGGGACCGACTCGGTTGCGGCGGAGGCACTCGCGGCGGTGCGCGAGGCGGAAGTCGAGGAGCGCTGGCTCGCGAAGGACGTCCCGACCGGAATCGCCCTGATCACGGTGGACGGCGAGGGGGAGACGACGATCGTCGTCGCGCCGGGTGCGAACGCCGAGCTGCGTCCAGACGATCTCGCGCTGGGGGACGCGGAGGCCGTCCTCTGCCAGCAGGAGATCCCCGTCGAGACGGTGTCGCGCGCGGCCGAGCTCGCACCGCGGTTCTTCCTCAACGCCGCGCCGGCACGCGAGGGCGCTCCCGATGCGGAACTGACGGTCGTGAACCGGCTCGAGCTCGAGGCGCTCGGCGGGCGGCGCGGGCTTGTCTGCGTGACGCTGGGCGCCGAGGGCGCCGTGCTCCTCGAGGACGGGCAGGAGGTGGCGCGGGCCAAGCCGCCTCCCGTCGAGCCAGTTGACGGCACGGCTGCCGGCGACGCGTTCACGGCCTGTCTTGTCGTCTCGCTGCTCGAGGGGCGCTCGCGCGACGAGTCCCTGATCCGCGCGTGCGCTGCAGGCGCTCTTGCGGCATCGCGGCTCGGCGCCCAGACCTCGCTCCCGACCGCCGAGGAGGTGGACTCACTCTTGTGACCACGCCGATCGTCATCGACTGCGACCCCGGCCACGACGACGCGATCGCGATCCTGCTCGCGCTCGCCTCGCCCGAGGTCGAGTTGATCGGAGTCACGACCGTCGCGGGCAACCAGACGCTCGACAAGACGACCCGCAACGCGCTCGTCACGCTCGAGATCGTCGGCCGGAGCGACATTCCGGTCGCCGCGGGCGCGGATGCCCCGTTGAGCCGCGCCCTCCGCACGGCGGCCCACGTGCACGGCGAGACCGGCCTCGACGGCCCGGAGCTACCCGAGCCCTCGGCGCAGCCCGTCGAAATGCACGCAGCCGACTTCCTCTCCCAGCTCGTCGAGCCGGGCGTCGTGCTCGTCCCGACGGCCCCGCTCACGAACCTCGCGCTGATGCTCGACCGGGACCCGGACGTACGCGACCGTCTCGAGCACATCGTCTGGATGGGCGGCGCGATCGCCGAGGGAAACATCACGCCCGCGGCGGAGTTCAACTCGTACGTCGACCCGGAGGCCGGGGCCGCCGTCTTCGGCAGCGGCATCCCGCTCACGATGGTCGGGCTCGACGTCACTCACAAGGCTCTTTTCACGCGCGAGCACGCCGAGCGCCTGCGCGGCACCGGCCCGCCAGGCCGCTTCGTCGCCGAGCTGTCGGACTTCTTCCAGGCCTTCCACGAGCGCTCGTACGGCTTCGCCGGCTCGCCGATCCACGACGCGATGGCCGTCGCGCACGTCATCGACCCGACCCTTCTCACGACGCGGCACGTCAACGTCGCGGTGGAGACGGAGTCGCAATTCTGCGACGGCCGGACGGTCGTCGACCTACGCGGCGTCAGCGGCCGCGAGCCGAACGCCGAGGTGGGAGTCGACGTCGAGGCCGAGCGCTTCCTCGAGCTGCTCGTCTCGCGGATTGCGTCGCTCGCGTGATCGTCTTCGCCTGCATCGCGCCGCACGGCGACATCGACCTCGACGAGAGCCTGCGCGGGGCGATGGAGGAGCTGGGGCGGAGGTTCGCGGCCGCCGCAGCGGAGGTCGCAGTCGTCGTGACGCCGCACTCCGTCCACGTCGAGGGTCACTTCGCCGTCGTCACGGCCGGCAAGGTGGGGGAGTGGGAGACGGACCGCGACCTCGCCGCCGCGCTGCTCGAGACGCCGCTGCCGATCCTCGGCGTCTCGTACGGCGGCAACGACCCGGCGACCGCCGAGTTCCCGCTCGACTGGGGAACGGAGGTGCCGCTCTCGTTCCTCCGTACGCCACGGGTGGTCGTCGTCTCGCCGGCGCGTGACCGGCCGCTCGAGGAACACCTCCAGCTCGGCCAGGTCCTTGCAAGTAACAGTCTGTTACAAGGAAAGAGAGTTGCGCTGATCGCGAGTGCCGATCACGGGCACGCGCACGACCTCGGCGGCCCCTACGGCTTCGACCCGGCTGCGGCCGAGTACGACGCCCGGCTGCAGGAGATCCTCGCCTCGGACCGGCTCGACTTCCTGCCGCTGGCGGAGCTCGCCGACAGCGCGAAGGCGGACTCGCTCTGGCAGCTCGTGGTGCTCCAGGGAGCTGTGGGAGAGACGGCCCGCGCGGATGTGCTCGCCTACGCCGTCCCGACCTACTACGGGATGCTCGTCGCGGAGATTCAGACGGCGGCGTAGAGCCGCCATTCGCCCGGAATCCCCTTCAGCTCCTGGACGCCGCGGTCCTCGAACTCGAGGGCGGAGCCGGCGACGAGGTCCTTGACCGTGCTCGAGACGAGCACCTCACCGGGGCCGGCGTGCGCAGCGACGCGCGCACCCGTGTGGACGGCGATTCCCGCGACCTTCCCGTCCAGAAGCTCGCATTCGCCCGTGTGCAGCCCGGAGCGGACGGCGATGCCGAGGTCCTGGACTCCCTCGACGATCGACTTCGCGCAGCGGACGGCGCGCGCCGGCCCGTCGAAGGCCGCGAAGAAGCCGTCGCCGGCGGTGTCCACCTCCCTGCCGCGGGCACGCGCAAGCTCCCTCCGGACGAGCGCATGGTGCTGCTCGAGCACCTCACGCCAACGGCGATCTCCGAGCTCGGTAGCCCGCTCGGTCGAACCGACGATGTCGGTGAAGAGGACGGTCGCGAGCACGCGATCGGGCTCCGGAACCGGCCGCGTCCCGGTCAGGAACTCCTCGATCTCGTCGACGATCTCGTCCGTGTTCCCGGCGGAGATCCAGTGATCCGAGCCCGGGAGCTCGACGAACTTCGCGCCGGGGATCCTCGCTGCGAGATACCGGCCCTCCGCCACGTTCACGTCGTGGTCGCCCGTGCGGTGGATGACGAGCGTCGGCACGCGAATCGCAGGCAGCACCTCCCGGACGTCGATGTGCGAGTTCATCCGCAGGAGGGCGGCGGCCGCTCCAGGGCTCGCGGAACGCCGCAGGTACTGCTCGAGATTCCGCGTGAACTGCTCGTCCCCGACGCGGGTCGGGGCGTAGTACTCGACGTCCTGCGGCCGCAAGTGGCCCCAGTTCTGCTCGACGTCCGCCACGGTCTCCTCCCGGTTCTCGGCCGTCGGCGCCCACGGATAGTCGTCGTCGGGGTCACGGCGCTTCGCGAAGCAGCCGAGCGTGATGAGAGCAGCAGTTCGCTCCGGATAGGTGGCCGCGAAGAGAACGCACATGTTCCCGCCCTCGGAGTGCCCGAAGAGCGCCGCCCGTTCCGACGCGACCGCCTCGAGCACCGCGCGCACGTCGTCCATCCGCTCCTCGAGCGTCGGCAGGTTGTCGTTCGAGACCCGGTCGGACAGCCCCGTCCCGCGCTTGTCGAACAGGATCAGCCGCGAGAAGGACGCCAGGCGGCTCAGGAAGTGCTCCATCGCCGGCTCCTCCCACATGAGCTCGACGTTCGAGACCCAGCCGGGCACGTAGACGAGGTCGAGCGGCCCTTCGCCGACGACCTGGTACGCGACGTTCAGATCGCCGCTTCGCGCGTACTGCGTCTCCGGCGCCATGACGCAGGATAGGCCCGCCCGCGCGCGAAAACCAAGCGCATGCCGCGTAAGCGGAAGAGGAAGCTGCGCCCGAGGATGCCCAGCCGCGTCAAGAAGACGCGGACGAAGCGCGGCGCCCGTTCCCAGGCCCGCCACCCCGAGCTCTGGGGCCTCGGCGCGGTCGCGCTCGGCCTCTTTCTCGGCGCGGTTCTCTACTTCGGCTGGAGCGGCGGCTACGTCGGCGGCTGGCTGGGGGAGGGGCTCGACCGGCTCGTCGGGGGTGCGCGGTACGCCGTCCCGGTCGCGCTCGTGGTGCTCGGCGCACTCACGGTCGCGAAGAGCGCGCTCGTCGAGGTACGGCCGTTCCGCACAGGGCTCGCCGTGCTCGGCTGCGGCCTCATGATCTCCCTCGGGAAGGACCAGGGCGGCTACCTGGGCCAGCTCCTGGGCGGCGCGGTCGGGATCGCCATCGGCGCCACCGGCTCGCTGCTGCTCGGCGCTCTGCTGATGCTCGTCGGCTCGCTGCTCCTCTCCGGCGCATCGCTCGGAGCGATGCTGCGCCGCTCGGGCCGCGGCTTGCAGCTCGCTGCGCGCAACGCGCGCTCGAGCCGCACGACCGATACCAGGTACGGCAAGGAAAGCGCGACGTTGCCGCCCCCTGCGCCGTTGCTCGCGCCTCCGGTGGACGCCGTCTCCGCCTACCCGGACGTGGTCGGAGGCAGCACGCTGCCGCCGCACGCGGGGGCGACGCCCGCACCGCTTCAGACCGAGCCTCCGGCGCTCCTCGAGGATCCGCCCACGCTGTTCGACGAGGTGACGGCCGAGCACGCCGAGTACAAGCTGCCCGACGCCGGCGTCCTCCGCACGTCCCCCGAGCGCGGCGACGAGTCGGGCGAGACGGCCGCCCGGGTCGCCGACCTGCTCGTACAGACGCTCGCGCACTTCGGCGTCGAGGCGACCGTGATCGGCCAGATCTCCGGCCCGCGCGTGACCCGCTACGAGCTCCAGCTCGCGCCCGGCACCAAGGTCGCCAAGGTCGCCGCGCTCAAGGACGACCTCTCATACGCGCTCGCGACCACCGAGATCCGGATCCTCGCGCCGATCCCGGGCAAGCAGGCGGTCGGCGTCGAGTTGCCGAACCTCTCCCCGAATCTCGTCACGCTCGGCGACATCTTCGAGCCGCTCCCGGCCACCGCGAGCCCCGTCTCGGTCTGGCTCGGGAAGGACATCTCCGGCGCCGCGGTCTGGACCGACCTCGCGCGGATGCCGCACCTCCTCATCGCCGGCACGACGGGCTCCGGTAAGTCCGGCTGCCTCAACGCGCTCCTCACCTCCGTCCTGCTGCGCGCGACGCCCGACGACGTGCGCCTGATCCTGATCGACCCGAAGCGGATCGAGCTCAGCCACTTCGAGTCGGTGCCGCACCTCCTCACGCCCGTCGTCTCGAGCCCGAAGGAGGCGAGCGCCGTCCTCGCCAACTGCCTCGCCGAGATGGAGCGGCGCTACGAGCGCCTCTCGTCGGTGCGTGCGCGCAACCTCAGCGAGGCCAACCGCGCCTTCCGCCAGCGCGGCGAGGCGACTCTGCCGTACGTCCTGGTCGTGATCGACGAGCTCGCCGACCTGATGATGGTCGCGCCGCAGGCGGTGGAGGACGCCGTGATCCGTCTCGCCCAGAAGTCTCGTGCCGTCGGCATCCATCTCGTCCTCGCCACGCAGCGACCGTCGGTCGACGTGATCACCGGGATGATCAAGGCGAACGTCCCGTCGCGGATCGCCTTCGCCGTCTCCTCCCAGACCGACTCGCGCGTCATCCTCGACCAGGGCGGGGCGGAGTCGCTGCTCGGCCAGGGCGACATGCTGTTCAAGCCGCTGGGCACCTCTCGGCTGCAGCGCGTGCAGGGCGCGTACGTGTCGGAAGAGGAGATCGCGCTCGTCGTCGAGCAGACGCGCCAGCGCGAGCAGGAGCTCGACGAGAGCTACCTCGAGCTCCCGGAGGTCTTCGCCGAGGCAGGCGAGAATTCCGACGAACACGGCGAGTTCGACCCCGACGACGACCCCTTGCTCGACAAGGCGATCGAGATCGTCATCCAGACGCAGACCGCATCCGTCTCGCTGCTCCAGCGGCGCCTACGCGTGGGCTACACGCGAGCGGGCCGGCTGGTCGACATGCTCGAGCGCCGCGGCATCATCTCGGGGTACGAGGGCTCCAAGCCACGCCGCGTGCTCGTGGACGAAAGCCAGTACCACACGTACGCGAACGCTGAGTAATGCTTGTGTTCGGGTCCGTCCAAATGGACTAACCGGCTCCCCTTCCTGTTCGTCGAAGATGGGGCTAGGATCGCCCGGTCGGTCTTTCATGGACCGCTCGGTCTACGACGAATGAGGAGGGCACGTGAGGGTTAGACGCTGGATGCTTGCGGCAGGCGTTGTTGCGCTTGCTGCGGCTATTGCAATCGGCGGCGCGCTCGGCAGCTCGAAGGCGGACGCAGCGCAGAAGGCCGGTTACAAGGCCGCGCTCGTGAGCGACGTTGCAGGCTTCAATGACAACGGGTTCAACAAGAACCAGCTGAAGGGGCTCAAGCAGGCGGCGAAGAAGCTCGGCGGGACGGCGTTCCCGATCGTGTCGCACGCCTCGAGCGACTATCAGCCGAACTACAACACTGCGGTGCACGACGGCGCGCAGATCATCATCGCCGCCGGCTTCCTGCTCGGCCCGACGGTCAAGCAGTACGCGCAGCAGTATCCGAACACCAAGTTCGCGATCACCGACGATGGCGTGAGCGACATCGGCGGGTTCAAGAACGAAGAGGGCATCACCTACGCGACGCAGGAGGGCGGCTGCCTCGTCGGCGTCCTCGCGGCGGAGATGGCCAAGAAGATGGGCCACAAGGTCATCGGCGTTGCCGGCGGTCTGAAGATCCCGCCGGTCGACTCCTACATCGCCGGCTACAAGTACTGCGCACGCAAGGCCGTCAAGGGCACGAAGGTCGTCGTCCAGTACTCCGGCGACTTCGTCGACCAGTCCAAGTGCTCGGCGATCGCGCAGAACGAGATCCAGGGCCAGAAGGCTCAGGTCATCTTCCAGGTCGCCGGTCTCTGCGGTGACGGAGCCCTCAAGGAGGCCTCGAAGCTGCACAAGTGGGGCATCGGCGTCGACGCCGACGAGTACAGCGTCGCCAACCGGATCCTGACGAGCGCTCTGAAGAAGACGGACGTGGGCGTCTACAACACGATCGTCGCGGCCTCGAAGGGCCACTTCAAGGGCGGCCATGACCTGCTCTTCAACCTCAAGAACAACGGCGTGGGCGTCGGCAAGATCAGCCCGAAGGTGCCGAAGTCGTGGATCAAGCTGATGAACAGCTACAAGACGAAGATCATCCAGGGCAAGCTCAAGCCCCCGGCGGTCCTCAAGTAGGTCAGCACGAACCGGTTGCGAGGGGGCGGGCCTTCGGGCCCGCCCCCTTCGTTTTCCTGTAAGAAACACCCGTGGCCGACGATCTCGTCCTCGAGATGCGGGACATTCGCAAGGAGTTCCCGGGAGTCGTGGCCAACGACGGCGTTTCGTTCGACGTGCGGCGCGGCGAGGTGCACGCCTTGCTCGGCGAGAACGGCGCGGGCAAGTCGACGCTCATGAACATCCTCTACGGGCTCTACCGGCCCGACGGGGGCGAGATCATCCTCAACGGGAAGCCCATCTCGTTCTCTTCGGCCCGCGAGGCGATCGAGGCGGGGATCGGGATGGTGCACCAGCACTTCATGCTCATCCCGGTGATGACCGTCGCCGAGAACATCGTGCTCGGCACCGAGCCCGT